>NZ_NIBE01000091.1:0-2484 GCF_002205115.1 Pseudomonas sp. DrBHI1
AAGATTCATTTCGCAAAACCCCTATCTGCGCGAGCAGGTAGGGGTTTTGTCTTTTCCGCGTTCCAACATCAACGCCATACCGGCGCTCCTGTGGGAGCGGCCTTGCGTCGCGAAAGGGCTGCGCAGCAGCCCCGACAGTCCTGAGACATACTCAAGACCCTGGGGCCGCTGCGCGCCCCTTTCGCGACACAAGGCCGCTCCTACACGACTTATACTGGCCCGACCACAAGCATTAACCTGGACCATCGAATGAAACCCTTTGACGACCTGGTAGCCGAAGCCAACGCAGCGGATGTGACTGGCTGGGGCTTCGACTGGCTGGCAGGACGCGCCTCTGAGCAGCGTCCGCCTTGGGGCTATGCCCAGCTCCTTGCACAGCGTCTGGGTAGGGTCTGCACGGCGCTGGATCTCGACACTGGCGGCGGTGAGGTACTGGATGAGACGCCGCGCTTCCCGCCTCTCATGTGCGCGACAGAAGCCTGGCCACCCAACGCCCGCAAGGCACACGAGCGCCTGGGGCCGCGCGGCGTTGAAGTCGTGCAGGTGGCCCCCGGAACCACGCTCCCATTTGCCGACGCCTCGTTCGAGCTAGTCACCTCACGCCACCCTGTGCAACCGGACTGGTCCGAGATTCATCGCGTCCTCCGACCTGATGGACACTACTTCGCCCAGCACGTAGGGCCAGCCTCGGCCTTCGAGCTGATCGAGCATTTCCTGGGGCCATTGCCCCATGAACGGAAAATGCGCGATCCGCAGGACGAAGTGGCAGCAGCACAGGCAGCCGGGCTGACGGTGACCGGCCTGCGCACAGCCCGCTGCCGCATGCTGTTCCATGATGTGGGCGCAGTCGTGTGGATTCTTCGCAAATGCGTATGGTGGGTGCCGGACTTCTCTGTACACAAGTACCGCGCTGAGCTGCTGGCCCTGGATAGCCAGATGCGCCAGGGCGAGCCTTTTGTCGCGCACTCGACCCGTCATCTTATTGAGGCGAGGCGTTAAGCGGGCGCAGGCCAAGGCAGCCGCTATCGATCGATAGCGGCCATCAACCCTCACATCCCGTTGGCGAATTCCGGATCCTCCATTTCGACCCGCGCATTCATCCCCCTGAGCGCCCTGGCATATTCGCCCAGCACCTGAAGCGCCCAGTCGGCCCGGCGACGAATGCGCAGGTCTTGCGTGCCGGCACTGTCCGGGCCATTCATCACGCCCTCCACCTGGCGCACGATCAACTGCTCGGGCAGATAGCAGATGCGGCAGTTTTTGTAGCTGGATGCACGCAGTTCAGACAGCGGGTAGCTCCCGCCCTGGCCAGAGGACACCCCGACCAGCAGCGCCGGCTTGTGCCCCAACTCGCGGTAGCCGGCGTAGACGAACAGGTTCTTCAGCGCCGGGCTGGCCATGCCGTGCCATTCCGGGGTCAGCACCACCAGGGCATCGGCTTCACGCAGCAGGGCTGCATACTCCGCCCAGAGCCCATGTTCATCCTTGGCAGGCCACAACGGCAGCGGCGCAAGCCCCAGATCGATCACCCTTGGCCGCTCGCTGAGTTGCAATGCCTGTAGGCGTTGGGCGAGAAAGGCGCCCACCTTCGCCGACTGGCTGTCCGGCTGGCTGGAGCCGGCCACGAGTACGATATTCAGGCTCATTTGGCCAGCTCCTGGTCCGATTCCGTCGGCAGGCTGGTCGACTTGCCACGCATCAGCGGCCAGAACAGCTCCTCCTGCCAGCTGACCGGGCGCATGCCTTCGATACCGTAATACTGC
Organism: Pseudomonas sp. DrBHI1; assembly: GCF_002205115.1. Lineage (NCBI taxonomy): Bacteria > Pseudomonadati > Pseudomonadota > Gammaproteobacteria > Pseudomonadales > Pseudomonadaceae > Pseudomonas > Pseudomonas sp. DrBHI1. Next base: position 1,764 of record NZ_NIBE01000091.1, read on the forward strand.
GGGCGGCGGCGGGTGATCTTTGCCGTGCCGAACAGCACATCCCAGAAGAACAGCAGGTTGCCAAAGTTGCCTTTGTAATGCGTCACCCCGTCATCGGCACTGAGGCCGTGATGCGCCGAGTGGGTCGCGGGGGTGGAAATGGTCCGTTCCAGCAGCCACATCACGGGCCGCAGTGCACGTATGCGGTAAAGCTTGTCATCCCAGGGCACGCTGCTGTGGGCGCCGAAGATGACCAGCATCTTGACGATCAGGTAGCCGAAGTACACAGGCGCCAACCCCAGGTAGATCAGGGCCCCGCTGAACCACAGGCCGGGCATCAGCAGGTAATAGAAGCTGTTGTTGCGATAGACGATGCGGATGCTCATGTAGGGCGCTGAATGGTGTGCGCGGTGCAGCGAGTAGAGCAGGGGCACCTTGTGGCTGAGGCGATGCCACCAGTACTGGGTCATGTCGTCCAGCACCAGGAACAGGACGAGCCCAAGCACCCAGTGCAGGCCGGCGAGGCTGCCCTTCAGTTGCGGCGCGAAGTGTTCCAGCAGGCTGTTGCTGAGGAACGTGACCAACGGCAGGGTGACCACCATCAGCAGGGCGCTGCCGACGATCTCGATGATCGCGTCCCGACGTTTGCCGCGAGGCTGAAGGAAGCAGGCGCAGGTGATTTCGAGGAGGATGAAGCCGATCAGAATGGCGAGAATAATTGGTATCGGGCTGTTTGTTATTG
>NZ_NIBE01000091.1:2531-23605 GCF_002205115.1 Pseudomonas sp. DrBHI1
TTACCTTCAGACGCATTCGCTGAAGGCGCGCAGCAACTACAGCATGCTTGCGCTGGAGCAGCTTTGGGCCAGGGCGGCCAACCATGATCCGGCAATCGGCTTGCACCTGTTCTCGCACTTCAGCCGCCAGGATTGGCATGTGCTGGCCCAGGGCTGCCTGTACAGCGCCACGCTGGCCGAGGCCATCCGCTTCTGGGCGCGCTATGCACGGCTGGCATCGGACATGGACACCCTGGCGCTGGTCGAGGAGGGTGATTGCCTCGGGGTGGAGTTGCGTATCGATGCGCCAGCCAGCCTGGTGCGCTATATGGTTGAGCACTACAGCGCGATGTCCCTCAGCGTGATGGGCGTGGGGATGGGCGCGGTGGTCGTGCCGCAGCGGGCGTGCTTCGCTCACCGTCGGCCGGCGTACTACCCGGAGTACCACGAGTGGTTTGGTGAAAATATCCAGTTCGACTGCGGGTACAACCGCTTGTACTTCAATCGTATCCAGTTGGACATGCCATTGCTGACCCAGCATGCCGGGATGATGGAGGTGGTGAGCCAGGAGCTGGAGCGCCGGTTGGCGCAGCAGTCCCAGCTCAGTGGCTGGTCGGCCCGGGTAGCCCAGGGTATTCGCCAGGGCCTCATCACGGGCCAATCACTTACCCTGGAGGCGCAGGCACAGGACCTTCACCAGAGTGCACGTACCTTGCGTCGGCGGCTGGAGGATGAGGGGACCAGTTTTCGTGTGCTGCTTGACCGGGTCCGTGCGGAGCTTGAGCAGTACCTGGAGATGCAGGGGGATAGCCGAGCGCAGATTGCTGCACAGCTTGGATACGGTGACTTGGCGGCTTATGTCCATGCGCGCAAGCGCTGGCGATCGCTGTAGGAACTTGCCGCTGAGGCACCGAATTGCAGACACAAAAAAAGACGCCCATTGGGCGTGTTCTTTTAGGATTTGGTAGGCCGGGGTAATTTGAAACCAGTCGGTATCTACCTGTTTTGGCTAGTAAATATTTTTTTGATCAACTTGCTTGGAATACCAGTTGGAACGCTGCGTAGTCTGGATTCCGATGGACGGTGAAATTCGAGCTCTGCCCGTTACACCCTCGGCATTGAATCTATCAAGCAAGTGGTTGTGAAAAAGCTAGACATGGCTGGTGAAGAGTTGCTCTTGATCGTTGCGCCACCCGCGCCAGACTGGATCGAAAATCTTTATTTATGCTTGGTATTGAGTGCCGCAAGCCGATCAGCTCAGTTTTCTGTAGGCTGATCACAGGGAACGAGCAGGTCGGAGTAATTGGGCCAAGAGACGTATTTTTGGGTGCAGTCCGGGATCGTTTCCAGAAGCCAGTTCATCCCCGCTTCTGGACCGCGTATTCCGCACTCCCAGAGCTCGATCACTCGCCAGCCTAACCTGAGCAGTTCATCTCGGTTCCTGATATCACGCTTCATGTTCTGATCGAATTTCGTCTGCCAAAAGTCCTCGCGGGTCTTTGGGATGGTGGCGTATCTGCAGCCCGAATGTCTGTGCCAGAAGCAACCATGAACGAAGATGCAGACACGATGACGAGGGAGCACGATATCGGGTTTACCTGGAAGATTTCGCTGATGTAAGCGATACCTGAAGCCTTGATGATGAAGCAGCTTTCTGACCTTCATCTCTGGCAATGTATCGCTACTGCGAATGCCCGCCATCATTCGAGATCTGACTTCTCTGCTGACGATGTCCATGAATCACCCTCAGATGAGTTTGCCCTGTCACAGGATATCTCCCTGGAAAAATTTTTCTGCTTCGTGAGCCAATTCGGATCGTGGATCCTTCGCAAGTCCGAAGGGCTAGGCGAAGGCTTTGCCCCATCAGGCATTGGCAAGCGACTAAATATCATCGCTTAGGTCGAGATGGCCCCAGATTCTCATGAAAACTTGAGGCTATGGGCATTCTTTCGCTGGTTGAGGCTGGCTAAACATGAAGGTTCACGCAGCCTGCGCAGGCGACACCTCGCGGTATTTTCATTACACTCTGACACAATGCAACATTTGGCGCCCGGTCGACGATTCGTAAAGCCGGGCTGCGCCGCGTGGTATGAGCAGGCCTGAGCCGCCGGCCTTCTGCGCTACGTGCAGCTGGTCTTGGCGCATGTTCCCTATGAGAGATACCGGATGTCCATCCAAACCGAGCTGCTCAGATCGCAGCCAAGCAATACCTACGAAAAGCCCACTACCCCGGCTGCAGACCTGTCCCCCTCGACTGGCAAGAACTCCCGCGCCCCGACCCAGGACGACGAGCTGATCCGCAGCAAGCTAAAGCGTATTCAGGAAGGCGGCGAAATCCGCTATATGGATATGTTCGCAGGCTGTGGCGGCATTTCCCTTGGCTTTCTGACTGCCGGATTTACACCGGTCGCATCGATCGAAATGGACCCGTGGGCTGCGAAGTCGCACGGAGCCAACTTCGGCTCGCGCTCGGTCGGGGGTGACAAGGAAGCGCACCACGTCCCGCGCGACGCGGTAACCGAAACCGCTGACACCGTCTTCGGCGATCTCGGGCTGCAGGGCGCCACGGATCGTCAGATCGATGTCCTCGTCGGCGGGCCACCCTGTCAGGCGTTCGCCCGTGTAGGCCGGGCTAAGCTCCGCGAGCAGGCTCGCTTGCGCGAAGAGGTGACCGCAGACCAAGCCTTCCTGGTGGATGGACGGGTCAGCCTGTGGGAGCGCTATGTCGCATTCATCCGGGCTACAAAGCCTGTTGCGCTTCTGATGGAGAACGTGCCGGACATCCTCAACCATGGCGGCACCAATGTTGCCGAGCTCGTTTCCAAAAGCCTTGCCGAAGAAGGCTACGACGTAGCCTACACACTGCTGAATTCCGTATGGTACGGCGTTCCGCAGATGCGAGAGCGCATGATTCTGGTCGGCTTCCATCGTTCGACCGGCATCAAGCCAAGATTCCCGGTGCCAACGCACCATTTGGTTCTTCCATCCGGCTACACCAGCTCCAAGAATGCGGCGAGACGGGTTATCAAAGCGGAAGGATCGGCGCACCACCGCTGGATTCCCGATCCAGCTCCCGACTCTCCTGCGGCCACATCGGCTTCTGATGCGCTGGCAGATCTGCCGCACCTGTACGCCGAAGAAATGCTTCGCTCGGGTACCATCCGTCGCGGGGCGAAAGACCCATCAGAACCAGTCGAGTACACAGCGAAAGATCCGTCGACTGCCTATTCGCGTCTGATGCGGGAGTGGCACGGATTTACGACCAAGTCTACGACTGGCCATGTTTTCCGGTATCTGCCGCGTGACTATAAGATCTTCGCCGAGATTCAGCCTGGCTGGGAGTACCCGCAGGTGCATGCCTATGTAGAGCAGAAAATTGCAGACTGGCTTGCCGACCGCAGGAGACTCGGTCTGTCCACCGATCCGAGAAACGCAGACGTCAGCGCATACATCATGTCCTGGCGCATCCCGTATGACCCGGGAAAGTTTCCGAACAAGTGGTGGAAGCTCCGCGCCGATGCCCCGGTACGTACGCTGATGGCGCACCTCGGTAAGGATTCTTATTCCCACATCCACTTCGACTCGGAACAGGCACGCACCATCACCGTCCGAGAGGCTGCGCGGCTCCAGTCATTCCCGGACGGCTTTGTTTTCAAAGGATCGATGAACCCGGCATTCAAGCAGATTGGCAACGCCGTACCACCGCTGTTTGCCTATGCAATCGCTCGTGGAATGAGGGAGTGCCTGGGGGCACCGGAGACACAGGATATGCGCGTGGCATTGTTCGATTTGGAGCAATCACAGATCAAAACGACAGAGGGTAGGAAGTGAAGTTCACCATTCTCCGACTGCTTACTCATTCTGAACTCGGCATGTTTCATGAGTACCGCCGCCAGGGGAAGGAACGCGCCAAACAGCGTTCCATAAATTTCGACTGGGACGTCGTCGGCAAGGTTTTTCCGTCAGCAGAAAGCCCGGACATCATTCCAATCACCTGCCGACGTCTCGAAGACGAAGGCACCGTGGTTGAGATCGATTCATGGCTCAAGAGGCAGCACAAAAATTGGAGATTCGAAGGCGATTGCCCGAAAAGCGCCTTCTACAGTTTCGTTGACCCAGGCGTCCTGTTCGCGATGGTAGTTGACGCCTCGAGCACCCCAGCCAATGCATCCTGGGTTGTCATCCCGGCAGACCACCCAGCCCGCATTTCGATCCTGAGCCATGGAGAGAGCGCCCAGCTTGGTAAATCCGCAATGATTGCGTTGTACGGCGAGGAAGGCCAGCACTGCCAGGCAGTGCTCTCGGATCACTTCCCGGAGCTATTCAAGGAGGCAGAAGCAGTGTCCGAGATGTCACAAAATGAAAACGACAACATCCGCAACGATGATGACGCCGCGCCGGACCCGCTCGGTCTCTTCAAAATCCTGGCGCGTGCCGGGCACAGCCTGCCCAGCGCCGTGGCCGATCTGGTGGACAATAGCCTGTCGCATGGCGCTCGGGAGATCGACATTATCTTCCCGAATCCCAATACGGGCGGTCGGTGGATGTGCATTCGCGACGACGGCACGGGCATGACTCCATCGGGTCTGCGCGACGCCATGAAGATCGGGCACCAGCGTGAATATGACGACGGCGATCTGGGCAAGTTCGGCTATGGGCTGAAGGGGGCGGCCTGGTCCCAAGCCGATCGACTGACGGTCGTATCGAAAGCTACCGGAAGCGACAGTACGACACTCACCTGGGACAAGGACCATCTTGCCAAGACACGCCGTTGGGAGCTTCTGAGCGACCCGGTAGCTCCCGAGCACGCCTCGGCAGTCGACATCGGCGACTCGGGCACGGCCGTGCTGCTTACGCAGATGCGCCCCTCGATGGAGCCTGCGAGAGGGAAAGTAGATTCTCCCTACGCGCAAGAGCTCGCTGCCATCAAGTCGCACCTCGAGCTGGTGTTCCACCGGTATCTTGAAGGCAAAGCGCGCGGACGCGAGAAGGTAGTCATTCGTCTGAACGATGACGTTCTACGTGGCAACAACCCGATGGGGCACCCGCTGACAAGAGAGTACGACCAGCATCGCATCGAGCTTCCCAGCGCTTCTCCGAACAAGACGCCTGTCCTCTATGTTCGTGCGTACGTCGCTCCAAATGAGGCAGAGTTTGAGGAATACATCAAGGATCTGTCTCCGCTGGAACAGCGCGACGAACGAGAGCGCCACTCTCTGAATGGCCGCGCAAACGATGCTCAGGGCCTTTACTTCTATCGACTTGACCGCCTCATCAAATGGGGCGGCTGGGAAGATCTATTCGCCAAGGATGAGCACACCAAACTGATTCGTGTCGCAGTCGACTTCGACAGGCTGGCAGATGAGCAGCTGCAGGTAGATATCAGCAAGCAGCTTATTCGCCTGCCTTTTGCGATCACCCAGCCTCTCAGAGACCTGATCAAGACCCCACGAGCCGCAGCCCGCCTCCGGTACAACAAGAAGGAAGCACTCGCGCCGACTCCGAAAGGTGTCGGCAAGACTGTGTCGCCGGCAGGCACGCAAGCGCCAAGCGCCTTTTCGCCTCCAACGACAGCCGTGGGACTCACTCCAGTGGCGGCACCTGCTCCAGCACAGGTTGCGAAAAAGGACAGAACCTCAATCCGCCTTGTCAGCAGCGGTGACAAACCATGGCAACGCAAGGTCGGATTCAAGGGTGAGGAAGTCGAGGTCACCCCGCTGATGCCGACGCTAGTGACGCTCGTACAGCTCATCGACAAGGATGCCGAGGCCAAGATGGCCCTGTCTGAATTTCTTCGAGCACTGGAGACGGCCGGTGTCCCGGACCAGCTGACGGACAACGCCTGATGCAGGTCCGGCTTCCGCTTCCCCTTACACTGAAGCCCAGGCTAGCCCTGTGGACCGATGCAACTGCCTGGACCAACTGGTCCCGGCATGAAGCCTATCTGCGGGCCCAGCCCAAATGGAAGCCGCATCAGATCGCGTCGGTTGCGGAAGAGTCACTGCGGATCATCTCGAAGACCACACCGATAACTCGCCCGGAATTCCAGTGCCGGGGCCTGGTTGTTGGTTACGTTCAGTCCGGCAAGACCGCCAACTTCACCGCTGTGGCAGCGCGCGCAGCGGATGTTGGCTACCGCTTGATCATCGTTCTTTCAGGCATTCACGACTCACTGCGTAACCAGACGCAGAAGCGCCTGGATCTGGAGCTGGTAGCGACTGGCGTCGACTGGATCACGCTGACCGATGAGGCTTCAGATTTTCGTGAGCCGGAGGTGGCCGACGGTTTCGCATCTACCGGAACCGTTCTGATCGTCGCGAAGAAGATCACGCCCATCCTTAAACGGCTTAACCAGTGGTTTGGTAAACTCGAAGGCCGGCTCGCTGATGTACCGGTTCTTCTCATCGATGACGAAGCCGATCAGGCCTCCATCAATACACGCGGAAATCGGCGCGATCCCAGTATCGACACCGACACCGAACCTGATGCCGACACGGCCCCGTCACTGACCAACGCCCTGATTCGCGACATTCTCAGAAAGATTCCGCGGGCCACATACATCGCCTACACGGCTACACCATTCGCCAACATTCTCATCGACCCAGACGCTAGTGATAGCCAAGTTGGCGAAGACCTGTTTCCCAAGGACTTCGTCGTGCAGCTTCCGAGGCCTGACGGCTACACGGGCACGGAAGAGCTTTTCGGCGTCAGCTCGCAGGGGCGCGATGTAATGCGCCCCGTAGACGCTACGGATGTGAAAGCTTTGAAGCCGAAGCAACGCAAAAGGAGCGAAGCAATTGTTGCTCGCGGCCCGCTGGATCTTCCACAGTCGCTTGCCGATGCCCTCCTGACCTTCGCGCTTGCTGGCGCCATCAGACTGCAGCGCGGCCAGGTGGGTAAGCCGAATACTATGCTGGTGCACGTATCACGGCTCCAGCAGGACCAGTTGAGCGTTGGGGAGGCGATCGAGGAACAGATTCGTAACTGGTTCCAGCATGAGAACGCCGAGCCCGGTGTGCTCAAACAGATGTTCCGATCAACGCTCGCAGGGATGGGGCAGGTAGATCTGCCTTGCAGCGTAGAGGTTCTACTGGAAGAGGCAGTCACTAACTTGGCCCGGTTAGTGGTCGTTGTGCTCAATAGCACGACGGGCGACGAACTTGATTACGAAGCCAAACCTGGACGGCAGCTCGTTGCGGTAGGTGGCAATAGGCTGTCGCGCGGATTGACGCTTGAGGGACTAACGATTGCATACTTCCTGCGTACTACAACCCTGGCAGATGCTCTGCTGCAAATGGCCCGCTGGTATGGTTTCAGGGCTGGCTATGAAGACCTGATCCGTATCTGGACCACCGAAGGCATTGCTCAGTGGTTCGTGGAGCTGGCGCTGGTCGAAGAATCCCTGCGGGACTCCATTACAGCACTCAACAAAGCCGGCCGCAGACCTGACCAAATGGCCATCCGGATGCGCGCCCATTCAAAGCTCCTGCTCACGAGTAAGAACAAGAGCAGGATGCAGATGGACGATGCGCGGTCATGGTCTGGCGAGAACCCGCAGACGATCCTGTTTCCCATGCAAGATCGGAAAGTGCTGGAGCGGAACGTGGACCTAGCGTCCGCCCTGCTGCGTCAGCATCCCCCGACACAGGATGCATACGGCGGCGCCATAGCACACGATGTACCGGCCGAGCACATCGCACTGTTCCTGAGACGTTATGAAGGGCACCCGAACAGCATTGCATTTCAGGGCGCGGAGATTGCCGACTGGATCCTGGAGCGAGCTGAAAAGGGAGAGCTCACGAACTGGACCGTGTTCGTAGCCAACCCGGATCGGGAACGACAGGTACTCCTGGGTGGAAGGCCTTTCGGCCTTGTTCGGCGTTCGTTGCAGGCCAACGAGTCGATCGGCATCCTTATCGATCCACGCCATGAGGGTGTTGACCTGCATGGCGGACCGGAGAACTACCGCGTTGGTTCAGGCTTCAATGCACGAGCAATGCGCGAGGACCGACCCGTACAGCAGGGCCTGCTCCTGCTCTACCCCCTCGATCCCGAACCGCTCCGCGCGCCAACGCAGACAGTGGTGGGCCTCGCACTGTCGCTGCCACGCACTACGGACGGTGAACAACGGTTTGTTGTAAACCGTGGGGTACGCAATGTTTGAGATCACGCAGGACCGCTGGGCAAGTCTGCGCGAGCAGCGCCTTTCACACGAGGATGTTTACGAGCAGGCCGCTGAAGACCTAGAGACGGCCCTGATAGGAGTGTCAGACGACGGACGTCTGCACCTGATGCTGGCCATCGATATCGCCCCGCAGAAACTACCGCCGGATCTGCAGAGCCTTCAGGTCCGCATCCTGGAGGGCGGACAGACTTGGCTGGATGTTTCCGCGCGCAGCCATCACGAGGAGCTACTTACTCTCATAGCCAATAAGGTCCTCCACGCTATTTGCATCGAAGGCCGCGATCCTGCTACCTCGGTTGAACGCATCATCGACGATATGCGTGCGGCTTTGCGCCCGCTTGCACTTGACCTGAGTGCGGCAGAGCAGATCGGTCTTTTCGGCGAGCTCTGGGTGCTGTCCAATGTGCTGCTCCCGACCATCGGACCGCGTGTCAGCCACCTTTGGAGCGGGCCTGAAGGCGAGCGTCATGATTTCATCGGACAGGGCGTCCACGTTGAAGTGAAAACCACTACGCGATCGGAACCGAGGCACGAAATATCCCGTCTCGATCAGCTGAAAGCGCCCGCCAGCAAGCGCCTCCTGTTTGTCAGCGTTATGCTGGAGCGCAGTCTGGGTGGCGATGAAACGCTTGCAGACCGCGTCGATGAAATTCGGAAGAAGCTGGTGTCCGATGGGCGTGCTCTAGATGTTTTCGACTCACGCTTGGCACAACTCGGCTGGCACGAGGGCCTACGACAGACAGGTGCTCTTCTCCGGTTCACATTCCGCGATGTCCATGTCTTTGAAGTTGCCGGAAACTTCCCCAGGCTCCCTGATGACTACGTGCCGCCACTCGGTGTGACCGGCATTAAGTACAGCATCAACGTCGGCAGCCTGCCGTCCCTCGACGTATTGGAAGTTCAGGAGGTTCTTCTAACCGCCTGATGGGCGAGAGGGCAGCAGGCAATTGTCACCGTTGCCGCAACCAAGCATGTGGTGGGGAGTGAATGGAACCTAATCCTTGTTTCAGCTTGGGATGCTGACAGCCATGCGGAGCTAATATTCTGGCAGCAATCCCAAGCTATTCAAGGTGGCAGATTAGTCGAACAGCTCGCCGCGGTAGGTCTTACGGTGATATTCCTGGACTCCGTCTACCGAGTTCAGATAGTCGATTAGCTCTTTTAGAACGATGACATAGAATTTAGTTGTTGTGGAATTTAAAATGCGTTTGATGCTGGCGTTCGCGATCTCCAGCATGAGCTCGGGAAGTTCTTCGGGCGGAAGCGCAGCCATGTTCTCCTTCTTGGGCTTTTTGAATACTGCCCTGATGCCGCGGAGCGGGTTGGCCAAGATCAGGCCGGAATTTACGCCGTAGGTCATGATTTCGTTAAGCCGTTGACTAAGGCGCTTGACCGTCTCCAGGCTGCCTTTCGCTTCGATGGGGCGAAGCAAAGCGATCACCATCGGTGCGGTGATCTTCGTCAGTGGCGTCGTCTTCAAATCGGGGAACACGTGCAGCGTGAGCGATCGCCAAATGTCCTCGGCGTAGGCCGGGGTGACCGAGTCTTTCTTGAGTTCAAACCAGGCGGTGGCCACGTTCTCGAAGGTGTGTTCCGTTTCTGCGCGTTTGGCTTCATTCAACGTATTGCGCTGCACCTTCGGATCGATGCCTTGGGCGAGCAGCTCGCGCGCTTCGACTGCCTTCTTCCGTGCGTTCGCCAGTGACAGTTCGGGATAGGTCCCGAATCCGATGTTGATGCGCTTCTTGGTCACCGGTTCGCGGTAGTTGAAATTCCACAGCAATGAGCCGTTGCTGCGTACGCGGAGCTGCAAACCGTCACCGTCCGTGAGGACATAATCCTTGGGCGCGGGTTTGACTCCCTTGAGCTGTCGATCGGAGAGGCGGAGGTTTTGAGCAGGCATGAGATTGTCCTCAAGCACTGATTCGGTATTCCAAAGATTAGCACCGGACGGACTGGAATACCGTCTGGAATACCCAAATGGCTGGAACTCAAAAACTCTCAAAAGACCGCAAAAGCGCTGGAGGCCGCGTATTTGCTGGGTTTCAGGCACAAAAAAAGACGTCCGTGGACGTCTTTGATTGATCATTTGGTGGAGCCGGGGGGATTTGAACCCCCGTCCGCCAGTACTCCGCTGTCGGTACTACATGCTTAGCCGTGTCTACTGATTTAATCCGCAGCCGCCCGACGGGCAGGGTGCTTTGGATGAGTTGGGTAAGTTTTAGTCGCTTCGCCCCCAACGTGCTGCACGACGATCCTGTTCTGTATGACAATCATTTCGGGTTTACAGGCATCCCCTGATGATTGCTGGAGCCGAAGCTACCAGGAGGAAGGGTCAGCTGCAATTAAGCAGCGAACTTTACTTCCCCGTAGTGGTCGTCATTGGCAACTATAGAAAGTTGCAACAGTGGATTTACGAGTTCTGTTACCAACTCGGCATGCACCTAGAGTTTCGCTACCGGCGTCGAATCCTAATCGGCCCCACACTCAGCTCTAGCTGAACGTGCCTTTCAGCACGCAAGGCCGAGTATACGCGCTTACGCGGGCGGCGTCGACAGAAGGTTCGGCCGCCCACGTGCGCGCAGGGTCTAGGTACCGCTGCCACCGGCCGAGCCGCTGCCTTTCTCGGTCTTGTCCAGGCGCTCGAGCACCTTGCTGGTGATGGCGATGCATTCCTTGGTGTCGCCTTTGGCCTGGGCGGCCTTGGCTTGGTCTACATGCTCGGTGATGGCCTTGTCCAGGCCTTCGGAAGTGGCGCCAGCGGTGGCCATGCTGTCGTCGATCTTCTGCAGGTTCATGGCGCACAGGTCGTCGGCGGCGAACACAGGCGAGGCCAGCAGGGTGGCGGCCGCGAACAGGGCGGATAGCGCAGTGCCTTTCATGGGAGTCTCCTTGTGAGGCCTCGGGAAGGTGGGCCTGATCGGTGGACTGCGTGGGTTTGGGCGGGGTTCCATTGGGTTTGGTGCCGTTGAATCGCGGGGGCAAGCCCGCTCCCACGGTCCCAAGGTTTTGAGATGTGCAGAAATAAAAAACCCCGGCACGGGGCCGGGGCTTTTTCATCACGCTAACGCGATCACTCCTGGTTGGCCAGTTTGTGCTCGAGGTAGTGGATGTTGACGCCGCCTTTGCAGAAACCTTCATCACGCACCAGGTCACGGTGCAGCGGGATGTTGGTCTTGATGCCGTCGACGACGATCTCGTCCAGGGCATTGCGCATGCGCGCCATGGCTTCGTCGCGGTCCTTGCCGTAGGTGATCAGCTTGCCGATCAACGAATCATAGTTCGGCGGAACCGAGTAGCCGCTGTACAGGTGCGAATCGACGCGCACGCCGTTGCCGCCCGGGGCGTGGAAGTGTTTCACCTTGCCTGGGCTCGGGATGAACTTCTTCGGGTCTTCGGCGTTGATCCGGCACTCCAGCGAGTGACCGCGAATCACCACGTCTTCCTGGCGGAACGACAGCTTGTTGCCAGCGGCGATGCTCAGCATCTCCTTGACGATGTCGATGCCGGTGACCATCTCCGAGACCGGGTGCTCGACCTGGACGCGGGTGTTCATCTCGATGAAGTAGAAGCGGCCGTTCTCGTACAGGAACTCGAAGGTACCGGCACCGCGGTAGCCGATCTCGATGCAGGCGTCGACGCAACGCTTGAAGACTTCCTGACGGGCCTTCTCGTCGATGCCCGGGGCCGGGGCTTCTTCCAGGACTTTCTGGTGACGGCGCTGCAGCGAGCAGTCACGGTCGCCCAGGTGCACGGCGTTGCCCTGGCCGTCGGACAGCACCTGCACTTCCACGTGACGTGGGTTGGTCAGGAACTTCTCCAGGTAGACCATCGGGTTGCCGAACGCGGCACCGGCTTCGGTGCGGGTCAGCTTGGCCGAGGCGATCAGGTCCTCTTCCTTGTGCACCACGCGCATGCCGCGACCACCACCGCCACCGGCGGCCTTGATGATCACCGGATAGCCGACGTCACGGGCGATTGCCAGGGCAACCTCTTCGTCTTCCGGCAGCGGGCCGTCGGAACCTGGCACGGTCGGTACGCCCGACTTGATCATCGCGTCCTTGGCCGACACCTTGTCGCCCATCAGGCGGATGGTATCGGCTTTCGGGCCGATGAAGGCGAAGCCGGATTTTTCCACCTGCTCGGCGAAATCGGCGTTTTCCGCGAGGAAGCCGTAGCCCGGGTGGATGGCGGTGGCGCCTGTCACTTCGGCGGCGGCGATGATCGCCGGAATGTGCAGGTACGAATCCTTGGACGATGCAGGGCCGATGCAGACCGACTCGTCTGCCAGGCCCAGGTGCATCAGTTCACGGTCGGCCGTGGAGTGCACGGCGACGGTCTTGATGCCCAGCTCTTTGCAGGCACGCAGGATCCGCAGGGCAATTTCCCCACGGTTGGCGATCAGGACTTTTTCAAGCTTCCCAGACATCGTTGGTTCTCCGCGAATCAAACGATGGTGAACAGCGGCTGGTCGTACTCAACCGGCTGGCCGTCTTCCACCAGGATGGCGTCGATCACACCGCCGATCTCGGCTTCGATGTGGTTCATCATTTTCATGGCTTCGACGATGCACAGGGTGTCGCCTTTCTTCACGGCCTGGCCGACTTCGGCGAAGTTGGCCGAGGTTGGCGAAGGCTTGCGATAGAAGGTGCCGACCATTGGCGAACGAACAACGGTGCCTTTCAGGGCAGGCGCGGCGGCGGCGGCTTCAGCGGCCGGGGCGGCGGCGGCAACAGGTGCTGCGGCGGCAACCGGAGCGGCCATCGGTGCCGGAGCGGCGAAGTACTGGGCGCCGGCCGGGGTCTTGCTGTGGCGGCTGATGCGAACGGACTCTTCGCCTTCCTTGATCTCCAGTTCGTCGATGCCAGACTCTTCCAGCAGTTCGATCAGCTTCTTGACTTTACGGATATCCATTAATCATCAACTCCCAAGGTTCGGTCGGGGACGTATTTTTAAAACGTGTCTAAAACGTTTCTTCATGAGCCTCGGCCTGAAGGGCCAAGGCCTTGTGTCATCAGGGCTGTGCGTTGGCAGCCAGGTGTTCCAGCGCGGACTCCAGGGCCAGCCGGTAACCGGTGGCACCGAGGCCGCAGATCACCCCTACGGCAACATCGGAAAAGTAGGAGTGGTGGCGGAACGGTTCACGCTTGTGCACGTTCGAGAGGTGCACTTCGATGAATGGGATGCTCACCGCAAGCAATGCGTCACGTAATGCGACGCTTGTGTGGGTGAAAGCGGCCGGATTGATCAGGATGAAGTCCACGCCTTCGTTGCGCGCGGCATGGATGCGGTCGATCAATTCGTATTCGGCATTGCTCTGCAGGTATTGCAGATGATGGCCGGCGGCGCGGGCGCGCTGCTCCAGGTCCTGATTGATCTGGGCCAGGGTGGCGGCGCCGTAGTGGCCCGGTTCGCGGGTCCCGAGCAGGTTCAGGTTGGGGCCGTGCAGCACCAGTAGGGTTGCCATCTGCGATTCCTTGGTTTTGTAGGGCAATTCGACATAGCGCGGCGACTATGCCGCAAGCGGCGCTGAGTGTCCAGTTCCCGGCAATAGCCAGCACGATGTCCGAGATTCGCGCAAAGTATGTGACCAGATGGTTAAGTCTGGTCACTGCTGCGGGGTTTTTTCACTGGACGCGGGAAGTTATAGCCCGAGTTGGCCGCGCACGCGCGTCAATACCTGGGCGAAATCGCCGGCGTTTATCTCGCCGATGACCCGATCGGTGGTCATTTCGCTGCCGTTCGCGGCAAAGAACATCAGCGCGGGAGGGCCGAACAACCGGTAGCGGTCGAGCAGGGCGCGTTGTTGCGCGTTGCTCTCGGTGATGTCGAAGCGCAGTAGGCGGAAGGCGCCCAGTTGCGGCTGGACCTGCGGCGCGTTGAGCACTTCGTGCTCGATCACCTTGCAGCTGATGCACCAGTCGGCGTACCAGTCGAGCAGCACTGGCTGGCCAGCGGCTTTGGCCTCGGCCAGGGCGGCGTCGAGGGCAGCGGGGCTGGTGATGGTCTGCCAGGCGTCGGCCTTGGCCGCTACGGGGCTGCCGGCCACGGTGGGTGGCGGCAGCGGACGCAGCGGGTCGCCCTGGCCACTCAGGGCGCCATACCAGCAGGCCAGGGCATACACCAGCAGCGCCAGGCCCAGCAGTTGCGCCAGGCGCTGGCGCGGGGTCTTGACCACGAACTCCAGGGCGCCGAGGAACAGCGCCACGCCGGCGGCCAGCAGGCCGACCAGCAGCAGGGTGGCTGGCCCCGGCAGCACGCGGCTGAGCAGGCCGATGGCCAGGCCCAGCAGCAATACGCCGATGGCGTTCTTCACCGTATTCATCCACGGCCCGCTCTTCGGCAGCCAGGCCGCGCCGCCGGTGGCCACCAGCAGCAACGGCGCGCCCATGCCCAGGCCCAGGGCGAAGAGTTTCAGCGCGCCGCCCAGGGCGTCGCCGCTGGCGCTGATATACAGCAAGGCGCCGGCCAGCGGCGCCGACACGCAGGGCGAGACCAGCAGGCTGGACAGCACGCCGAGCACAGCCGCGCCGAGCAGCGAGCCGCCCTTGGTGCGGTGGGCGAGGTTGTCCAGGCGGCTGCTCAGGGCCTGCGGCAGCTTGATGTCGAACAGGCCGAACATGGCCAGGGCGAACAGCACGAAGAACGCGGCGAACGGCACCAGCACCCAGGCCGACTGCAGACGTGCCTGCAGGTTCAGGCCGGCGCCGAACAGGCCCATGAGCGCACCGAGCACGGCGAAGCTCGCCGCCATCGGCAGCACATAGGCCAGCGACAGCGACAGCCCGCGCAGGCCGCCGACCTGGCCGCGCAGGACCACGCCGGAAAGGATTGGCAGCATCGGCAGCACGCACGGGGTGAAGGTCAGGCCGACCCCGGCGAGGAAGAACAGCAGCAGCGATTTCCAGGTCCAGCCCTGCTCGGCGGTTGCCGGCAGCGGGGCGCCTTGGCCGTCGATGCTCAGCCGCGCGGTTTCCGGCGGATAGCACAGGCCCTTGTCGGCGCAGCCCTGGTAGCCCACCAGCAGGGTGAAGGGGCGCGGGTCGTTGCGCGGCAGCTCGATGTCGAGCACGCCGTGGTACACCTCGACATCGCCGAAGAACTCGTCGTGCTTGGCCTCGCCCTTGGGGATGTTCGGCGCGCCCAGGCGGATGTCCGCGGGTTCGGTGCGGAACTGGAAGCGGTGGCGGTAGAGGTAGTAGCCGTCGGTGGCGACGAAGCGCAGTTTGACGGTCTGGGCGTCGGCCTGGACCAGGCTGAGCTTGAAGGCTTCGTGCACGGGCAGGAAGTCAGCGCTGTTGGAGGCGGCGCCGAGGGTGGCGCTGGGGCGGTTGTCGAGCAGGCCCGTGGCGAAGACGGGGCTGGCCAGCAGCAGGAGCAGCAGGAAAAACAGGCGGCGCATGGCGGACTCGCGAGGTGGAACGTGGCGGGCATGATAGCGGAGTTGGCCGAAATTGGGGCCGCTGCGCGGCCCATCGCGACACAAGGCCGCTCCTAGAGGGTTCGCGTCCCTCTGCCATCAAGCAGGGGTTAGAGCCTGAACGCCCGCACCGCCGTATTCAACTCGCCCCCCAGCTTGAGCAACTGCTCGCCCTGCTCACGTCCTTCGCCAATGCGCTGCAGGTTGTCCTCGCCCAGCTCATGAATCCGTTCGCTGTGGTCGCGGATCTCGCTCACCGCCCCGGTTTGCTGCGCGGTCACATCGGCGATCCGCACCGCCGTGTCGGCAATGGTGCGGATGGCATTGACGATCGCGTCCAGCGCGCCATCGGCCGACTGCGCCTGGTTGGCCGTGGCCTCGGCGTGTTCCAGCTGGGTGCGCATGCCGTCCACCGAACTGCGGGCGGCCTGCTGCAGGCGGTCGATCAGCGCCTGGATCTCGCCGGTGGCGCCGGTGGTGCGCTGGGCCAGCGAGCGCACTTCATCCGCGACCACGGCGAAGCCACGGCCCATCTCGCCGGCCCGGGCCGCTTCGATGGCGGCATTGAGGGCCAGCAGGTTGGTCTGTTCGGCAATCGCCCGGATCACCGTGAGCACGCCACCGATGGTCGCCGACTCTTCCGCCAGTTGCTCGATCATCCGCGCGTTGCCCTGCACCTCGTCGACCAGCGAACGCAAGCCGGACAGGCTCTGGCCGATCACCGTCTGGCCCTGCTCCACGGCCCGGCCAGCATCGCGGCTGGCCTCGGCGGCGGCGCTGGCATCGCCGGCCACCTGCTGGATGGTCGCCTCCAGCTCGCCCAGGGCGTCGCGGATCTGCGCCGTGTCGCCGGCCTGGCGCTCGGCGCCGTCGTGCAGGGCGCTGCTCATACCGGCCAGGGCATGGCTGCTGCCGGCCACCTGCTCGGCGTTGTGGCGGATGGTACCGACCAGTTCCACCAGGTACTGGCGCAGGCGGTTCAGCGACTCCTGGATATCGTGCAGCTCGCGGTTGGTGCGGCCCAGGGCGATGGCCTGGGCGAAATCGCCCTCGGCCCAGCGCGACAATGCCGGGGCCAGGCTGGTCAGGGTGCGTGCCAGGCGGCGCTGCAGGGTGTCGATCAGCAGGGCGATCAGCAGGATCAGGCCGATCATCAGGCCCTGGATCAGGCGCACTTCGCCGGCGATGGTGGCGTGCAGGCCGCGCACCTCGGGCTCGAGGCCGGCGATGGCCTGCTGCACCGCTTCCAGGCGCTCGCCGGTGCTGGCGGCCAGGGCGGCGCGGCGCTCGATCTGTTCGCGGGTGCGCTGCAATTCGCCGGGGTAGCGGCCGAGCAGGCTGTGCAGCTCGCGCTTCAGGCCCACGGCGACGTCTTCCTGCTGGCTGCTGGCCTGGGATTCCAGGCCCATCATCGCGGCGAAGTCGTCGGCGTTGGACTCGGCGGCGCGGGTCACCCCCAGCAGCGGCAGGTCATCGATGGCCTGGGCCTGGGCGGTGATCAGTTGCAGTTCGCGCTCCACCTCGGCGGCCAGTTCGGCGCGGCCGCTGCTGACCAGCTTGTCCCGGGCCAGGGATAGCCGGCCCAGGTGCACGGAGGCCTCCAGCAGCGGCGTCAGGTAGCGGCCGGCGTCGCTGCTGGCGCTGTCGCGGGCGTAGCTGGCCAGTTGTTCGAGGTTCGCCCCCAGCTCCCGCTCGGCTTGCAGCAGCAGGGCCTGGGGATCGCCGGCCAACTTGCCGGCGGCGAGCAGTTCGTTGGCGGTGAAGCCCTGCAGGCTGTCCAGGCTCGGGCGCAGCTTGGCCGACAAAGGCTCTGGCCAGTCGGCCAGGGCCGCCTGCAACTGAGTGTTGGCCTCCATGGCCGCCGCGTGGCGCAGGGCGTCGCCGCTGCCCAGGTAGGCCTGGATGTTGCGCGCGGCATCGTTCTGGAACTGCTGTGACAGGCCCAGGTAGCGCTCCATCAGTTGATAGGGACGTTCCAGGGCGCGTTGCGACCACCACAGGGTCGCGCCCAGGGCAATACACACGGTCACCAGCAACAGGGTGTTGAAATTGGTCAGCCACTTCAGGCGCATAGCCGCGAACTTCCTGCGGAGGGGAGTGGAGAAGTCGGTCCTGAAGTTATTGCGATTTTGTGACGGGGTGATGACGACGGAGGGCTGGCGCCATAAAAAAGTGGCACAGTGCCGGTATTGGCTTCTGCTGTGGTTTTCCTGCGTCGGCCTCTGTCCGGCAAGCCGGCTCCCACAGGGGGCTAAGGCTCGACCCGCACCACGCAGTTGCGTCCGGCATGCTTGGCGCGGTACAGCGCTTCGTCCGCGGCGCTGGCCATGGTCAGCGCGTCGAGCTGCTCGTCCAGCTGCACCACCCCGGCGCTGAAGGTGCACTGCAGGTCGTGGGGCTGGGCCGGGTAATGGATCTCGGCAAAACGTCGACGGATTTCGTCGAGCACCTTGTGCGCCGCGTCCAGTCCGGTATTGGGCATGACGATGGCGAACTCCTCGCCGCCGTAGCGGCCGATGAAGTCGGTCTTGCGCAGGCGCTGCTTGAGGAACAGCGCCAGGCTCTTGATCACCCGGTCGCCCATGGGGTGGCCGTGGCGGTCGTTGATTTTCTTGAAGTGGTCGATATCGAGCATGGCGAAACTCAGCGGCTGCGCTTCGCGGCGGGCGCGGAAGCTGCAGTCCTCGAGCAGCTGCAGGATATGGGTGTGGTTGTACAGCCCGGTGAGGCTGTCGCGGACCATCCGCGCCTTGAGGTGGCGAGCACGGGCGGCACGGTTGCGCACGGTGGTCACCAGGTGCCGCGAGCGGATCGGCTTGGTGAGGAAGTCGTCGCCGCCTTCGCTCATGGCGTCGAGCTGCTTGTCCAGGTCGTCCTCGGCCGACAGGTAGATGATCGGCACGCTGACGTAGCGGTCATTGTGGCGGATCACCTTGGCCAGCTCAGGGCCGGTGCACTCGGGCATGTACATATCGAGGATGATCAGGTCGGGCTGGAAGTCGGCCAGCTCGCTCATGGTGCGGATCGGCTCGGTCAGGGTGCGGGTGATGATCCCGGCGCTGTTGAGCAGGCGCTCGGTATGCAGGGCCTGGGCGCGGGAGTCGTCGATCACCAGCACGCGGAACGGGTCGTACTGAGTGGCACTGGTCAACAGCTCGAGCTTCTCCAGCAGGCTGGAGGCGTCCAGGGTGCCGGTGAGGAACTCCTGGCCGCCGGCGCGCACGGCGGCCAGGCGGGTCGGGGTGTCGGTCTCGTGCAAGCAGAAGAACAGCAGCGGCACCGGCTGCTCCAGCCCCTGCTGGGCTTGGGCCGCCAGCTGCAGGCCGACGCCGGCGCCAGTGAAGTCCACATCCATGACGATGGCCGAGGGCAGGCGCTCGCTCATCGACGCCTGGAACGCCTCGGCGCTGCACAGCGCCTGCACGCTCAGGCCGAAGAACTCCAGCTGCTGGGCCAGGCGCTCGGCGCGTTCATGGTCCTGCAGGACGATGTACACCGGCTTGCGCAGTGGCGGCAGGGGCACGTTGTCGAGCTGGTCGCCCTTGCGCAGGCCGGTGCGCGACAGGCGCTGCATCAGGCGGTTGAGTTCGCTGATCAGTTCGGAATTGAGCCGCGCGCTGTTGGCCTCGATGGCGCGCAGGGTCTGGCCGATGGCCGTCGACAGGCTGCCGTGCTCGGGCTGCTCGAAGCGTTCGGCGTAGCGCTGCAGACGCAGGTTGGCCTCGCACAGCTCGCCCAGGTCGCCGCTGGACCACTCGCCACGCTGCAGGCGCTGCCAGATCTCGAGGATCTGCCGGGCCTGGTGGATCACCCGCTGGGCAAAATGCTGCTTGAGGCGTTCGTGGCTCGGCTCGGCTGGCTGGGTCATGTCCTGACTACTTATGAGTGGGAGGGCGCAGGTTCAATGATGGCTCTATGCTAGCACCCCTTTTCCGACAAGCGAGTGCCTGGGGTCAACAAAGTGCTCAAGGACCGTCATTCAGTTGCCGACCCGATGGTCGCTTATACGAATGGCGGCGTCTGCTTTATAGTGCTGGCATGCGGGCTTGTCGTGGCACCCTGGCCGAGGCCTGTGGTCCAAGCCCTGAACCGTTCGTGACTGATTAAGGACAATGCCATGCTGGATTGGAAAAACCGCGAGGCCAAGGCCGAGCCCCGTGAGCGGGTCGAAACCCGCGGCGCTGCCACCCGTAGCTACCTTGGCGGCCTCTGGAGCCGTGCCCTGGGGACCCTGATCGGCCTCTACCTGCTGGTGTGCATCGGCCTGGGCTGGTACTGGAGCCAGGAGCCCGAGCTGTTCCCGGTGCAGCAGAACGCCCAGGCCGCCGCCGAGCGCAACGGCCAGCAGATGGTCATCGGCTACACCACCGTCGAGACCCTCAAGACCGTCGCCGGCACTTTGCTCGACAAGCCGGGCGGCTATATTTCCAACGACCGCTTCCCGCCAGGGCTGTGGATGGACAACATGCCGAGCTGGGAGTACGGCGTGCTGGTCCAGGTGCGCGACCTGTCCCGTGCCCTGCGCAAGGACTTCGCCCGCTCCCAGTCGCAGTCGACCGAGGACGCCGACCTGGCCAAGGCCGAGCCGCGTTTCAACTTCGACAACAAGAGCTGGATCCTGCCGTCGAGCGAGTCGGAGTTCGAAGAGGGCATCAAGTCGCTGAACCGTTACCAGACCCGTCTGGCCAAGGGTGACCAGGGCGCGATCTTCTACACCCGCGCCGACAACCTGAACAACTGGCTGGGCGACGTGGCCACCCGCCTGGGCTCGCTGTCCCAGCGCCTGTCGGCCAGCGTCGGCCGGGTCAAGCTGAACAACACCCTGAAGACCGAGGCCGTGGTCCCTGGCCAGGCGCCGCAGGTCGACGAAGAAGTGGTCGAGACCCCGTGGCTGCAGATCGACAACGTGTTCTACGAAGCCCGCGGCCAGGCCTGGGCGCTGTCGCACCTGCTGCGCGCCATCGAGGTCGACTTCGCCGACGTGCTGGCGAAGAAGAACGCCACGGTCAGCGTGCGGCAGATCATCCGCGAGCTGGAAGCCTCGCAGGAAGCGCTGTGGAGCCCGATGGTGCTCAACGGCAGCGGCTTTGGCATGTGGGCCAACCACTCGCTGGTGATGGCCAACTACATCTCCCGGGCCAACGCCGCGGTCATCGACCTGCGCCAACTGCTGTCCCAGGGCTGATATGCCGGTCAATCCTGCCGAGGTCGCGCACCGCGCGGCCTCCGACGCCGAACTGGTGGCGTGGGTGGACGAGCATGACCAACTGCTCGGCGCCCTGCCACGGGCCGAGCTGCGCGAGCGCGGCCTGATCGGGCGCTGCACGTTCATCCTGCTGTTCAACGGTGCCGGCGAGCTGTGTGTGCACCGGCGCACACTAAGCAAGGCGTTGTATCCCGGGTACTGGGATGTGGCGGCCGGCGGCATGGTGGGGGGGCAGGAGTCCTACGCCGACTCGGCGGCCCGGGAGCTGGCCGAGGAGCTGGGGG
>NZ_NIBE01000091.1:23615-30277 GCF_002205115.1 Pseudomonas sp. DrBHI1
GGTGTGGGACGGGGCGCTGCGCTTGCAGCCCGAGGAGGTCATCGAGGCGCGGTTCATCAGCGTCGAGCAGGCCCAGGCCGAAAGCGCGCAGAGACCGTATTGCCCGGACTCGCTGGTGGCGTTGCAGCGGTACCAGGCTGGCCTGATCTGATGGGCTGCGCTGCCCCTGGGGGAACGCCCGGAGTCGCGAAAGGGCCCCAGTGGCCGGAAGGTCGCAAAACTTTCGTAAAATGGCGCAATCCTGTACTTAGCAACAGCCAGATTTATCGTTACACTGCGCGCCCTTTTCGGGCTGTCGCATGACCTTGCGGCAGTAGCGCCGCCCCTGCCAGAGTGGGGCTTCGCGGTCGGCTCCCGCCGACCAGTTTTTGTCCTCAGCACCGAGGAACAAAAGTGGCCAAGAAAGCTTCTTCCCTCGCCGCCCTTGGCGGTCTCGTATATTCCACCGATGCCGGTCGGCACTGTCCCGACTGTGGCCAGCCGGTGGACGCTTGTGTCTGCAAGCAGCAGGTCATCCCCGAAGGCGACGGCATTGCCCGTGTGCGCCGTGAAAGCAAAGGCCGTGGCGGCAAGACCGTGACCACCATCACCGGTGTGCCGCTGGCGCTGGAGCCGCTCAAGGAACTTGCCAGCACGCTCAAGCGTCGCTGTGGCACCGGTGGCGCGCTCAAGGACGGCGTCATCGAAATCCAGGGCGACCACGTCGAGCTGTTGCTCGCCGAGCTGATCAAGCAGGGCTTCAAGGCGAAGAAATCCGGCGGCTAAGTGCCGCCGCGCGATTTTTTGCCCAGTGCTTTCTAAACTCGTTCCGGTGGCCAGGGTCTATGCCTGGACACGGAAGAATCGTCATTTTCAGTATCTACACTGCCTGCGCCCTTAGCGGGGCCGTGTTATCGACTTTTCATACAGGGGACTTGAATGTCCGTACGACGCACACGCAAAGACGATGGTAGCCAGTGGACCGTGGCCGACAGCCGCAGTGTTTATGGCATCCGCCATTGGGGCGCTGGTTATTTCGCCATCAATGAAGCCGGGCGCGTCGAAGTGCGCCCCAACGGCCCGGACAGCGCGCCGATCGACCTGTTCGAGCAGGTCCAGGAGCTGCGCCAGAGCGGTCTGTCGCTGCCGCTGCTGGTGCGTTTCCCCGACATCCTGCAGGACCGCGTGCGCCAGCTGACCGGCGCCTTCGACGCCAACATCGCGCGCCTGGAGTACCAGAGCCAGTACACCGCGCTGTACCCGATCAAGGTCAACCAGCAGGAAGCGGTGGTCGAGAACATCATCGCCACCCAGAACGTCTCCATCGGCCTGGAAGCCGGCTCCAAGCCCGAGCTGCTGGCGGTGCTGGCGCTGGCGCCGAAGGGCGGCACCATCGTCTGCAACGGCTACAAGGACCGCGAGTTCATCCGCCTGGCGCTGATGGGCCAGAAGCTCGGCCACAACGTGTTCATCGTCATCGAGAAGGAATCCGAGGTCGCCCTGGTGATCGAGGAAGCCGCGGAGCTGAAGGTCAAGCCGCAGGTCGGCCTGCGCGTGCGCCTGTCGTCGCTGGCCTCGAGCAAGTGGGCCGACACCGGGGGCGAGAAGTCCAAGTTCGGCCTGTCCGCCGCCCAGCTGATTTCGGTGGTGCAGCGCTTCCGTGACGCAGGGCTCGACCAGGGCATCCGCCTGCTGCACTTCCACATGGGCTCGCAGATCGCCAACCTGGCCGACTACCAGCACGGCTTCAAGGAAGCCATCCGCTACTACGGCGAGCTGCGCGCCCTGGGCCTGCCGGTCGATCACATCGACGTTGGCGGCGGCCTGGGCGTGGACTACGACGGCACCCACTCGCGCAACGCCAGCTCGATCAACTACGACATGGACGATTACGCCGGCGTGGTGGTCGGGATGCTCAAGGAGTTCTGCGACGCGCAGGGCCTGCCGCACCCGCACATCTTCTCCGAGAGCGGCCGCTCGCTGACCGCGCACCACGCCATGCTGGTGATCCAGGTGACCGACGTCGAGAGCCACAACGACGAGATGCCGACCATCGAGAACAAGGAGTCGCTGCCCGAGACCGTGCAGTGGCTGGCCGACCTGCTCGGCCCCACCGACATCGAGATGGTCACCGAGACCTACTGGCGTGCCACCCACTACATGGGCGACGTGGCCGCGCAGTACGCCGACGGCAAGCTGACCCTGGCTGAAAAAGCCCTGGCCGAGCAGTGCTACTTCGCCGTGTGCCGCCGCCTGCACAACTCGCTCAAGGCCCGCCAGCGCTCGCACCGCCAGGTGCTGGACGAGCTGAACGACAAGCTGGCCGACAAGTACATCTGCAACTTCTCGGTGTTTCAGAGCCTGCCGGACACCTGGGCCATCGGCCAGGTGCTGCCGATCATCCCGCTGCACCGTCTGGACGAAGAGCCGCTGCGCCGCGCCGTGCTGCAGGATTTGACCTGCGACTCCGACGGCAAGATCAACCAGTACGTCGACGAGCAGAGCATCGAGACCAGCATGCCGGTGCACGCGGTCAAGGAAGGCGAGGACTACCTGCTGGGCGTGTTCCTGGTGGGCGCGTACCAGGAAATCCTCGGCGACATGCACAACCTGTTTGGTGACACCGACTCGGTGAACATCTACCAGAACGCCGACGGTAGCGTGTACCACGCCGGCATCGAGACCCACGACACCATCGAGGACATGCTGCGCTACGTGCACCTGTCGCCGGAGGAGTTGATGACCCACTACCGCGACAAGGTGGCCAGCGCACGGATCACCGCGCGCGAGCGCACGCAGTTCCTTGATGCGTTGCGGCTTGGGTTGACCCGGTCTTCGTACTTGTCTTCGTAAGCTGGGGCCCGCGTTGCGGGCCTTTCGCGACACAAGGCCGCTCCCACAGGTATTGCAATTCCTTATGGAATCCCGGTACCTGTGGGAGCGGCCTTGTGTCGCGAAATGAGGGCGAAGCCCTCACCGAAGTCACATCGAGAAATGATCCAGTGGCTGTCCACTTTGCCACCACGGCTAACTTTGAATGCAATGTTCAAAGGAGCACGACATGGATAGCCCACACTCCCATCTTCTACGTCGAGGACGAGTTTCCGAGCCTGGGCGCCACTATTTGCTGACAACCACTACCCGCGACCGCAAACCGCTGTTCGCTGATTTCAATCTCGCCCGAGTCGTGGTCAACCAGATGCGCCTTTGTGATCAGAAACATGCTTGTCGCACCTTGGCTTGGGTCCTGATGCCTGACCATGTGCATTGGCTTGTCGAGCTTGGGCACATCCACCTGAGCACACTGATGTGTGCGTTCAAATCTCGCAGCAGCAATGCGCTATACCGCGAGGGTGTCGAACGGCGGCACATCTGGCAGACCGGTTATCACGACCGGGCCTTGCGGCGGGAAGAGGATGTCAAAGCGGTTGCCCGGTACATTGTTGCCAATCCCATTCGTGCAGGGTTGGCGCGAGTATTCACATTGGGATTGTGTGTGGCTGTAACCCCGCAGGTAAGGGCTTCGCCCTCATTTCGCGACACAAGGCCGCTCCTACAGATGACCGCGATTCCCTGTGGGAGCGGCCTTGTGTCGCGAAAGGGGCGCAAAGCGCCCCCTGCTTCACCGAACCCAACGATCCCGTTGCTGTAACCGCCACCCCACCCACCCCAGCGTCACCGCCCTCAGCGCCATGAACAGCAAGAAGGACAACCACAACCCATGGTTGCCGAACCCACGCATGACAACCGCCACGGGCAACGCGATCACCACCGACACCAGCATCGCATTGCGCATCTCTCGCGCCCGGGTGGCGCCGATGAACAGCCCATCCAGCAGATAACTCCACACCGCCACCAACGGCAGCACCGCCAGATAAGGCAAGTACGGATACGCCGCCTCGCGCACACTGGCGATATCGGTCTGCAGGTCGATGAACAGATGGCCGCCCAGCAGGAAAAGCACCGCAAACCCCAGGCTGACGATCAACGACCACCCGCAGGCCACCGCAAGCGCCCGCTTCAGGGCATCGCGATCACGGGCGCCGATGGCGTGCCCACACAGCGCCTCGACCGCATGGGCCAGGCCATCGAGGGCGTAGGCGGTGAGCATCAGCCCGTTGAGCAGCAAGGCATTGGCCGCCACCGTCGCTTCACCCAGCCGTGCACCCTGCACGGTCAACAGCAGGAAAACCAGCTGCAGCGCCAGGCTGCGCAGGAAGATATCGCGGTTCACCGCCAGCAAGGGCCGCCAGGCCTGCCAGCGCTTCAGCGCGGCCCAGGCGATATGCCCGGGGTAGGCGCGCAGCGCCGGGCGGGTGAGGGCCAGGCCGAGCAGGGCGGCGCACCACTCGGCGATCACCGAGGCCCGTGCCGAGCCGACCACGCCCCAGTCCAGGCCGAGCACGAACCACAGGTTCAGGGCGATGTTCAGCAGGTTGGTGGTCAGCAGGATCGCCAGCGGCGCCCGGGCGTTCTGCGTGCCGAGGAACCAGCCAACCAGGGCGTAGCTGGCCAGCGCCGCCGGCAGGCCGAGCAGGCGCGTATGGAAGAATGCCTCGGTGGAGGCATGCAGCGCCTCGCTGGGCTGCATCGCGTGCAGCGCCAACTGGCTGAAGGGCAGGGCGAGCAGGCCGATCAGCAGGGCGAAGGCCAGTGCCAGCAGCAGCCCCTGCACCAGCACTTGACGCAGCGCGGCGCCGTCGGCGCGGCCGGCGGCCTGGGCGGCGAAGCCGGTGGAGCCCATGCGCAGGAAGCCCATCAGGCCGACCATGAAGGTGAACAGCGTGGCGCCCACGGCCACCGCGCCCAGCTGGTGGGCGTGGGGCAGGTGGCCGATCACCGTGCTGTCGACCAGCGCCACCAGCGGCACCGAGATGTTGGACAGGATCATCGGCGCGGCCAGGGCCCAGACCTTGTGGTGGGTGGGGCGGTCGCGCCAGGCGGTGGACAGTGAAGACATGCGAATCCTTCGTTGCAGGGCCGCTTCGCGCCCCCTTGCAAGATCAAATACGCCATTGTACCGACCAGGCAACCAATCGGCGCGAACAGGGTCTCACTTGCCGCGCATCGCCAGGTAAGCCCTGCGGCGTTGCGCTATAGTTGCCTCCCTCACGTACATGCTGCCGAAGAGTCCCCTCTCAAATGCTTAACAAAGGATTGTTGCTGGCCTGCGCGCTGGCCCTGCTCAGTGCCTGTGATTCTTCCACGCCGGACAAGCCATCGGCCCCCGCCGATGCTGCCACCGCCGTTGCGCCCGCCGAAACCAAGGCGGCCAAGCGCGAAGACCCGGCGCTGCTCGCCAAGCGCTACGCGGGCCGCGAGCTGACTGTGCTGGACGTCTCGGAAGTCCAGCTCGACGGTGCCAGCACCCTGTCGGTCAGCGTCTCCGCGCCGCTGGACGCCAACCAGGACTTTGCCGCCAAGCTGCACCTGGTCGACACCGTAAAGGGCAAGGTCGACGGTGCCTGGGAACTCTCCGACAATCAGATGGAACTGCGCCTGCGCCACCTGGAGCCGCAGCGCAAGATGGTCCTGACCATCGACAAGGGCCTGCTCTCGGTCAACGGCAACCAGCTTGAAGCCGAATCGGTCAGCCGTTTCGAGACCCGCGACATGCAGCCCACCGTGGGCTTCGCCAGCCGTGGTTCGCTGCTGCCCACGCGCCTGGCCGAAGGCCTGCCGGTGATCGCCCTGAACGTCGACAAGGTCGATGTCGAGTTTTTCCGCATCAAGCCGGACATGCTTTCCAGCTTCCTGGTCAACTGGGGCCGCAATTCCAGCCTCTACTACTACCAGTCCAAGGAAACCCTGGAGATGGCCGAGCTGGTCTACAGCGGCCGCTTCGACCTCAACCCCGCGCGCAACACCCGCGAGACCGTGCTGCTGCCGATCGCCGGAATCAAGCCGCTGCAGGAGCCGGGCGTGTACCTGGCGGTGATGCGCGCCTCGGGCACCTATGACTATTCGCAGCCGGCGACCCTGTTCACCCTGAGCGACATCGGCGTCTCCGCGCACCGCTACCGCGACC
Organism: Pseudomonas sp. DrBHI1; assembly: GCF_002205115.1. NCBI lineage: Bacteria > Pseudomonadati > Pseudomonadota > Gammaproteobacteria > Pseudomonadales > Pseudomonadaceae > Pseudomonas > Pseudomonas sp. DrBHI1. The sequence goes on from NZ_NIBE01000091.1 coordinate 29,623, forward strand.
GCCTGGACGTGTTCGCCCAGGCACTGGAAGGTGGCAAGGCGCTCAAGGACGTCACCCTCGAACTGCACGACGACAAGGGCAAGCTGCTGGCCCAAGCCAAGACCGACGGCGACGGCCATGCCCAGCTGCCGATCACCGCCAAGGCCGACACCCTGATCGCCACCCAGGGCGTGCACACCACTCTCCTGCGCCTGAACACCGCGGCCCTGGACCTGGCCGAGTTCGACATCACCGGCCCCCAGGCCAACCCTCTGCAGTTCTTCATCTTCGGTCCGCGCGACCTCTACCGCCCGGGCGAGACTGTGCTGCTCAACGGCCTGCTGCGTGACCAGGACGGCAAGCCGGTGAAGGCCCAGCCGGTGAATGTGGAAGTGCGCCGTCCGGACGAACAGGTCAGCCGCAAGTTCGTCTGGGAGGCCGACAAGAACGGCCTGTTCCAGTACCAGTTGCAACTGGCCACCGAGGCCCCGACCGGCCGCTGGCAACTGCTGCTGGACCTGGGCGGTGGTCGCAAGCAGGTCTACGAATTCCTCGTCGAGGACTTCCTCCCCGAGCGCCTGGCGCTGGAGCTCAAGGGCAGCAGCACGCCGCTGGCGCCGGATGAGACTGCCACCATCCAGGTCAATGGCCGTTACCTCTACGGCGCGCCGGCCGC
>NZ_NIBE01000091.1:30314-131350 GCF_002205115.1 Pseudomonas sp. DrBHI1
AGGCTTACGTGCGCCCGCTGCGCGAAGCGGTGAAGGCGCTGCCGGGCTACCAGTTCGGCGCGGTCACCGAGACCGACCTGAACCAGGACCTGGAGCTGGACGAAGTCACCCTCGACCAGAACGGCAAGGCCCGCATCGATATAGAAAGCCGCTGGGCCGAAGCCCGCTCGCCACTGCAACTGACTGTGCAGGCCAGCCTGCAGGAGTCCGGCGGCCGACCGATCACCCGGCGCCTGGAGCAGCCGATCTGGCCCGCCGACCGCCTGCCGGGCCTGCGCGGCCTGTTCGACGGCGAAGAGACCGACGGTGACGGCCCGGTGGAATTCGAGTTCCTGGTGGCCGACCGCGAAGGCAAGAAGCTGGCCGCTGACAACCTGAAGGTGCGCCTGATCCGCGAGCGCCGCGACTACTACTGGAACTACTCGCAGAGCGACGGCTGGAGCTACAACTACAACGAGAAATTCCTCACCCAGGCCGAGGAGACCGTCAGCGTGAAGGCCGGCTCCACCGCCAAGCTGAATTTCCAGGTGGAGTGGGGCCCGTACCGCGTCGAGGTGGAAGATCCGCAGACCGGCCTGGTCTCCAGCGCGCGCTTCTGGGCCGGCTACCGTGCCCAGGACAACGCCGAAGGCGGCGCGGTGCGCCCCGACCAGGTCAAGATCGCCCTGGACAAGCCGGCCTACAAGGACGGCGGTACCGCCAAGGTCACCGTCACCCCGCCGGCCGCCGGCAGCGGCTACCTGATGATCGAATCCGCCGACGGCCCGCTGTGGTGGCAGGAAATCGACGTGCCCGCCGAGGGCAAGACCTTCGACGTCGAGCTGGACAAGAAGTGGGCGCGCCACGACCTGTACATCAGCGCCCTGGTGATCCGCCCGGGCGAGCGCAAGGCCAATGCCACGCCGAAACGCGCCGTGGGTGTGCTGCACCTGCCGCTGGACCGCGCCGAGCGCAAGCTGGCCGTGTCGCTGCAGGCGCCGGAGAAAATGCGACCCAAGCAACCGCTGACCGTGAAGTTCAAGGCGGTCAACGCCGACGGCAGCGTGCCGAAGCAGGTGCATGTGCTGCTGTCAGCCGTGGATGTGGGCATCCTCAATATCACCGACTTCAAGACCCCCGACCCGTTCGCCAGCCTGTTCGGCCGCAAGGCCTATGGCGCCGACCAGCTGGACATCTACGGCCAGCTGATCGAGGCCGGCCAGGGCCGCCTGGCCAGTCTCGCCTTCGGTGGTGACGCCGCCATGGCCAAGGGCGGCAAGCGGCCGAACACCACAGTGACCATCGTTGCCCAGCAAAGCTTGCCAGTGACCCTCGACGAGAAAGGCGAAGGCCAGGCCACCGTCGATATCCCCGACTTCAACGGTGAACTGCGCTTGATGGCCCAGGCCTGGACCGAGGAACACTTCGGCATGGCCGAAGGCAAGACCGTGGTCGCCGCGCCGCTGATCGCCGAGCTGTCCGCGCCGCGTTTCCTCGCCGGTGGTGACCGCACCCGGCTGGCGCTGGACCTGGCCAACCTGTCCGGCCGCGACCAGCAACTGAGCGTGCAACTGATCGCCGAAGGCCAGCTGAGCCTGGTCGGTGGTGCCCAGCAGAATTTCACCCTGGCCGAAGGCCAGCGCACCACCCTGATGATCCCAGTGCAGGCCCAGGGCGGCCTGGGGCAGGGCAAGGTGCGGGTGCAGGTCAATGGCCTGCAGCTGCCGGGCGAGCCGGCCAACACCTTCGAGCGCGAGTGGACCCTCGGTGTGCGCCCGGCCTACCCGGCGATGCTCAAGCACTACCGCGTGGCCCTCAAGGACCAGCCCTGGAGCCTGCCGGAGAGCGACCTGGCCGAGTTCGAACCGGCGGGCCTCGAGGCCAGCCTTGCACTGTCGAGCCGCCCGCCCCTGAACCTGGCCGAACAGATCCGCGCCCTGGAAGCCTACCCTTATGGCTGCCTGGAGCAGACCACCAGTGGCTTGTACCCGTCGCTGTACGCCGATGCCGACAGCCTCAAGCGCCTGGGTATCAAGGGCGAGCCGGCCGATGTGCGCAAGCGCAAGATCGAGATGGGCATCGAGCACCTGCTGGGCATGCAGCGCTACAACGGCAGCTTCGGCCTATGGAGCTCGGACAGCGAGGAGGAGTACTGGCTGACCGCCTACGTCACCGACTTCCTGCTGCGCGCCCGTGAGCAAGGCTACGGCGTACCCGCCGAGGTGTTGAAGAAGGCCAGCGAGCGCCTGCTGCGGTATGTGCAGGAGCGCAACCTGATCGAAGTCGACTACAGCCAGAACGCCGACCACACCCGGTTCGCCGTGCAGGCCTACGCTGGCCTGGTGCTGGCGCGTAGCCAACAGGCGCCGCTGGGCGCCCTGCGCAGCCTGTTTGAACGCCGCGCCGACGCCCGCTCCGGCCTGCCGCTGGTGCAGCTGGCGGTGGCGCTGGACAAGATGGGCGACAAGCAGCGTTCGCAGCAGGCATTGCAGGCAGGCCTGGCCGTGACTCGCAGCAAAGGCTGGATGGCCGACTACGGCAGTGCCCTGCGTGACCAGGCGCTGATCCTCGCCCTGTTGCAGGAGAACAACCTCGCCGGCAACCAGGTCGACCAGCGTCTGTTCGGCCTGTCCGACGAGCTGGCCGCCAATCGCTGGCTGTCCACCCAGGAGCGCAACGCGCTGTTCCTCGCCGGCCGTGGCCTGTTGGGCAAGCCGGAAGGCAACTGGAAAGCTCGCCTGGACAGCGCCGGTGAAGTGCGCGAGTTCGACAACAACGACTCGGGCATGAAACTCGAAGGCCCGCTGCTGGCCTCGCCGCTGACCGTGCAGAACCAGGGCGGCGACACCCTGTACCAGCAGCTGACTCTGTCCGGCTACCCGCGCCAGGCCCCGGCCGCCAGCGGCAACGGCATGGAGATCCGCCGCGAGTACCTGGGCATGAACGGCCAGGCGCTGGATGTACGCAACCTGCGCAGCGGTGACCTGGTGCTGGTGCACCTGGCGCTCAAGGCGCAGGATCAGGTGCCGGATGCCCTGGTGGTCGACCTGCTGCCGGCGGGCCTGGAGCTGGAGAACCAGAACCTGGCGCAGAGCGCCGCCAGCCTGGACAACGCCAGCAGCGCGGTGAAGCAGTGGCGCGAGTCGATGCAGAATGCCAGCGTGGTGCACCAGGAGTACCGTGACGACCGCTACGTGGCTGCGCTCAAGCTCGACAGCTACGGCACCACCCACCTGCTGTACCTGGCACGTGCCGTGACCCCGGGCAGCTACCGCATCCCGCCGCCGCAGGTGGAGTCGATGTACCGGCCGAACCTGCAGGCGATCGGCGACAGCCAGGGTGAAATGGTGGTACGCGCCCGCTAGGCAACGCAGGAAGCGACTCGTGGGAGCGGGCTTGCCCCGCGATAGCGTCAGGTCAGGCAGCAATGCCGACCGTACGGACGCCATCGCGGGGCAAGCCCGCTCCCACGAGGTTCAGTGAACGACCCAACTCAACACCCACAACCCCAGCAATGCCCAGATGATCCCGAGGATGATCGACGCCCGCATGAACGCGCGTATCGCCGAGTACAGCAGCATCAGGCCGACGATCAGCGCCAGGATGCTGACCAGCGAGGTGTCCATGCCCAGCGTGCGCGCCAGGCCATCGATGAAATTGCCGCCGGCGTTGGCCAGCAGGTTGAACAACCCGCTCAGGCCGTCGACGATGAAACGGATCACCGAACCCAGTACCTGGCCCAGCCACTCGAAAAAACCTTCTACATGCATAGTCGCTTCCTGATCAACGAATCGGCGATTCCCAGCCTTTGGCCATCACCTGGCCCGGTCGGTTCCCGATGCCAAGCTTAGCGCGCCCAGGTCTGCTCAAGCTGCTGCGGCGTGTCGCCGCCTCCGTGCTGGCGGTCATGGTCCTGCTGTGGCTGGCCGACCGCATCTGGCCGTTGCCCATGCCGGGCGACGACCTGGCGCGGGTGGTGCTGGCCGAGGACGGCACGCCGCTGTGGCGCTTCGCCGATGCTGACGGCGTGTGGCGCTACCCGGTCAGCCCGGACGAAGTCTCGCCGCTGTACCTTGAAGCCTTGCTCGCCTACGAGGACCGCTGGTTCTACCACCACCCTGGGGTCAACCCCATGGCCCTGGCCCGGGCGGCCTGGCTCAACCTGCGCGGCGGGCGGGTAGTGTCCGGCGGCAGCACCCTGTCGATGCAGGTGGCGCGCCTGCTCGATCCGCACGACCGCACCCTGGCCGGCAAGCTGCGCCAGTTGTGGCGCACGGCGCAGCTGGAGTGGCACCTGTCCAAGGCCGAGATCCTGCAGCTCTATCTCAATCGGGCGCCGTTCGGCGGTACCTTGCAGGGCGTGGCCGCGGCCAGCTGGGCCTACCTGGGCAAGTCGCCGAAACACCTGACCCCGGCCGAGGCCGCGCTGCTCGCCGTGCTGCCCCAGGCGCCGAGCCGCCTGCGTCCGGACCGTCATCCCGAGCGTGCCCAGCGCGCCCGGGACAAGGTGCTACAACGCCTGGCCGAGTACCAGGTGTGGCCGGCCCAACGCATTGATGAGGCCCGCGAAGAGCCGCTGCTGCTGGCGCCGCGCCAGGAACCGGCACTGGCGCCCTTGCTGGCCCGGCGGCTGAACACGCCGGACAGCCCGCCGCTGATCCGCACCACTATCGACGCCGCCCTGCAACGACGCCTCGAAGACCTGCTGATGGGCTGGCGCGCGCGCCTGCCCGAGCGCACCTCGGCGGCGCTGCTGGTGGTGGAAACCCAGAGCATGGCGGTGCGCGCCTATCTCGGTTCCATCGACCTGAGCGACGAGCGTCGCTTCGGCCATGTGGACATGATCCACGCCCTGCGCTCGCCCGGCTCGACCCTCAAGCCATTCCTCTATGCCATGGCCATGGACGACGGCCTGATCCATTCCGAATCGTTGCTGCAGGATGTGCCCCGGCGCTATGGCGACTACCGCCCCGGCAACTTCTCCATGGGCTTCAGCGGCCCGGTGTCGGCCAGCTCGGCGCTGGCGCTGTCGCTCAACCTGCCGGCGGTGCAACTGCTCGAGGCCTACGGGCCGAAACGTTTCGCCGCGCAGATGCGCATGGGCGGCATGCCGCTGGTGCTGCCACCGCTGGCCGAGCCGAACCTGTCGTTGATTCTGGGTGGCGCGGGCAGCCGGCTGGAGGATCTGGTCGGTGGCTACGCCGCGCTCGGCCGTGGCGGCAACAGCGCGAAGATTCGCCTGCAGCCCCAGGACCCGCTGGTGGAGCGCCGCCTGTTGTCGCCGGGCTCGGCCTGGATCACCCGGCGTATCCTCAGCGGCCTGGCCCGGCCGGACCGCGACCCTCATGCCGAACTGGTGCAGCGTCCGCAACTGGCCTGGAAGACTGGCACCAGCTACGGCTTTCGCGATGCCTGGTCGGTGGGGGTCGGTCCGCGCTACTTGATCGGCGTATGGATCGGCCGTCCCGATGGCACCCCGGTGCCGGGCCAGTTCGGCCTGGCCTCGGCGGCGCCGCTGATGCTGCAGGTGCACGACCTGCTGAGCAATCGCGACAGCCAGCGCGGCATCGAGGTGCCGGTCGAGCCTGTGCCCGCCTCGGTAGGCGTGGCGGCCATCTGTTGGCCCCTGGGCCAGCCGATGAACCGCCAGGACACCAACTGCCGCCGCCAGCGCTTTGCCTGGACCCTGGACGGCACCACCCCGCCGACCTTGCTGGCGGCCGACCAGCCCCTGGGTCTGGGATTGCGCGAGACGGTGTGGCTCAACGACCAGGGACTGCGCGTCGATGCCGCTTGCCCCGGGGCCAAGGCCCACGACGTCGCCTTGTGGCCGGCCCCGCTGGAACCCTGGCTGCCAAGGGCCGAGCGCCGCGCCGCGCGGTTGCCCGCGGTGGACCCGGCCTGCCCGCCACAGCAGGTGGCCAGCGCGCCGCCGCTGTCGATCGTCGGCGTGCGCGCCGGCGACAACCTGCGCCGCCCGGCCACCAGTCACGAGCCGTTGCAACTGCGGGTATCGGCCCTGGGCGGCGCGGGGCGGCGCTGGTGGTTCCTTAATGGTCAGCCGCTGGGCGAAACCCAGGGGCAGGACAGCTTGCCGGTGCGTTTCGAACAGGCGGGCAGCATCGAGTTGAGTGCGTTGGATGAAAGTGGCGAGACGGCGCGGGTGGCGTTTCAGATCAGCGAGTAATCCTGCTGGGGCGAAAGGGCCGCAACGCCAATCGAGGGTTTCAGACCTCCCCCAGAATGGCCACCACCTCGATCATCTGATCCCCCGCCGGCCTGCGCCACAGCACCTCATCCCCAGGTCCGGCGCCCAGCAGCGCCCGTCCCAGCGGCGAGCCCCAGTTGACCAGCCCGTGTACCGCGTCGGCCTGGTCCTCGCCCACCAGTTGCACCTGATGCTCCTGGTTGTCCTCATCGACAAACCGCACTCGGCTGCCGATCTGAACTTTTTCGGTGGACGTGGCGGTCGGTACCACCTGCGCACTCTGCACGCGGGCGCTGAAGTAGCGCAGGTCGCGCTCGGTATCGGCCAGCCGCTGCCGGTCGGCGCGCTCGCCCTGGGCCTGCAGTTCGCTGCGCAGCGCCGTGAGCATGGCCAGCCGCTGCTGCAACTGGGCGAGGCCGGTGGCAGTGACGTAGTTGGGCTGGTCGCTGACCCGTCGCTCCACCGGCTGGCTGGCCTGGGCGGCGGCCTGGTCTTCGTTGACGAATGCTCGGCTCATGGGCGGCCTCCTTTGTGCTGGAGACCATGGTGGCAGGTCGCGGGTTTCAATGATTGTCCGATTGCGACGTCATTTGCGGCGATAGGCGCGGGCGGCGCCCTGGTCCTTTTCCTGCTGCCAGTCGCGGTCGCGCTCGTCCCAGTAGCGCTCGCGGTACTCGCGCAGGTCTTCGTTGGACTGCATCGCGTGGCACTGGCGAAAGCCATCGTCCCAGCCGCTTTCGTACTGGCGGTTGTGCAGGTAGCGCGGGACATCCTTGCGAAAGTCGCCGGCCATCAGCCCGGCGGCTTGGCGACCGCTGCTGCAGCCGTCCTGGAAGCCGTCGGCGTAGGCGGGGGGATAGCCCTGGTTGACCATCTGTTCGTGGGTGGTTTCACAACCGGCCAGCAGCAATACGACACACACGCCCAACCAATAACGCGACATATCCACAAGACCTTTAGCGTAATGGTGGAAAGTCTAGGTGGTGAATTGTCGGCGCGATGTCAAAACGCTGTCGAAGGATCGCGACGCGCTCCCACGAGGAAGGCCACATTGATCAGTATTGGTACCACTTCAGCTCCAGCATCACCTCGTTCTGCGCCGTGGCCAGATGGCTGAACTGCCGGGAGGCGCTCAACCGCAGCCCAAGGTCCCGGCTGATCTCCCACTGCTGGTTCAGGCTGATACTGCGTCGCACCTCGCCATTGATGAAGTAATCGCCCTTGGCCTCTAGGGTCAGGTTGCCCAGCGGATTGCGCCACAGCAGCCCGCCATTGAACCCGGCTGCCGGCGAGATGAATTCAGCGAAGTCGTTGTGGTGTTCCACCCGCACCGTGCCCAGGGCAAAGCCCAACAGGTCGTCTCCCAGTTGCCAGGTACCGCCGGCGCCGCCGTTGACATGGCTGACCAGCACCTCGTCGTCGTGCTTGCCCGGCACCCGCTCCAGGCCCCCGGCAACCTGCCACGACCAGGGCTTGAGCAACTCATTGCGCGGGGTCAGTGAGCGGATGGTGGCCAGGTCCAGGCGCTGCACCTGCCAGTCGTTGCCCTCGTACTGGCGCAGTTTGAGCTGAAGGATCTCGATCTGCGCGCCCAGCGGGAAGCCGTACAGGTTGTCGTTGAGGTCGTGATAGGCCATGCGCAGGCCGTACTCGGCGTAAGCGCGGTCCTCGCGGGTCCCGACGCCCAGTTGCCAGGTGCGCGACTGATGGCCGTCCTCGGGCAGGCCTGGGCGCTCAATCACCAGCGGTGGCGGCGGGTTGCGGTTGATCGCCCTGAGCAGCTCGAAACTGCGCGCGGCCTGGGCCGGGTCGCGTTCCTGGCCGTTGGCCCGGTAGCGCTCCAGGCGATAGGCGGCATCCTGCACCAGCGCCTGGCGTTCGCGGGGCAGGGCGGTGAAGTCGGGGCTCTGCAACTGAGCGGTATCGGCGCTGATGGCCAGCACCTGCTGTTTTTCCTCATGGTCCAGCGGCTCGGCGCGGGCCAGCAGTTCGCGCTCGCGGGAGGGACGGTAGCGCACATCGGAGACCAACCCCGATTGCTTGACCGCCTTGACCGTGTCGGTGGGAATGGCGGTCAGCGGGAACTGCGAGGTCAGGTCCAGGCTCGGGCGCGCCACCTGCAGCAGTTCCAGCAGGCGGTAGGAGCAGTTCTCGTCGAAGAAGAAGTAGTCGAACTTGATCTGCTTGAGCTCCCACACGTGCTCGACCATGCGTCCGGTCTCCTCGGGCGTCAGGTCCAACTGGTATTCCCAAAGGTCGCGGTTTTCCAGGCTGCGGTACTCGGACAGCTTCTCCTGGTAGGGCATCATCGCGAACAGCCCGGGATAACCGCCCATCAGGCCTTTCCAGGCGTAGAGGATGCTGTTGTCGCTGCCTTCGATATAGGCGCCGAAGTTGATCGCGTAGCTCAGCAGCGTGGTGTCGTCGCGACGGGTGTTGGACTGGTCGATACGCAGCAGCGTGTGGCCGAACATCGACGACGGGCTGTTGAGATAGGCCGCCGGGAAGATCAGCGTCGCGCTGTGCGGGTCGATGGATGTGTACCAGGTCTTGAACTCCTGGCAGTCCGGGCTCGGCAGGTCACTGAGGTTCAGCTGTTCGCGCAGCCAGCGGGTACGCGCGGGGAACACGCATTGGGCATGCTTGTCGCCCAGGCTGGCTGGGGCGTACAGGGCGGCGACGGTGGCCTGCAGCTCCTGGTCGGGATGGTGGGCGCCATCCTCGGCGAGGAAAAAGCGTTTGTCGTCCACATAGCTGCGCCAGCCGCCGAGCTTGGCGGTTTCGTAGTGCCCGAGGGCGATCCAGTAGGGCGTGGCCGCCAACTGCTGGACGCGGGCCGGGTCGAGCTGTGGCGCGGCATGAATCGGTGCGCTGACGAGCAGCGCCAGGGGAGCGAGGCGTTTGAACATGTCGGGCAACTACATCCTGATGATGCCGGAAGGTGAAGCGCCAAGCCCGCCCCGCTGCCGGGGCGGGAGGCGTGGTACTTAAGCCTCGGTGGCGTACTTGGCCAGTTGCGGGTCGCTCTTGAGCACGGCCAGGGTGTTGGAGTGGACAGTTTCGGCAGTCACGTCGGCGCTGCTGAAGATCTGCTGGAAGTGCTCGTGGGTGACGGCGGCGAAGCGCGCGCGGTCTTCAGGGGCCACACCGAGGACCACGGCATAGGTGGTCAGGGCCTCGCCCTGGCCCTGGGCCATGTCTTCGGAGAGCTCGTTCATCATGCCGTTCATGGCAAACCAGGATTTGCCGCCATAGGTGAGCGCGGCCTTGGTCGAGCAGCCGTTGGTGCCCGAGGTCATGCCGAAGGTTGCGTTGCCGGACGTGCCGTTGGTGGTGGAGGCCAGGAAGTGGGCCGGTGTGCCGCGCTGGCCCTCGAACAGCAAGTTGCCCCAGCCGCAGTTCGGGCCGCCCGGCGCTTCGGCCATGGCGTTGATCGAGACAGCGGCGAACAGAGTACCCAGAAGAATCCGTTTCATAGCGTTGTTCTCTTTCTCAAGTGACGTACCAATGGTCAGGGTTCTGGCAACGCGGTTGCCAGGGCGGGAGGATTTCCATCCCCCTGCGCAGCTTGGAGTTTAGGCACGATCCAAAGGTTGCGTTGTTTATTGCGAAAAATTGCTTGCGTGATCGGTCATGTTGGGCTGTGACATAAAGTCCCACGGAGCCTTGCCGCTGCGCGCTGGCAGCGCCAGAATGCCTTTCATCCGCCCCGCCGAAGTAAGGAAACCCAATGCCCGATCCTGTCGCCTCGCGCCTGCGTCTCGCGCCCGAAGCCCTGACCCGGCGTTTCTCCGCTGAACAGTTCGCTTTCTCCAACACCGACGACCTGGAGCCGTTTCGTGGCGTCCTGGGCCAGGAGCGTGCCGTCGAGGCCCTGCAGTTCGGCGTGGCCATGCCGCGCCCCGGTTACAACGTGTATGTGATGGGCGAGCCCGGCACGGGCCGCTTCTCGTTCGTCAAGCGTTACCTTAAGGCCGAAGGCAAGCGCCAGCACACCCCGGCCGACTGGCTGTACGTCAACAACTTCGAGGACTCCCGCGAGCCGCGCGCCCTCGAGCTGCCGTCCGGCAGCGCCCATGAGTTCATCAACGACATGAACGGGCTGATCGACAACCTGCTGGCTACCTTCCCGGCAGTGTTCGAACACCCGTCGTACCAGCAGAAGAAGAGCGCCATCGACCGCGCCTTCAACCAGCGCTACGACCGGGCGCTGGACGTGATCGAGCGGGCTTCGCTGGAAAAGGACGTGGCGCTGTACCGCGACAGCAGCAACGTCGCCTTCACCCCCATGGCCGACGGCAAGGCGCTGGACGAGGCCGAGTTTGCCCAACTGCCGGAGGAGGTGCGCGAGCGCTTCCATGAAGACATCGCCGCGCTCGAGGACCGCCTGAACGAGGAGCTGTCCAGCCTGCCGCAGTGGAAGCGCGAGTCGAGCAACCAGTTGCGCCAGCTCAATGAAGAGACCATCACCCTCGCCCTGCAGCCGCTGCTGGCGCCGCTGTCGGAGAAATACGCGGAAAACGCCGCGGTGTGCGCCTACTTGCAATCGATGCAGTTGAACCTGCTGCGCACCGTGGTCGAACAGCTGGTCGACGACAGCAAGACCGACGCCGTGGCGCGCAAGATGCTCGAAGAGCAGTACGCGCCCAACCTGGTGGTTGGCCATCCCGGCAAGGGCGGGGCGCCGGTGGTGTTCGAGCCGCATCCGACCTACGACAACCTGTTCGGCCGCATCGAATACAGCACCGACCAGGGCGCGCTGTACACCTCCTACCGCCAGCTGCGCGCGGGCGCGCTGCACCGCGCCAACGGCGGTTTCCTGATCCTGGAAGCGGAGAAGATGCTCGGCGAGCCGTTCGTCTGGGACGCCCTCAAGCGCGCGCTGCAATCGCGCAAGCTGAAGATGGAGTCGCCGCTGGGCGAACTGGGCCGCGTCGCCACCGTCAGCCTGACGCCGCAGGTGATCCCGCTCAGCGTCAAGCTGGTGATCATCGGCTCGCGCCAGCTGTACTACGCGCTGCAGGACCACGACCCGGACTTCCAGGAGATGTTCCGGGTGCTGGTGGACTTCGACGAAGACATGCCGATGGTCGACGAGAACCTGGAGCAGTTTGCCCAACTGTTGCGCACCCGCACCAACGAAGAGGGCATGGCGCCGCTGACCAGCGACGCGGTGGCGCGCCTGGCCACCTACAGTGCGCGCCTGGCCGAGAACCAGTCGCGGCTGTCGGCGCGGATCGGCGACCTGTTCCAGCTGGTCAGCGAGGCGGACTTCATCCGCCAGCTGGCCAACGAGGCCATGACCGACGCCGGCCATATCGAGCGGGCGCTCAAGGCCAAGGCCCAGCGCACCGGGCGGGTCTCGCAGCGGGTGCTCGACGACATGCTCGCCGGGATCATCCTGATCGATACCGAAGGCGCGGCAATCGGCAAGTGCAACGGCCTGACCGTGCTCGAGGTCGGTGATTCGGCGTTCGGCATGCCAGCGCGGATTTCCGCCACGGTCTATCCGGGCGGCAGCGGCATCGTCGACATCGAGCGCGAGGTCAACCTCGGGCAGCCGATCCACTCCAAGGGGGTGATGATCCTCACCGGCTACCTGGGCAGCCGCTATGCCCAGGAGTTCCCCCTGGCGATTTCGGCGAGCATCGCCCTGGAGCAGTCCTACGGCTACGTCGACGGCGACAGCGCCTCGCTGGGCGAGGCCTGCACGTTGATCTCGGCGCTGTCGCGCACCCCGCTCAAGCAGTGCTTCGCCATCACCGGCTCGATCAACCAGTTCGGCGAGGTGCAGGCGGTCGGCGGGGTCAACGAGAAGATCGAAGGCTTCTTCCGCCTCTGCGAGGCCCGTGGCCTGACCGGCGAGCAGGGCGTGATCATCCCGCGGGCCAACGTCGCCACGTTGATGCTCGACGAGCGGGTAGTGCAGGCGGTCGAGGCCGGGCGCTTCCATGTCTACGCCGTCAGCCAGGCCGACGAGGCGCTGAGCCTGCTGGTCGGCGAGGAAGCCGGCGCGGTCGACGACAAGGGCGAGTTTGCCGAGGGCAGCGTCAACGCCCGGGTAGTCGAGCGCCTGCGGGTGATCGCCGAGATGATCAGCGAGGAAGAGATCAAGGAGGCCGAGAAGGAGCGTATGGAGGAGGTCATCGCCCAGGCCAAGCCTGCCTGAGTCAAGAAACCGGCGCTGGCGGCCATGTGCTACCGTTCAGCGCCGGTTTTCCAACTTTTTACTCAGGTCGGCTAAAGTGGAACTTAAGGACGTTGTCAGGGTTCAGGATGGAAACAGCCTGAGGGTTTCAGGCTGAACAGGGCTTTACAGAGGGGACGCCGCCATGCGCAACCTCAGCCTCACCCGCCAGTGCCTGGGCCTGGTGACCCGCATCGAATGCAGCATCCGTCCGCTGGCCGGGGACAACGGCATGTGGACCTTGCTGTTCGCCGCCGGCATGGCCGGTGAACAACCCTCGGCGATCAAGGCCCAGGGCCCGTTCCACGGGCCGATGGTGGCCGAGTCGGTGATGAACGCCATCGTCGACAGCCTCACCCTTCATGGCTATCAGGTCGCGGAAGACCCGCAGATCTGGTGCCTGCACCTGCAGGCGCAGTTGCGCCGGATCAACGGTGAGCGGTGCCGCAATCTTGGGGACTATCAGTTCCATCCGGAAACCTGAGCGTTTTTCCTGTGGAACCAGGTTCCCGTGGGAGCGGGCTTGCCCCGCGATAAAGGCCCGGCCTGGCCATTGTGACAGGGCGGCTGGCGCCATCGCGGGGCAAGCCCGCTCCCACGAAGTCGCCTCCACAAAGTCTGCTCGCACGATGCACTGCGGCAACCAGCCGCAGGCTTTTGCTGTCACAGGTGGCTGGCTATACTCGCGATCGCTTTTCCAGTCACTTCACGAGTCCCCCTACTGTCCATGGAACGTATCCTCGAAAACGCGATGTATGCCTCGCGCTGGCTGCTCGCCCCAATCTACTTCGGCCTCTCGCTGGGCCTGCTGGCACTGGCCCTGAAGTTCTTCCAGGAAATCATCCATGTCCTGCCCAACGTCTTCACCCTCGCCGAGGCCGACCTGATCCTGGTGATCCTGTCGCTGATCGACATGTCGCTGGTCGGCGGCCTGCTGGTGATGGTGATGATCTCCGGCTACGAGAACTTCGTCTCGCAACTGGATATCGACGAGAGCAAGGAAAAGCTCAACTGGCTGGGCAAGATGGATTCCTCGTCGCTGAAGATGAAGGTCGCCGCGTCCATCGTCGCCATCTCCTCGATTCACTTGCTGCGGGTGTTCATGGATGCGCAGAACATCTCCACCGACTACCTGATGTGGTACGTGATCATCCACATGACCTTCGTCATCTCGGCATTCGTCATGGGTTACCTGGATCGCATTACCAAACACTGATTCGTTTGGGCGCTATCGCGGGGCAAGCCCGCTCCCACGCAGGCCTTAAGGTTGCGTGGGAGCGGGCTTGCCCCGCGATCTTTCTGACCAGCGGCAGCTTGTGCTTTCGTTGTTGCCGTACAAAAAATGAGCACTCATGCGTGGTTCCCGCAGCGAGGTGCGCCCATGAACCTGCATCAGCTCAATACCGAGGCCAGGGCTGGCCATGTCGACGAACTCAACCTGATCGCCATCGAAGGCGGTGATTACCTGCTCGAGGCCCGGGTCAAGGGCCGTGCCCATCCGCTGGACGATACGCGTGGCAAGCGCTTGCGCGTGCACTCGGTCGAGGACGCCCGCTTGCTCCTGCAATCGATTCCCCTGTTGTCGATGAACCTGGTGCATTGGTCCGTGCAGGATGAGATGTGTGGCCTGGGCCTGCACCCGGAAGAAGACCTCAAGGTCCCGATTTCCCAGCGTTCGGCCTGGTAGCTGCTTCGCGCGGCACCAGTGTGCTAGGCTGCTCGCCCTTTTCATTAGGGCGCGGATGCAGTGCGCCCTTAAGCGGAGCAAGCCAATGTCCGAACTCAACCTGTCCACCGACGAATCCCGCGTCAGCTACGGCATCGGCCGCCAGCTGGGCGGCCAGCTGCGTGACAACCCGCCACCAGGCGTCAACCTGAACGCCATCGTTGCCGGCCTGACCGACGCCTTCAACGGCGCCGACAGCCGCGTCAGCGAACAAGACCTGTCGGCCGCTTTCAAGGTCATCCGCGAAGTGATGCAGGCCGAAGCCGCTGCCAAGGCCGAAGCCGCCGCTGCCGCCGGCAAGGAATTCCTGGCTGAAAACGCCAAGCGTGAAGGCATCGTGACCCTGGCCTCGGGCCTGCAGTACGAAGTGCTGACCGCAGGTGAGGGCGCCAAGCCGTCCCGCGAAGACAACGTGCGCACCCACTACCACGGCACCCTGATCGACGGCACCGTGTTCGACAGCTCCTACGATCGCGGCCAGCCGGCCGAATTCCCGGTCGGTGGCGTGATCGCCGGCTGGACCGAGGCCCTGCAACTGATGAACGCCGGCAGCAAATGGCGCCTGTACGTGCCGAGCGAGCTGGCCTATGGCGCCCAGGGCGTCGGCAGCATCCCGCCGCACAGCACCCTGGTGTTCGACGTCGAGCTGCTCGACGTTCTGTAATGCCTGATCGCGGGGCAAGCCCGCTCCCACTGGTGCTCTGCTACCTCGTGGGAGCGGGCTTGACCCGCGATGCCTTTCAGTTCCAATCCGTTCCCCCCGGGCGCAACGCCCGCGCATAGCAGAACAGAAACAGATTTCTTACCAGCTCCTTGAGCACCCCGGGTTCACTCGAATTCAGCCCCGTGAGGTCCAGGTCACCCTGGTCACGCAGTTCGTCGAGCGCGTCTTCCTCGAGCACGGCGCACACTTCGCCGGTCTCGCGATGCAGGATGCGCAGGTAGGGATGGGGGCGGTCGAGCCAGGCGTCGATCAGATAGGTCATGGCTATTCTCCTTGGATAGCGTTTCCAATGAGAATAATTCTTATTATCAAAATAGCAAGTGACTATTGGAAGAATTCTTCCGAATGGTGCAGGCGATCCTGTTGCAGGATCTGTCAGGGCCGCCCGTTGGGCAGCCCCGAGGGGCAGGCGATCAGACCTTGCGCACGAACTCGGACTTGAGCTTCATCGCGCCGATGCCGTCGATCTTGCAGTCGATGTCGTGGTCGCCGTCGCACAGGCGGATGTTCTTGACCTTGGTGCCGACCTTGACCACCAGGGACGACCCCTTGACCTTGAGGTCCTTGATCACGGTGACAGTGTCGCCGTCCTGCAGGACGTTGCCGACCGAATCCTTCTTCACCACGTCGTCGCTGGCGGCTTCGGCTTCGCCGCTGGCCGACCACTCGTGGGCGCATTCGGGGCAGATCAGTTGAGTGCCATCCTCATAGGTGTATTCGGAGTTGCATTGGGGGCAGGGTGGCAGAGTGCTCACGGCGTTTCCTTTCAAGTACAGGCGAGTAAAGGCGCACATTGTATAGGGTTTAGTGATTTCCTGCACAAACGCATCGCGGGGCAAACCCGCTCCCACGCCATGATGTGTGCTGGCGTGGGAGCGGGCTTGCCCCGCGATGAGGGTGTTGCGATGAATCAGTGGGTGCGCGCGACCGCGAACTCGCTCAACTCGACCAGGGCATCCCGGTACTCGCTGGCCGGCAGCACTTCCAGGCAGGCGATGGCGCGGGCGACGTAGTCGCGGGCCATCTGCGCGGTGTAGTCCAGGGCACCGGACGCCTCGACGGCGATGCGGATCTGCTCCAGGTCTTCCAGGCCGCCTTTCTGGATCGCCTGGCGCACCAGCGCAGCCTGCTCTTGGGTGCCTTCGCGCATGGTGTAGATCAGCGGCAGGGTCGGCTTGCCTTCGGCCAGGTCGTCACCGACGTTCTTGCCCAGGGTCTCGGAGTCGCCCTTGTAGTCCAGCAGGTCGTCGACCAGCTGGAAAGCCACGCCCAAGTGGTCGCCAAAGGTGCGCAGGGCTTCGCGCTGCTCGTCGGTGGCGCCGGCCAGCGCGGCGGCGCTGTGGGTCGAGGCCTCGAACAGCATCGCGGTCTTGCCGCGGATGACGTCCATGTACACCTCTTCGGTGGTGCTGGCGTCGCGCACGCGCGACAGCTGCAGCACTTCACCCTCGGCGATCACCCGGGTGGCCTTGGAGAGGATCTGCATGACCGGCATCGAGCCCAGCTCGACCATCATCTCGAACGAACGCGAATAGAGGAAGTCGCCCACCAGCACGCTCGGCGCGTTGCCCCACAGGGCGTTGGCGGTGGAGCGGCCACGGCGCATGCCGGACATGTCGACCACGTCGTCGTGCAGCAGGGTGGCGGTGTGCAGGAACTCGATGGTCGCCGCCAGCAGACGCAGGTCGTCGCCTTCGCGGCCCAGGGCCTTGCCGCACAGCAGCACCAGCAGGGGACGCAGGCGCTTGCCGCCGGCGGACGTGATATAGTCACCGATCTTCGATACCAGCGGGACGCGCGAGGTCAGCTGCTTCTTGATGATCTCGTCGACGGCGCTGAAATCGTCAGCTACCGCGCGGTAGAAGGATTGGGGTTGCATCGGCTGCTCCATTGAGGTTGCGCGGCATGCTAGGTCGCAGGTACCGGTGTGTCAAGGCGCGCTGCCCGTGGCCCCGGGCCGGCACTTGCAAGCATTTATAGGGTTGCGTACAATCGCGCACCCTAACTTTCCTGGGCAGCACCTGCCTTACGCAATTGCACCGGGCCGTTCCAGCCCTGTGCAGCCATGCCAGCCAATACTCATCATATAAAGCGCTGGGTGAGCAGGATTATCGGAGAAATACCATGTCTTACGCAGTAATCGTTACCGGCGGCAAGCAGTACAAAGTCGCTGAAGGTGAATTCCTCAAGATCGAAAAACTGGAAGTCGCCACTGGCGAATCCGTGACCTTCGATCGCGTTCTGCTGGTCGCCAACGGTGAAGAAGTCACCATCGGCGCTCCAGTTGTTGCTGGCGCTAAAGTAGTGGCCGAAGTCGTTTCGCAAGGCCGCCACGACAAGGTTCGCATCATCAAGTTCCGTCGTCGTAAGCACCACATGAAGCGCATGGGCCACCGCCAGTGGTTCACCGAAATCAAAATCACCGGTATCCAGGCTTAATCGCCCCGATCCCCTGAATTTATTGGAGAATTGAACCATGGCTCACAAGAAGGCTGGTGGTAGTACTCGTAACGGTCGCGACTCAGAATCTAAACGCCTTGGCGTGAAGATGTATGGCGGCCAGGTGATCAAGCCGGGCAACATCATCGTCCGTCAGCGCGGCACCGAATTCCACGCTGGCTACGGCGTTGGCATGGGCAAGGATCACACCCTGTTCGCCAAGATCGAAGGCGTGATCAAGTTCGAGAAGAAAGGCGAGTTCATGCGCCGTTACGTGAGCATCGTCGCCGCTTAATCGCGACGTCGCTCCAGAAGCCCCGTCATGCGACGGGGCTTTTTCGTTTGTGGTGAGCCTCTTGCAAAGCTGTTTGAATGGGCTGCCGGCGTTGGTTTCTGGTTCGTACGGGGCCGCCGCGCTCATCTTCGCAAGAGCCTCATGGTTTTCTGGTTTTCGACTCGTCATCCGACGAGAGGCGGTTTTGAATGAAGTTTGTAGACGAAGTATCGATCCGGGTTAAGGCCGGTGACGGCGGCAACGGTTGCATGAGCTTCCGCCGCGAGAAATTCATCGAGAACGGCGGTCCCAACGGCGGTGACGGTGGCGATGGCGGCTCGGTGTACATGGTGGCCGACGAGAACCTCAATACCCTCGTCGACTACCGCTACACCCGTCACCACGAAGCCCAGCGCGGCTCCAACGGCGGCAGCACAGACTGCACCGGCAAGAAGGGTGACGACCTGTTCCTGCGCGTGCCGGTGGGCACCACCGTGATCGACGCAGCCACCCAGGAAGTCATCGGTGACCTGGTCACCCCGGGCCAGAAGCTGATGGTCGCCCAGGGCGGCTGGCACGGCCTGGGCAACACCCGCTTCAAGTCCAGCACCAACCGTGCGCCGCGCCAGACTACCCCGGGCAAGCCCGGTGATCAGCGCGACCTGAAGATGGAAATGAAGGTCCTGGCCGACGTCGGCCTACTGGGCCTGCCGAACGCCGGCAAGAGCACCTTCATCCGTTCGGTCTCGGCCGCCAAGCCGAAAGTCGCCGACTACCCGTTCACCACCCTGGTGCCGAACCTGGGCGTGGTCAGCGTTGACCGCTGGAAGAGCTTCGTCATCGCCGACATCCCCGGCCTGATCGAAGGCGCCTCCGAAGGCGCCGGCCTGGGTATCCGCTTCCTCAAGCACCTGGCGCGTACCCGCGTGCTGCTGCACCTGGTCGACCTGGCGCCGCTGGACGGCAGCAGCCCGGCCGATGCCGCCGAGATCATCATCAACGAGCTGGCGCAGTTCAGCCCTGCACTGGTTGACCGTGAGCGCTGGCTGGTGCTGAACAAGGCCGACATGATCATGGACGACGAGCGTGACGAGCGCGTCAAGGAAGTGGTCGAGCGCCTGAACTGGGAGGGGCCGGTCTATGTGATCTCGGCCATCGCCAAGCAGGGCACCGAGAAGCTCAGCCACGACCTGATGCGCTACCTCGAGGACCGCGCCGACCGCCTGGCCAACGACCCGGCCTACGCCGAGGAACTGGCCGAGCTCGACCAGCGCATTGAGGACGAGGCCCGCGCCCAGCTGCAGGCCCTGGACGATGCCCGCACCCTGCGCCGCACCGGTGTCAAGAGCGTGCACGACATCGGCGACGATGACGACTGGGATGATTTCGAGGACGACGAAGACGGCCCGGAAATCATTTACGTGCGCGACTGATCGGTTGCAGTACACTAAACGCCGCTCTCTGGAGCGGCGTTTTTGTATCCACGGTATCTACAGATTCGACATAGGTTGGAAGAGAAGATGCGAAGCAAGGTGACTGGCGCCAGGCGCTGGGTCGTGAAGATCGGTAGCGCGCTGCTGACCGCCGATGGCAAGGGCCTCGACCGCGGCGCCATGGCGGTATGGGTCGAGCAGATGGTGGCCCTGCGCGAAGCGGGCGTGGAACTGGTGCTGGTCTCCTCCGGAGCCGTGGCCGCCGGCATGAGCCAGCTGGGCTGGACCTCGCGACCGAGCGCGATGAACGAGCTGCAGGCCGCCGCCTCGATCGGCCAGATGCGCCTGGTGCAGGCCTGGGAGTCGAGCTTCGGCGAGCACGGCAAGCACACCGCGCAGATCTTGCTGACCCACGACGACCTCTCCGACCGCAAGCGTTACCTCAACGCCCGCAGCACCCTGCGCACCCTGGTCGACTTGGGCGTGGTGCCGGTGATCAACGAGAACGACACCGTGGTCACCGACGAGATCCGCTTCGGCGACAACGACACCCTGGCCGCGCTGGTGGCCAACCTGGTGGAAGCCGACCTGCTGGTGATCCTCACCGACCGCGACGGCATGTTCGACGCCGACCCGCGCAACAACCCCGAAGCCCAGCTGATCTACGAAGCCCGTGCCGACGACCCCTCGCTGGATGCCGTGGCCGGCGGCACCGGCGGCGCCCTGGGCCGCGGCGGCATGCAGACCAAGCTGCGCGCCGCGCGCCTGGCCGCCCGTTCCGGTGCCCATACCATCATCATCGGTGGCCGTATCGAGCGCGTGCTGGATCGCCTCAAGGCCGGCGAGCGCCTGGGCACCCTGCTGTCGCCCGAGCGCGGCATGCTCGCCGCGCGCAAGCAGTGGCTGGCCGGCCATCTGCAGACCCGTGGCACCCTGGTGCTCGACGACGGCGCCGTGAAGGCCTTGCGCGAATCGAACAAGAGCCTGCTGCCGGTGGGCGTGAAGACCGTGCAGGGCAGCTTCCGTCGCGGCGAGATGGTGGTCTGCGTCGGCCCCGACGGCCTGGAAGTGGCCCGTGGCCTGGCCAACTACAGCGCCCTGGAGGCGCAGAAGATCATCGGCCAGCCGTCCGACGCCATCGAGAGCCTGCTGGGCTACAGCGCCGAGCCTGAGCTGGTGCACCGCGACAACCTGGTCCTGGTCTGAAGGAGATCACCGTGCTGAAAAGGATGTTTGCCGTGGCGGCGCTGCTGCTGCCGATGCTGGCCGGGGCCGAGGAGATCGGCCAGGTGTCCACCGTGTTCAAGTTCGTCGGGCCCAACGACCGTATCGTGGTCGAGGCGTTCGATGATCCGAAGGTCGACGGCGTGACCTGCTACCTGTCGCGGGCCAAGACTGGGGGTATCAAGGGGGGCTTGGGGTTGGCCGAGGACCGTGCCGAGGCATCGATCGCCTGCCGTCAGGTCGGGCCGATCCACTTCAAGGGTGACTTGAAGGATGGCGAGGAAGTGTTCAAGGAGCGCACCTCGCTGGTGTTCAAGACCATGCAGGTGGTGCGTTTTCTCGACAAGAAGCGCAATACGCTGGTGTACCTGGTGTATAGCGATCGCCTGATCGAAGGCAGCCCGCAAAATGCGGTGACGGCGATTCCGATCGTGCCTTGGGCACAGCAATAACCCGATAGATAGCAGGGAGGCCTTCGGCCTCCTTTCGCGACACAAGGGCCGCAACGCGGCCCCAGTGCACAGATGTCAGGCCAATTCCTCGGCCTCATCCTCACGCACGATCGCCTTCACCTCGTCGCGACGGCTGATGTACTTCCAGTCCGCTTCGTCGATGTAGATGCCATTCGGCCCGCTGCCGCCTTCCAGGTCGATCGCCACCCGTGCCGACACCTGCGGCTTCACGCTCGCCAGGATCGGCACGAAGCCCAGCTGCTGGCTGGTCTCCAGCAATGCTGCCTGGTTGCGTTCGTCGATGTCCGCCGCCTCGTCGAGGTAGTACGGCAGGCGAATGCGCCCGGCCAGGTCGCGGTCCATCAGGTGCAGCAACAGGTACATGTTGGTCAGCGCCTTGATGGTCATGGTGGTGCCGTTGGACGCGGCGCCGTCGATGTCGGCGTGGATCACCGGCTGGCTGTTGATCTTGGTGATCTCGAAGGCCAGTTCGAACAGGTCCTTCAGACCCAGCTGGTTGTGGTTGGCCGCCACCAGCCGCGCCAGGTACTCCTTGGCCTCTTCGTTCTTGTGATCCTGTTCGGCGCTTTGCGTCAGGTCGAACACCGACAGCGTTTCGCCTTCTTCGTACTGGCCGGCGCTGTGGATGATCTGGTCGATGTGCCGGAGCGCTTCCTTGTTCGGTGCCAGCACCACGCGGAAGCTCTCCAGGTTGGACACCTGGCGCTTGTTGATCTCGCGGTTGAACAGCGCCAGCTGGTGCTCGAGGCTGTCGTAGTCGCTGCGGATGTTGCGCAGGGTCCGGGCGATGTCGGTGACCGCGGCGCGGCGGGCCTTGGCCAGGGTCAGCGCTTCCTCGGTGCGGTGCGAGTAGGCGTTGATCAACAGCTGCAGGCGGCGCTCCATGTCGTCCTCGCTGTCGAACTTGGCCACGCCTTTGAGGCGCACCTGGGCGTACAGCGCCTCGATCTGGTTGTCCACGCGCTGCAGCGCCTGCCAGCTGTCCTGGTAGTCGTTGAGCAGCGGCAGCAGGTTGTCCATGGAGTCGTCGATGGCTTCCATGAACGGCGTGCCGAACGGCAGGTCGGCCGGCAGCAGTTGGCGGCGGCGCAGGGCGTCTTCGAGGGTGCGCTGCTTGGCTTCGAGGTCGGCGATCTGCCGACCCACCAGCTGCAGCTTGGCCGACAGCTGCTGGACGCGCTCGGTGAAGGCGTCGCTGGAGCGCTTGAGCTCATCCTGGGCGGCTTCCAGCTGGCCCAGTTGCTCCATCTTCTCCGGCTCTTCGGCGGCCAGGGTCTCGGTACGGCGGAAGTCTTCCAGGGCCTTCTGCGCATCCAGCACCTGCTGGTACAGGGCCTCGGTCTGCGCCTTGCTGGCGGCGCGGTCGAGGGCCACGGCCTGCTGGGTCTTGAGCTGCTTGAGTTCTTTTTCCAGGCGCTCCTTCTGGTCGCGCAGGGCGGCGCGGTCGGCCAGGGCCTGCAGCGCGGGTGGGTCGATGTGCGAGATGTCGATGGACAGGCCCGGCACTTCGAAGCGTTCGCCCTTGAAGCGGTCGAGCACGCCTTCGAGGGTCTTCACCCACACATCGCTGTCGTCCAGCTCGATGCCACGGTCGCCCAGCGGCAGGCTGAACAGCGCGCCGTTGAACAGGCGCATCAGGCGGTCGACGTCCTGCTGCGAGAACTCTTCGCGCAGGCGGGCATAGCTGTTGTTGTCGGCGTGGTCGAGTTGCTGCTTGACCGCCTTGACGCGTTTTTCCAGGTCGCGCACGCGCTCGTCGAGGTCTTCGGCGGAGAACTGACGCGACTGGGCCAGGGCACCGGCCAGTTCGTCGTGGGCGTCCTTGGCGGCCAGCAGCTGCTGTTCCAGCACCTTGACGTCGGTGACCAGGGCGAAGCGGTGCTTGAGCACCGACAGCTCACCCAGCCAGCGCTGGATACCGGTGATCTCCCGTTCCAGGCGCATCAGCTCCTGGGTGCCGCCGCGCTGGTCGTTCTGCAGGCGGTCCTGTTCGCCACGGTAGTGCTCGGCCTGGATGGTCAGCTCTTCCTTGCGCGCCATGGCGTATTCCTGCCAGGTGCCCAGCAGGTTGTCGAGCAAGGGCGAGATGCGGTGCAGCTTGCCGCGCAGGATGTCGCGCTGGGCCACGCCGCCGGCCAGGGCCTCGACCAGCGGGCCTGCGGCCACCAGGGCGTTGTAGTCGCCCTCCATGCGGCGCACGTCGCGGAAGGCCTCTTCGCAGGCGGCGATGTAGTCGACGCTGCCCGAGCGCAGGCTGTGCTCGAAGGCATCGAGGAACAGCTGCTTGAGCTTGGCGGCGGTGATCTCGCGCATGTGCAGCAGGTTGATGAACAGTGCGCGGAAGGTCTTAAGGCTCTGCTCGCTGGTCGAGCGCAGCGGGATCAGGGTCAGGTCCAGCGGCACCGAGGTGTGGCCGCCGACCAGCAGCCGGCGCAGTTCATCCGGCTTGAGCTCGTAGGCTTTCAGGCCATGGCGCTCGAGGTTGGTGAACAGCTCTTTCTGGCGCAGGCAGGTGTCGTCTTTCTGGTAGTGGGCCAGGTCCAGCTCGCCCTGGTAGGCGAAGAACTGGTGGCCGAAGCCGCCGCCCGGGCCGCGGCCAACCACGCCGATCACATGCGGGCCGTGGGGCAGGTTCAGCTCGGTGAGGATGTAGCTGGTGTCGCTGGCGAAGTAGAAGCGGCGCGACTGTTCCAGGCTGTACTTGCCGAAGCTCATGTCGGACATGCGCGCCAGGATCGGGAACTGCAGGGCGTTGATCGACGCCGATTTACCCAGGTTGTTGGCGCCATAGACCGACAGCGGGTGTTCCAGGGGGAACAGGCCGAGACTGTAGCCGGCGGTGTTGAGCAGTGCGAAGCGGCGGATGCCGTAGCGTTCCTGGCTCATGCGTCAATCTCCTGTTGCTCTTCGCGGATCGCCCGGGCCAGGGCGTCCTCTTCGCTTTCCTCGCCATCGAACGGGGTGAGGTCGAGCGGGTCGTCGGTGCGGTTGAGTTCCTCGGGGGTTTCTTCCACCACCAGCACGGGCACCGGCAGCGGCAGGTCGCTGTGCAGGGTGGCGGCCAGGTCGCGGTCCTGCTGGACCGACAGGCACACGTCGAGGAAACGGTGCATCGGCGGCATGAAGCGGTAGATGCCGCCCTCTTCGAAGGCGAAGCCCAATTGGGTCATGCGGCGCATGATCTTTTCTTCGAGCTCGTCGACGGTCTGCACTTCGGCTTGCAGGAACAGGTCGCGGTATTTGTCGAGCAGCGACGGCAGTTCGTCGCGGCCGATGCTGCCACCGTCGAGCACGGCCATCGGGTCGCGGCCCTGGTCGGCCAGGTGCTCGACCAGGATGAAGGTGAACAGCGACAGGCGCTGGGCGGTCTTGTTGACCTGCGCGGCGGCCTGCTCGGGGACGAAGTAGTAGAAGCCGCGGGTGTCGCAGACCAGTTCGAAGCCCAGGGCCTTGAACAGGGTGCGGTACTGGTCCTGGAAGTTCGACAGCTGGGCGTACAGCTCCGGATCGCGTCGGCTGATGTGGAAGCCCTTGAACAGCTCGCGGAAGATCGGCGCGAGCTGGGACAGTTCGGAAAGATCAAGATGCATGGACGGGGCTCGCGGTGGATTCGGTCGGGGTCGCCGGCTTGTTGTCGCGGTTGGAGGTCAGGGCGAAGGAGCGCAGGCTGACCAGGTGTTCGCGGGTAAGGTATTGCTGGCGATCGAGGCGCTCGCGGCTGAAGCGCTTCTCGCGCGACAGGCGCGAGAACCAGTACAGCAACTCGTCGGTGGCGCCCTCGGGTTCCTGCTCCAGCAGCCAGACCATCAGGTCCGGCAGCGGCAGGGCGTCCTCGCAGCGTTCGAGCATCTCTTTGACCGTGCGCGGGGCACGGGGCAGCGGGCCCTTTTGCGTCTTGTGCGCCTTGGGGAAGCGCGCAGGCTTGGGCTCGAAGCGGGCCAGGGCGTAGACGTACGCCTCGACCTGGCTGGCGCTGCCGAGGAAGGTGCTCTGCGGACGGGTGAACAGCGGCATGGCGGCCTGCGGCACGGCGTCGATACCCTTCTTGCGGATCACCGACAAGGCCAGGGCAGCGCCACGGGTCACGGCATTGTGCCGGCGCGCTTCTTCACGCAGCGGCAGCAGCAGTTCGCGGGCGTGACGCAGGGTCAGCTGGGCGCTGGTCTGCATTTCGAGAATGCGCGCATGGGTGCGCAGCAGCATGTCGTCGTCGACCAGGTGGCCGAGGCGCGCCTGCTCGCCCAAAAGGCGCAGCAGCACGGTCTCGACCTTGCGCACGCCCTGCTCGAAGGCGCCGTCGGCATTGACCAGCTGGATCATCGGCTCGACGTACTCGTCCCAGGTCGCCAGTACTTCGGCGTAGCGCTGGCGCAGGGGGATCTGCCGGTTGCTGGTCTTGGCCCGCTCGGCCACGGCCACCAGCGCCTGCTCGTCGTTGTCGAGCTTCTTCAGCACGTCGCGCACGCGCATGTCGAGCAGGCGCAACTGGCGCGCCAGGTCGTCGCTGTCGCGGTTGTCGAAGGCGTCCTGGATATGCCCGGCCAGGCGTTCCAGGTGGCGCAGGTAGGCCTCGATCTCCAGGCACAGGCCCAGCCGGTGTTCGCGGCGCAGGTAGGCGAGGAAGTCGTGGATCTGCGCGTTGAGCTCGAATCGGTTCGGGCTCTTGGCCACCGGGACCAGGATGTCCAGGCGGATCCACACGTCGAGCAGCTGGGTGATGTCCTGCGGGGTGCTTTCCACCTGCTGGCGGGCCAGCTGCTGGCGCAGCTCGACCAGGCTCAGGGTGCCCTGGTCGAAGCGCTCGCACAGCGGCTCGATCAGGGCCCAGTGTTCGGCTAGGGCGCGCAGGACGCGCTTGGGTTCGATCATTGGCGGGTCGACTCGTTGCCAAATAAAAGGGGCGATTGTACTGCATCCAAGGGGGAGGATTTCACCCCTTGGTCTGTTATGGGGATAACCCTGATGCTCAAAGGGGGATTCACCCCGTCGGAGCGGGCTTGGCCCGCGCTGGCTGACAATCTGTTGCGGCGCATCCTGGGCAACGGCGTTAGAATGCCCGCCTGATTTCGTCCACCGGATACCCGCGCCTTGCTGATCGAGTCCCGCCGCCGCGCCTACCTGTCCGCCATGCAAGTGGTGCACTGGCTGCCGCGCGCCGAACTGCCGTTCGCCGCCCCGTCGCGGCCGGAGCTGCTGTTGCCGGTGGCGCCGGTTGAGGACGTCGACTTCGAGGTGCGTCCAGCCGCCCCCACGCCTGCGCCGAGCGCCACCCCGGCTGCTCCCCAGGCGCGCGCCGAGCGGCCGAAGATCGAAATCCCGCGCCCGGGCAGCGTGCCGAAACCGGCCGCCAAGCCGGTCGAGGCCGAGCAGGAGGCCCCCGCGCCACGCCCGGCGCCGGTACCGCCACCACGCTTTGCCCTGCAATTGCTGCGCGCCGGCAGTTGCCTGCTGCTGGTGGAGCTGGCCACCGGCCAGCCGTTCCAGAGCCGCGATCCGTCGTACCTGCTGCTCAAGGACATGCTGCGCGCCGCCGGCCTGCCGGATGCGCCCCAGATCATCGGCGAGCCGGTGCGCTGGCCGTTGCTGATGCGCGGCAACATGGACCAGGGCCCGGACGCCGCTCGCGACTTCGTCCAGGGTTTCATCGCCGCGCGCCTGGAAGAGGCACCGTGCACCTGCCTGTGGCTGCTCGGTCTGCCGGCCATCCGCTTCGCCGGCCAGGCCGATGCCCAAGCCTACTACCAAGAACTCGAGGTCGACCTGCTCGGCAGCGCCTGGGCCTTGCCCGGCCTTGAACTGTTGATGGACGAACCGCAACGCAAGGCGGACGTCTGGAAAGCCATGCGCCAGCTGATGGCGCGCTGGAAGAGCGTTGAATGAGTGACTCGATCAGTTTCCGCCCGGCAACCGAGGCGGATCTGGATGCCCTGCTTAAGATCGAATATGCCGCCTTCAGCCACCCCTGGACCCGCGGCATCTTCCAGGATGCGCTGAAGTCCTACGAAGTGTGGCTGATGTTCGTTGGCCAGCAGCAGGTCGGCCATGGCGTGATCAACGTGATCATCGATGAGGCGCACCTGCTCAACATCACCGTCAAGCCGGAAAACCAGGGCTGCGGGCTGGGCTTGCGCCTGCTCGAGCACCTGATGGCGCGGGCCTACCAGCTCAATGGCCGCGAGTGTTTCCTCGAAGTGCGCGCCAGCAACCAGTCGGCCTATCGCCTGTATGAGCGCTATGGGTTCAACGAGATTGGCCGGCGCCGTGACTACTACCCGGTGGCGGGTGGGCGGGAAGACGCACTGGTGATGGCCTGTACGTTGCTCGAAGACTGAGCGCTATGCCCTGTAGGGGATAAACCAGCCCTTCAGGATGCGCTGTCGCGCAGGGAACTATCCCTTGTGGGAGCGGCCTCGTGCCGTGAAAGGGCCGCTCCTGCAGGGATCGCGTGAGCAGTCGGCTCAGATCTGCGGGGGGGCCACTTCGATCGGCTTGCGCAGATCTCGCAGGCTGCGCGTCACCGTCCCGGTATTGCACTTGGCCGCCGCCTGTTCCGGCGTCATGTCGCGGATGGTGCGGTAGAACAGCTCGCAGGTCTGCTTCTTCTGGGTCACCTGCCACTTGCTGGTGCAGGCCTGCAGGGTGAGCTTGGCGTCGGCCTGCGGGTTGCGCCCCATGCCGGCCTGCCAGCAGGCGGCGGAGAGGTCCTGGCCCATCATCTTCAAGCCGGCGGCGTCGGCCTTGTCCTGATCGCCGTCGTAGCTTTTCGGATCGGCCGCGTACCAGATCGCGCTCGGATGGTTGGCGCCGAGCACCGGTACCTTGGCGCTGTCCGGCTCCGGCGCGATGCTGACCAGCCCCAGCACGTTGACCTTTGGCCCGTACTGCTGCTGGATCCACGCACGTACCGGCGCGCCGAAGGCGACCATCGGCAAGGCGGCCTTGCCGTCGTGGGTGAGGGCCACTTCCTTGACCATCCGCACCTGGTAGTCGTTGAAGTAGCTGTAGACCCCTTCCAGATCCTTGCCCGCGCTGGCCGGCGCGGCGATCGGGGCGATGTCGACGATGGTCTGGTAGGCCGGGGTCTGGGTGGCCTCGACGCCGTTGAAGGTCAGCAGCTGCGCCCAGCGGTCGGTGGTGTTGGACTTCAGGTAGTCCTGGTAGCGGGTCAGCGAGTAGTCCGGCGGGAAGTGCAGCAACTCGACGCTGCGGCGGTTTTCCAGGGCCATGCCCAGGGGCAGGAACAGGTACCAGCTGTAGTCCCAGCCGCCTTTCTGGTTGAGGCGGGTGGCGCCCTGGTAGGCCAGCTCGCCGCTGTCGAGCAGCTTGCGCAAGGGGGCGGTGTAGGTGGCCGGCACGCCGGTGATGCTGGCGTGCAGCTTGTCGTTGTCGCGGTTTACCGTGACCTTGGCGTTGGCGTAGCCATCGCGTTGCACGCTCTGGGTGAGGTAGTGCTCGACCGTCTGTTCGAGTGTCCAGTCGCGGTAGCAGATCACGTTGCAGTTGTTGGGGTAGGCGAACAAACGGGTGACCCGTTGGGCATCGCCCAGGTCGATCTGCGCGTCGGCCATGGCCAGGCCGCTGAAGGTGAGGGCGGCCAGGCCCGATATAGCAATCTTGTGCATGCTTAACTCCTTGTCAGTGGCCGCCGGGATGGCGGGCGCGCCCATGGTGGATGAAGAGGTGGGGCAATGAAAAGCGCCAGGACATGGCTATTGGCTAGCGCGCTGATCGGGCTGGGTGCGGTCCAGGCCGATGAGCGCGATGTGTGGATGTTCGCCCAATGGGCCGGGGATCACGAGAACCGCAAGTTTCGTGAAATGCTGGTGGAGGCCCGGCTATATGGCGTGGTGCCGATCCATCAGTTGCTGCGCTCGGCCTCGGACTGGCGCCTGTGCAAGGCCTCGCCCTTCGCGGTGCCACCGGCGAGCCACTGGCCGGCGGTGCGCTCGACGCTGGCCTTGATCCAGACCCTGGACCGCCAGGGCATCCTGCGTCAGTTCGAAGTGGTGTCGGCCTACCGCGATCCCCGGCTCAATGCCTGTGCCGGCGGCGCGCCGAGCAGTGCGCACATGCGCGCCTTCGCCGTCGACCTGCTGCTACCGCGCGGGGTCGACCCGAGCCCGCTGTGCCGCTTCTGGCAGCAGCACGGCCAGGCCTGGAACATGGGCCTTGGCCGTTACCCATCGGGGCGCATCCATATCGACACGGCCGGCTATCGCACCTGGGGCGGTGACGGTGGGGCCGGCTCGTCGTTCTGCAGCAAGCCCAGGTGAGCCAGGCAGGCCCGGCACTCGTCGCCGACCCACTGCGCGAAGCGCTGGCGCTTGCTGCCGTCATCCAGTGGTTGCGGGCTGAGCAGGTGGTAGCCGGAGCCATCGCGCAGGAAGCCGTACGGCGCCTGTAGCTGGCCATTGTCCAGTTCGTCGCGGACCATCAGCGCCGAGGCGATGGCCAGCCCCATGCCCGCGCTGGCGGCCTGGATCGACAGGTAAAAGTGCTCGAAGTCGCTGCGCGCCGGGTGCCGGATATCCTGGCCGCTCAGGCGCAGCCAAGTGGCCCAGGCATCGGGGCGGGTGGCGCTGTGCAGCAGGCGTTGGCCCTTGGGATCCGGCGTGGCGACCGGGCCGATCCATTCATCGCAGATCTTCAGGCTGTGCAGTTGGCGGTCCCAGTGGAAGTCATCGCGGCGCAGGGCCAGGTCGATGCCGCTGCGGGCGAAGTCCACCGGGCCGCCGGCGGCCACCAAATGCAGTTGCAGGTCCGGGTGCCGGGTATGGAAGCGCGGCAGGCGAGGGATCAGCCAGCGCATGGCGATGGTCGGCTCGCAGGACACCACCAGTACGTTGTCGTGGGCTTGCTGGTGCAGGCGCTGCACGGCGCCTTCCAACTGCTCGAAGATCGCCTGGGTGGTGGCCTGCAGGTCGCGCCCGGCGCGGGTGAGGAAGATCGCCCGGTTGCGCCGTTCGAACAGCTCCACGCCGAGGTTTTCCTCAAGTAGGCGCACCTGGCGGCTGACGGCGCCGTGGGTCACATGCAGGTGCTCGGCGGCGCGTACGAAGCTTTCGGTTCGGGCAGCGATGTCGAAGTAGCGAAAGGCGGTGAGGGGAGGCAGTTTCATGTGCTGGCCTGTTCCGGCGCTATCGCGGGCACCGTTGGATGTGATGAGGATATGTCAGGAAAACTAGCAGATTAGCCTCACTATAAATCGATTTTTACTCGTTCAAAGCAACAGGATAATCCCATCTTCCGTGAATTTTTATCGAGGATACCTGTTCGTGAACGAACTCATCGCCGTCGCCCTCTTCACCCTCCTGGCCGTCATCAGCCCCGGCGCCGACTTCGCCATGGTCACCCGCAGCAGTTATGCACAGGGCCGCAAGGCCGGCCTCGCCGCGGCGGTAGGCATTGCCCTGGGCGTGCAGGTGCATGTGCTGTACACCGTGTTCGGCCTCGCCGTGATCATCAGCCAGAGCCCAACCCTGTTTGTGGCCATGAAGGTGGTGGGGGCGGGCTACCTGGTGTACCTGGGCTACAAGTCGCTGACCAACACCACGCGCATAAGCCTCGAAGGCCTGGCGCACAGCGAGGCCAGTGTGGCCAGTGCATTACGCACGGGCTTTCTGACCAATGCGTTGAACCCCAAGACCATGCTCTTCGTGGTCAGTGCCTACACCCAGGTGGTGCAGCCCGGCAGCCCACTGGCACTGGACTTCGCCTATGGCGCGTTCATGTCGTTCGCCCATTGGGTGTGGTTCAGCCTGGTGGCGGTGTTTTTCTCCAATCACCTGTTGCGTCGGGCGATGATCGAGCGACAGGTGGTGGTCGATCGGGTCATCGGCGTGGCGTTGATCGGGCTGGGGCTGGCCGTGGTCGTGGCGGGTGTGAAGTAGATTTTTCGCAGGCAAAGAAAAAGGGCTTATCTTTCGATAAGCCCTTTTAGAAGGTGGTGGCTACACAGGGACTTGAACCCCGGACCCCAGCATTATGAATGCTATGCTCTAACCAACTGAGCTATGTAGCCAACTTGGCGCGCATTATTAGCTCGAATCGCGATCCTGTCAACAACGTTTTCAAAAAAAATTTCCAACCTTTCAAAAACTTAGCCGGGCAGGGCGCTTCAGCGCACGACCAGCCAGTGGCCGAGCAGGTTGTGCAGGCGCAGTTGCTGATCGGCAGCCAGGCGCTCGAGGCTCTGCGCCGGGTGGTCGAGGTCGAAATCGCCGCTGACCCGCTGGTAGGTGGCCTGCTCGTTCAGCATCAAGACACGCTGGCCTCGGTAATCGGCCAGGCGTTCCAGCACTTCGCTCAACGGCAGGTTCCTGGCCTTCAACTGGCCGTTGCGCCAGGCATCGGCCAATTTGGCGTCGATCTTCTCGACCGGATTGATGCGGCTTTCGCTGAAAGTCACCCGCTCGCCGGCATTGACCAGGCGCTGGTCGCCACCCTGCAACACCGCAGCCTTGCCGGCGAACACCACCAGTTCGTCGTAGTCGGCATGGCGGGCGATCTGCAGGCGGGTGCCGAACACCTGGATCCGGGTGTCATCGACCTGCACCTCCAGGGCACGGCCATCGAGCATCACCTCCAGGTAAACCTGCCCCTGCACCAGGTGCAACTGGCGGGTGCGGCCACGCAGGTCGACATTCATCGCGCTGGCGCTGTCCAGGTGCAGGGTCGAGCCATCGGCCAGGCGCACGCTGCGGCGCTCGCCGCTGTCGGTGTGCAGTTCGCTGCCCAGGCGCTGCATCACGGGCCAGTAGAGCCAGGCCAATGCGCCCACCAGCAGCAGAAACAGTAGCGCCAGGCACAACCCGGCCCAGCTGCGGCGGACCTTGGCGATGCGTGGTCGCGGGCGCGCCGCTGGAACCTGCAATTGCTGCCAGTAGGCTTCGAGCTGGGCATAGGCCCTGGCGTTGAGCGGGTCCTGGCACCAGCTGGCGAATGCCTGGCGCAGGGCCTCGTCGCAGCCGGGTTGGCGCAGGCGCGAGAACCAGTCCAGGGCTTCCTGCTCGGGGTCGGGCGTTGGCTGCAAGGCGGGCATCGGGCTCATGGGATCGGTCTGCTCGCAGGGGGAGGGCGGTTTCGCCCCGCATTTACAGGGAAGAGGAGAAAGGATGCTAAATATATTGAGAATTATTTACAAGTACGTGTCGGATGGAAGGCTCGCCGAAATAAAAAGGTAGCTTCGTATCTATTTGTTTCACGATAATCGGATCCCAACCCGCGGACGGACATCCAGCCCATGGCCATCAGCAGTACCACGACTTCCAGCGCCAGCAGCCCGGCAAACCAGGCCTCGCCGCTGGTGATGCGCATCATCGGTTTCTGCGCCCTGGCGCACCTGATCAACGACCTGATCCAGTCGGTGCTGCCGGCGATCTACCCGATGCTCAAGGCCAACTACGACCTGAGCTTCGCCCAGATCGGCCTGATCACCCTGACCTTCCAGATCACTGCCTCGTTATTGCAGCCGTGGGTGGGCTTTTTCACCGACAAGCGGCCTACACCGAACCTGTTGCCGCTAGGCACCCTGTGCACCCTGGTGGGTATCGTGATGCTGGCCTTCGTCGGCAGCTTCCCGATGATCCTGCTGGCCTCGGCGCTGGTGGGCATCGGTTCGTCGACCTTCCACCCCGAGACCTCGCGCATCGCCCGGCTGGCCTCCGGCGGGCGCTTCGGCCTGGCCCAGTCGAGCTTCCAGGTCGGCGGCAACGCCGGCTCCGCGCTCGGCCCGCTGCTGGCGGCGGCGATCGTGATTCCCTTCGGCCAGACCCATGTCGCCTGGTTCGGCCTGGCCGGTCTGTTCTTCTTCGCCGTGACCCTGATGCTGCGCCGCTGGTACAAGGAGCACCTCAACCAGGCCAAGGCGCGCAAGGCGGTGCAGGCCACCCACGGCATCTCGCGCCAGCGGGTGATCCTGGCGCTGGTGGTGCTGGGCCTGCTGGTGTTCTCCAAGTACTTCTATATGTCCAGCTTCACCAGCTACTTCACCTTCTACCTGATCGAGAAGTTCCAGCTGTCGGTAGCCAGTTCGCAGTTGCACCTGTTCCTGTTCCTCGGCGCGGTGGCGGCGGGCACCTTCTTCGGCGGGCCGATCGGTGACCGTATCGGGCGCAAGGCGGTGATCTGGTTCTCGATCCTCGGGGTGGCGCCGTTCACCCTGGCGCTGCCGTATGCCGACCTGTTCTGGACCACCGTGCTCAGCGTGGTGATCGGATTCATCCTGGCGTCGGCGTTCTCGGCCATCGTGGTGTATGCCCAGGAACTGGTGCCGGGCAATGTCGGGATGATCGCCGGGATCTTCTTCGGGCTGATGTTCGGCTTCGGCGGCATCGGCGCGGCGCTGCTGGGGTATGTGGCGGATCTGCGTGGGATCGAGTATGTGTATGGGGTTTGCTCGTTCCTGCCGTTGTTTGGGTTGTTGGCGGTGTTTTTGCCGGCTACTGGGAAGCGCTGAGGGGGGTTGTGATCAGATCGGCCCATCCAGTAGATGGGCCTATCATTTTTGCTAGTAGTCTGTTTTAGACGCGGTTGTGATAATAAAAATCCAGCTACCGATGGAAGGCGCGTCATGAATAGCCAGAGGACGGCCAATGTTTTATTGGCTTCGGATCAACAACGATCTGTTTTTTTTGGAGTCTATGAAGCCCATTCATCGCGAAACTTTTCCTATTTACCGTATGGTTTTCTTTCTGTGCCAGGTAATGCACTTGGCTTTAGTGGTGAGCGACTAGAGATTCCATTCGGTAATTATTTTTTGGGTAATGGTTATCGAGCCTTTAATCCGATTCTGATGCGGTTAAGTAGCCCGGACAGCATGAGTCCTTTTGCTGCGGGTGGGGTAAATACATATGCGTACTGCCTAGGCGACCCGGTAAATCGTCGAGACCCAAGCGGTAATATTTCTGTACTCAAGTCTTTAAGGCAGTCGATCCGGCGCTCTTCCCAACCTACGCCTAGACAAAAAGATTTGCCTGCCATTGTAAGGGACGATACCAGTCATACTTATACCAGGACTTACACAACAGATAGACTTCCCATGAATATCGTTGAAAAGCCTCGCGGCATACCCGAGGGTTATCAACTGATTGGGCTTCATGGGACAAAGAGCCAATATGTTGAGTCCCTGGAATCAGGTTTGGATATCAGCTTTTCAAAAGGTGGGTTGGCTGGTCGTGGCTTATATATTACGCAATATGCCGAGCTGGCAAATAACTTCGCTGCCTATGATGGCTCTATAATGGGTGTTTACGTCAAAGACTTTTCACGCTGGGTTGAAGGCAAGCATTATTCCCGTCTTCACAGTCAAGTGATGGTCATTCATGAAAGGGCGTATTACGCAGTTAAAATGTCAAGAGACATAAGGCTCCCAATGGTGTTCGATGCGGCCTATGCACAAAACCCATCTGACGAGCCCTATGGTGGGCGAGTGTGGTTCTAGGGTTCACACGGCTGGTGTATCAAGTCTGCACTATGACAGGGGCCCAAACTAGTCCTTGGTTGCTCGAGCATTGGTTCAGAAGCCACTGTTGTGACTAACAGATTGACGCCTCTGCACTCCCTGCCCTAGAGTGCCGCCTCCTCTCCACCTGCGTAGTCGATGCAATGCGCCGTACCCGTAGTCTCCGCCCACACCGCCAGCCTGTCGCCCCGACAGCGCGCCGCGCGTGGCCGAGCGACACGGTGCTCAAGCGTCGGCGCAGCGTGCTGTTCGCCTTCACCTTCTCGCCACACCTTGCCCTGAACTGATCCGCGCCCCTGCATCCCGCGCCTTTGCGGTGTGATCGCGGGCGCCTGCGTTCGAACATCTTTCAGCGGATTTTCCAGTCGGCCAGGGCCAGAGCCCCTGCGCGCCGGCTTGCAAGGAGTGGTACATGAACATGCGTTTGCTGGCGGGCCTGTTGTTCGCCGTGTCGGTGGTCGGTTTCAGCCTCGGGGCGAGCCTGCCGCTGGTGTCGTTGCGCCTGCACGAAGCGGGGGCGGGGACGCTGGAGATCGGCATCATCTCGGCGATCCCGGCGGCGGGCATGATGCTTTCGGCGTTCATGGTCGACGCCTGCTGCCGGCACCTGACCCGCCGGGTCATCTACCTGCTCAGCTTCAGCCTGTGCACCCTGAGCATCGCCCTGCTGGAATGGGCCTTCGACTCGATGCTGTGGCTGGCGCTGCTGCGCCTGGGGCTCGGCATCGGCATGGGCATCGCGATCATCCTCGGCGAGTCGTGGGTCAACGAGCTGTGCCCGGAGCACAACCGCGGCAAGATCATGGCCCTATACGCCACCAGCTTCACCGGCTTCCAGGTACTCGGCCCGGCGTTGCTGGCGCTGCTCGGCGCCGACAGTCCGTGGCTGACCGGCGTGGTCACCGTCTGTTACGGCCTGGCGCTGCTGTGCATCCTGTTCACCGTGCCCAATGACCATGTCGAGCATGGCGACGAAGGCGAGAAGAGCTTCGGCCTGGCCGGCTTCTTCCGCGTCGCCCCGGCGCTGTGCGTGGCGGTGCTGTTCTTCTCGTTCTTCGACGCCGTGGTGCTGTCGCTGCTGCCGGTGTATGCCAGCAGTCACGGCTTTGCCGTGGGCGTGGCGGCGCTGATGGTGACCGTGGTGTTCGCCGGCGACATGATCTTCCAGCTGCCGCTGGGCTGGCTTGCCGACCGGGTCGAGCGTACCGGGCTGCACCTGGTATGCGGGCTGGTGGCGATGAGCATCGGCATCGCCTTGCCCTGGCTGCTGCAGATGACCTGGCTGCTGTGGCCGTTGCTGGTGGTGCTCGGGGCAGTGGCGGGCGGCATCTACACACTGGCGCTGGTGCTGATCGGGCAGCGCTTCAGGGGGCAGGACCTGGTGACGGCCAACGCCAGTGTTGGCCTGCTGTGGGGTGTCGGCAGCCTGGTCGGGCCGCTGGTCAGCGGCGCGGCGATGGATGTGGCGCCCCATGGCCTGCCCATGGCGCTGGCGCTGATGGCGGGACTGTTCGTGTGCTTCGCCCGCCAGGCCTATCGCCGGGCGGGCAAGCTTCAGGCGGTGGCGGACTGACCCCCAGCCATCGCGCGGCAGGTCAGAACGTTCCGCGCAAGGTCACCGACACGTTGCGCGGGTCGCCCCAGTAGTAGCCGGTCGGCGTCGGCGCCACCTGGCGGTAGTACTTCTTGTCGAACAGGTTGTTGGCGTTCAGCTGCAGCGAGTAGTTGTCGTTGAAGCGGTAGTTCACCATCGCGTTGTACACCGCATACCCCGACTGCGAGGCTTCGGCGCTGCCGCTGCGGTTGTAGATGTCGCTCTGCGCCTGCACGCCGCCGCCCACGGTCCAGGCCTGCAGCTCGCCCGGCAGGCGATAGCTGGTGAACAGGCGCAGCATGCGCTTGGGGTCGGTGGTGCGGATCGGGTTGCCGTTGTTGCCGGTGGTGTCCTTGAGGTATTCGGTGGTGTTGTAGGTGTAGCCGCCGGTCACGTTCCAGCCCGGCAGCACTTCGCCGGAAATCTCCAGCTCGAAGCCCTGGCTGCGGTTCTTGCCCGCGGCGACCTTGCAATAGCCGCTGGTGTAGTTGGGCAGGCACGGGTTCGGCCCGCTGAGGTCGTCCAGCGCGTTGCCGACCTGGTAGATGCGGAAGAACGCCAGCGAGGTGTTCAGCCGGCCCTCGTAGAACTCGCCCTTGATCCCCGTCTCGTAGGCTTCGCCGGTGACCGGTTCGAGCACGGAGCCGGCGGCATCGGTGTTGGTCTGCGGGTTGAAGATCTCGGTATAGCTGGCGTAGGTGCTGAAGTTCTCGTTCAGGTCGTAGATCAGCGCGGCGTACGGCACGATCTCGTTGTCGACGCTGAACTTGCCGCTGGCCTTGGTGTTGTTCTCCTGCTCGTAGTCGTACCCGTTGGCGCGTGCGCCGATGATCGCGGTCAGCGGGTCGGCCAGGGAGATGCGCCAGGTGGCGTAGGCGCCTTCCTGGGTGGTGCGGGTGCGCACCGGGTGGGCGGTGATGTTGATGTGCGGGTTGGACAGGCTGGTTTTCGGGTCCCAGGTGCGGATGTCGAACACGCCCGATTGCACGTTGTTGGTGGCCGAGGCGTAGGAGTCGTTGCGGATGCGCTCGACACCCAGCATCAGCTCGTGGGTGCGGCCGAGCAAATCGAACGGGCCATTGAGGGTGGCGCTGAGGTTGTTCTGCAGGCTCTCGCCGCCATCGCCTTCGGTCACCTGGTAGCTCATCAGGTAAGGGTTGCGGGTCGGGTTGGCGGTGCCGGTGGCACGGCTGAAGTAGGTCTGCTTGAAGCCGTTGTCGTCCAGCTCGAAGTGGGTGCGCTGGGCCATCAGCTTGAGCGTCCAGTCGTTGTCGAAACGGTGTTCGAGCTCGGCGAAAGTCTGCAGGTTGCTGCGGTTCCAGCGGTTCCAGTCGGCGCCCAGGTAGGTGCTGCGGCCGAACGGCAGCGGCGAGCCGTCGTAGTCGGCCGGCAGGTTGCCCCAGGCACCGGTGGCGTCGAGCTGGGTCCATTCCAGGCCGGTGGTGAGGGTGGTGCTGTCGTCGAGGTCGAAGGCCATCACCCCGTACAGCACGTCCTTGCGCTCCTGGCGCGATTGCTGGAAGTGGTCCTTCTCGTCGTGTACCGCGATCACCCGGCCACGCACGTTGCCTGTCTCGGTCAACGGCCCGGAGAGGTCGGCGACGTAGCGCTGGGCGTCCCAGGTGCCGAGGGTGACGCTGCCTTCGCCCTGGAACTCATAGGTGGGCCGCTTGCGCACCAGGTTGACGGTGCCCGAGGGGTTGCCGGCGCCGCGCAGCATGCCGGTGGCGCCGCGCAGGACCTCGGCGCGGTCGAGGATCGCCGAGTCGCTCTGGATGAACGAGCCGCCGCCGCTGCTCTGCACCACGGTGGCGCCGTCGTACTGGATGGCATCGATCTGGTAGCCGCGCGAGAAGTACTGCACCCGCTCGCTGTCGGTGAGGTTGACCACCACGCCGGGGGTCTGTTCGAGCAGGTTGGTGAGGTTGGTGATGTTCTGGTCGTCGATCCGCTGGCGGGTGACCACGGTTACCGACTGCGGGGTGTGGCGGATGCTTTGCGGGGTCTTGCCGATGGTCACCGCACTGGTGGTGTAGGAGCCGCTGTGCTCGGTGGTCTCGCCCAGGCGGTTGCTGGAGATGCTGGTGGCGCCCAGTTGCAGGGCGTCGCCGACGTCCAGGGCAGGGAGCAGCAGGAAGCTCTTGTCGCTTTCCTGCTGGACCTGCACATCGCTGCCCCGCAGCAGGATCTGCAGGGCCTGGGCGCTGTCATGCCGGCCTTGGACGCCCTGGGTGGTCTTGCCCCGCAGGCTGCCGGCGTCGAACGACAGGTTCAGCCCGCCCTGGCGCGCCAGCTGGTCCAGCGCGGCGGCCAGCGGGCCGGCCGCGATGTTCCAGTCGCGCGGCTGGCTCTGGCTGGCGGGCGCGGCAAGGGCGAGGGTCGGCGGCAGGCCGGCGCAGGCCACGCCCAGGCCCAGGGCGGCGGCGCGGATGGCATGGCGCAGGGGGGCGTTGCGGGGGGAACACGGGCGGATCATGAAGCGCTCCTGAAGGTTGGCAGACCACTGTTCGGGCTTGTTTCCTTCAGGCCGGACGAGAATGAGATTCCACCTCATTTATTTTTTTGATGTTTTCAGGCGGCGCCGATGCTCACCCAGAAGCGCGTGCGGTAGTCGACGCGCACCGGCAGGCTGCGGGCGACCAGCAGCAGGATCTGGTCGGTGTCGGCCAGCTGGAAGGTGCCGGAAACCTTGAGCCCGGCAACTTCCGGCGCGCAGCGCAGCAGGCCGGGGCGGTAGCGCGACAGTTCGTCGGTGAACTCGCCCAGGGGCATCTGCTGCACGCTGAGTACGCCATCGGTCCAGCCCCAGGGGTCACCGTGCAGGGTGGCGGACTGGAAGTCGCCCTGGGCGAACACCTGCAGCACTTCGCCGGGCTTGACCCGATGCGCGGCGGCAGAAGCGGGGAACAGCGTCACCTCGCCGCGGCGCACGGCCAGCAGCAGGCCCTGGGCATTCTCCCGCAGCAGCAGTTGACCGCCCTGGGTGCTCAGGGCGCCGACGCGGGTGTCGATGGTGAACGGGCGGTTGTCGTTGGTGTTGCCGTCCAGGCTGACCTCGCCGCGCAACAGGGTCAGTTGGCGCTGCTCGTCGCTGTAGCGCAGGTCGATGGCGCTGGCGGTGTTCAGGCGGATAAGGCTGCCGTCGCTGCCCAGCAGCTCACGACGCTCGCCGGTGGCGGTGCGGCTGTCGGCCATCAGCGCCGGCAGGCCCAGGGGCTCGCGCGCGGCCCAGCCGACACTGGCGCCGAGCGCGAGCAGCGACAGTAGCTTGAGGTGGTCGCGCCGGCTCATGCGGCGGCGTTCGCTGCCGGCCAGGGTCTGGCGGCTCAGCTCGGCGGGCAGGCTGGCCAGTTCGTCGCCGAGGCTACTGACCCGCTGCCAGGCCTGGGCATGCTGCGGGTGGCTGGCCAGCCAGCGCTGGAACTGCTGTTCGGTGTGTGGGCCGGGGCTGTCGTAGCGCAGTTTCACCAGCCATTCGATGGCTTGGTCGACCTGGGCCTGGCTCGGGTTCTGGTCAGGCATCGGCGTAGCGGATCCGGTAGCAGACACCCAAGGCCTTGGCCAGGTCGCGCTCGACGGTGGCCCGGGAAACGTCCAGGCGCTGCGCGACCTGGGTGAGGGTGAGGCCGTCAAGCTGTGCCAGCAGGAACGCCTGGCGCACCCGTGGCTTGAGGCGTTGCAGGGCGCGGTCGAGGCGTTCGAGGGTGTCGAGGATCAGCAGGCGCTGTTCCTCGCTGGGGGCTTCTTGCTCGGGCAGGTTGGCCAGGCTCTCGAGGTAGGCTTTTTCCAGGGCGCGGCGACGGAACTGGTCGATCATCAGGCCGCGGGCGATGCTGCTCAGGTAGGCCCGTGGCTCCTTGAGCGGTGAAACCTGGCGCGCCTTGAGCAGGCGCACGAAGGTGTCCTGGGCCAGGTCCGCGGCGTGCTCCCGGCAGCCGACCCGGGCGCCGAGCCAGCCGCGTAGCCAGCGGTGGTGTGCCTGATAGAGCAGATCGACCTCGGCCGGTTTCAGCGTGTCTTCGATCTGCATCGTCTGGAGAGCCTGCTTGGATAATGTGATTGTTAATAGTTCTCAATTCTATGCGGGGCAATGCGGGCGGATCAATGGTAGGCCTCTGACTCGATGAGCAAGATTGAGCGTTTCACCGATGAACGGTTGGGCTAGGCTAGGGGATCGTGACTTGTGCGAACGCCTTTGATGATCCTTGCAGACCTATCCCCGCAAGCCTTTGACGATGCCGCTGCCTGGCTGGCCGGGCAGGACCCGGACTGGGCGCGGCATATTGCCGCCGTGGGGCCTTGCCTGCACCGTGCCACGCCCGGGCGCGAGCCGTACGAGGCGCTGGTGCGGGCCATCGCCTATCAGCAATTGCATGCACGGGCGGCCGAGGCGATCCTCGGGCGGTTGCTGGCGCTGTTCCCGGATGGGGCGTTTCCCGCGCCCGAACAGCTGCTGGCGGTGACGCCTGAGGCGATGCGCGCCTGTGGGTTCTCCGCGAGCAAGATTGCCACGGTTCATGGGATCGCCCAGGCGCGATTGGAGGGCGTGGTGCCCAGCCGGGAAGAGGCGCTGAGCCTGCCGGACGCCGCGCTGGTCGAGCGTCTGGTGGCGCTGCGTGGGGTCGGGCGCTGGACGGTGGAGATGCTGCTGATCTACAGCCTGGAGCGATCGGATATCCTGCCGGTGGATGATTTTGGCGTGCGCGAGGGGTATCGGCGCATGAAAGGCTTGGACAAGGCGCCGACGCCTGCGCAGATGCGGGCATTGGGCGGGGCGTGGAGCCCTCATCGCACCGTGGCGGCCTGGTACCTGTGGCGGGCTTGAAGCTTTCCTGCATGGCCCTATCGCGGGGCAAGCCCGCTCCCACAAAGATGGACCACGCTCTCGTGGGAGCGGGCTTGCCCCGCGATAGGGCCCGTGAAAACACCGCAAGAATCGGAGTTCCACGCATCATCCACCCTGCCAGGCTGACGGTATCGAATCCCAGGAGAGGCCCCTGATGAAGCCCGCCCCGACCACCTACACCACCGACGCCGAACGCTGGCACGCCGTGCAGGCTCGCGACACGGCCGCCACAGGCCACTTTGTCTACGCCGTGCGCACCACCGGCGTGTATTGCCAGCCCGCCTGCAAGTCGCGCCTGGCCAAGCGCGAGAACGTCGAATTTTTCAGCGCCGCTGCCCAGGCCGAGGCCGCCGGTTATCGCCCGTGCAAGCGCTGCAAGGGCGGGCTGGGCAGCCGGCGTACCGAGCTGGTGGCCCGCGCCTGTCGCCTGATCGAGGCCAGCCAGACCGCCCCCAACCTCGACCAGCTCGGCAGCGAGCTGAACGTCAGCCCGTTCCACTTGCACCGCCTGTTCAAGGCCGAGACCGGCCTGACCCCCAAGGCCTACGCCTCGGCCTTCCGCGCCCAGCGCCTGCGCGAGCGCTTGGACGCCGCCGGCAGCGTCACCGAAGCCATCTTCGACGCCGGCTACAACTCCAACAGCCGCTTCTACGAAAGCGCCGGCGAGCGCCTGGGCATGCGCCCCAGGGAATACCGTGCCGGCGGCGAGGGCGCGACCATCCGTTTCGCCCTGGCCCAATGCTCACTTGGGGCGATCCTGGTGGCGCAGAGCGAACGGGGCATCTGCGCGATCCTGCTCGGTGACGAGCCCGAACCCTTGCTCAAGGACCTGCAGGACAAATTTCCCAAGGCCCAGCTGATCGGCGGCGATGACGCCTTCGAGCGGCTGGTGGCCGAGGTGATCGGCTTCGTCGAGGCGCCGGCCCTGGGCTTGGCGCTGCCCCTGGATGTGCAGGGCACGGCGTTCCAGGAGCGGGTCTGGCAGGCGCTGCGCGAGGTGCCGGCGGGGACCACGGTCAGCTACACCGACATCGCCGAGCGCATCGGCGCGCCCAAGGCCGTGCGGGCCGTCGCCCAGGCCTGCGCGGCCAACGCGATCGCCGTGGCCATTCCCTGCCACCGGGTGGTACGCCGCGACGGCGACCTCAGCGGCTACCGTTGGGGCATCGAACGCAAGCGCCAGCTGCTGGACCGAGAGACGGCACTCTCCTGAGCCTCCAGACCGCGTAGAATCCACGCCCTGTCGAGTTGTGTAGAGGAACCTTCGATGAGGCGTGTCAGCCTTGACCGATTCTATGCGGGGATTTTCGCCCTGCTGTTGTGCCTGGCCATGCCGGCATGGGCCCAGCCGGCCACGCCGGTATCGCGCCTGGCCGTGGCCGAACAGCA
Organism: Pseudomonas sp. DrBHI1; assembly: GCF_002205115.1. Taxonomy (NCBI): domain Bacteria; kingdom Pseudomonadati; phylum Pseudomonadota; class Gammaproteobacteria; order Pseudomonadales; family Pseudomonadaceae; genus Pseudomonas; species Pseudomonas sp. DrBHI1. The sequence goes on from NZ_NIBE01000091.1 coordinate 72,273, forward strand.
GGTGCTGGACGAGAACGCCAGCCTGGAGGCGTTGAGCGAACGGCTCGACCAGATCCGCCAGGGCGTCACCAGCAATGCCAATGACGACCTGCTCGCGCAACTGCGCCAGTCGGCCCTGCAGGTGCAACGCCAGGCCGATGTGCTGGCCACCCAGCGCACCGCCGACGTGCAGCGCCTGGACGACCAGCTCAACGTGCTTGGCCCGCCGCTGGAGGAGGAGGCCGAGAGCCTGACCCGCCAGCGCAAGCAGCTTAACGACGAAAAGAACAAGCTGGTCGCCGAGCAGAAGGACGCCACCACGCTGACCCAGTCGGCCCGTGACCTGTCGACACAGATCGTCAACCTGCGCCGCAGCCTGTTCAACTCGCAGATCACCAGCCGCGCCGCCAGCCCGTTGAGCCCGGCGTTCTGGTCGAGCCTGATCCGCCCCACCGACGACGACGTGGCGCGCCTGCGCGACCTGCGGGGCGAGGTGTCGGACGCCATGGCCAGCGCTTTCAGCGCCGAGCACCGCTGGCTGTTCATTACCGCGCTGGTCGCGGCGGTGCTGGTCTGGACCCTGGTGCGCCGGGTACTGGAGCGCCTGCTGGCCGACGCCATGATCCGTTGGCTGCCCGAAGGCCGCCTGCGCCGCAGCGCCCTGGCGCTGAGCGTCAGCCTGGCGACCTTGGGCACCATTTCCGGCTCGGTGTCGCTGCTGCGCTGGGGCCTGGAGAGCAGCGCGGAGCTGGGCACGGACCTCGCCAGCCTGACCAACCATATCCTCGCCCTGGTGATCTTCAGCGCCTTCATCTCGGGCCTGGGCCGCGCCATGCTGATGTTGCAGCGCCCGTCCTGGCGCCTGCCGCCGATCCCCGACGAAGTGGCCAGCGCCCTGGGCTGGTTCCCAAAGGTCCTGGCCCTGGCGCTGATGGTGCTGCTCACCCAGGAGCGCATCAACAGCGTGATCGGCACCAGCCTGGCGCTGACCCTGGCCACCAACGGCCTGACCGCGCTGGTGGTGTCACTGCTGTTTGTCGTGGCCCTGCTGCGCTACCGCCGCGCCCGTCGCCAGCATGACCTGGAGCGGCCCAAGGGCCTGGCCGGGCTGATCCCGTTCGTGATCGTGGTGTGGGTGCTGGCGATCCTGCTGACCTTGCTGGCCGGCTACCTGACGCTGGCCTACTTCCTTACCGCCAAGCTGCTGTGGATCAGCGTGGTGGTGGTCTGTGCCTACCTGCTGGTGACGGTGTTCGGCGACTTGTGCGAAACCCTGCTGTCGCCCCGCCAGCCCGGTGGCCTGGCGCTGGCCTCGGCGCTTGGCCTGCAGCAACGCCACCAGGCCCAGGCCAGCACGGTGCTGGCGGGCATCGGCCGCACGCTGTTGCTGTTCGCCGCCGCACTGCTGGTGTTCATGCCTTCGGGCACCAGCCCAGGCGAGCTACTGCTGAGCCTGGCGGACTGGGACGGCACCGGCGGCAAGGTGCTGGGCAACCTGAACATCGTGCCCCAGGACATCTTCCTGGCCGTGGCGATCTTGATCGGTGGCTGGTTCGCCATCCGCGTGGTCAAGCGCTGGCTGAGCGAGCGCCTGCTGCCGGAGACCGACATGGACGCCGGCATGCGCGCCTCGCTGGTGACCCTGGTTGGCTACCTGGGCTTCCTGTTCCTGGCCATGCTGGTGATGTCCACCCTGCACATCAACCTGACCAGCCTGACCTGGGTGGTCAGTGCGCTGTCGGTGGGTATCGGTTTCGGCCTGCAGCAGATCGTGCAGAACTTCATCTCCGGCCTGATTTTGCTTACCGAGCGCCCGGTGAAGGTGGGTGACTGGGTGAGCCTGGCCGGTGTCGAGGGTGACATTCGCCGGATCAACGTGCGCGCCACCGAGATCCAGATGTCCGACCGCTCGACGGTGATCGTGCCCAACTCGCAGTTCATCTCGCAGAACGTGCGCAACGTGACCATGGCCAATGCCTTGGGCGTGGTTGGCATTACCTTGACGCTGCCGCTGGAGACTGACCCGGCGAAGGTGCGCGAGGTGTTGCTGGCGGCGTACAAGGAGCATGAGTCGATCCTCGATGCGCCGGCCACGTCGGTGACCTTCAAGGACCTGACCAGCAGTGGCATGGTGATCGGTGTGAGCGGTTACGTGGCCTCGCCGCGGCAGGTGTCGAGCACGCGCAGCGACCTGCTGTTCACCATCCTCGGGCACTTGCGTGACGAGGGCATCGCCCTGTCGTCGCCGCAGAGCATGGTGTTGGTGCAGGAGAATGGGCGACCGGCCGACGAGCCGGCGTGAGGCTATCTCGGCTCTTGTAGGATCGGCCTTGTGCCGCGAAAGGGCCACAAAGCGGCCCCGACGATCTGTCTTGTGGCGCAGACCCTGGGGCCGCTTCGCAGCCCTCTCGCGACACAAGGCCGCTCCTGCATCTGTTTCGGGCCAGTCAAACCTGTGCCATTACCGGGTCCGCATTGTTGGTACGACGCGGTTTCAGTGTCGGTACCACTGGCACCTCACCTGTCTCAAGACAGGCACCAAGGCGGGCAACCATGGCCTGACAGGTTCGGTACGTTGCAACAAATGTGGGAGCGGCCTTGCGTCGCGATGCGCCGCGCGGGCGGCGCTCGATCTCGCAGGCGCTGCAAGGCTGCCGTCGAACACCTGCCAGCCTCACGCGCCCTGTGAAAGGGCTCAGCTACTCACCCCAAACACCGCGTCACATGCTTCACCGACTGATACCCCGAAAGCCCCCAAGGCCCAAGCTCTCGCCCAATCCCACTGCCCTTGGTCCCGCCCCACGAGGTCTCGACGAACACCGCCTGCACCGAGTTGATCCACACATGCCCGACCTCCAGCGCATCGGCCACGCGCTCGGCGCGTTCCAGGTCGGCGGAGCAGACAGTGGCCACTAGCCCGAAGCGGCTGTCGTTGGCCTGGGCGATGGCCTCGGCCTCGGTGCCGAAGCGTCGTGCGCAGAGCACCGGGCCGAAGATCTCCTCGCTCCACAGGCGGCTGCTCACTGGTACGTCCACGTACAGCGTCGGGCTGACGAACCAGCCGTCACGGTCCAGCGCCTTGCCGCCGGCCAGGCACGTCAGGCCCTCTTCGCGGGCGGTGGCGAAATAGCCGGCGACCTTGAGCCACTGCGCCTGGCTGGTCAGCGGCCCCATGTCCACTTCTTCCGCCAGCGGGTTGCCCACGCGCAATGCCTCCAGCGCCGCCTGCAAGCGCGGCAACAGGGTGTCGGCGATGCCGTCCTGAACCAGCAGGCGCGAGGTGGCCGAGCACATCTGCCCGGCGTTCCAGGTGATGCCGGCGACGATCCACTCCACCGCCTGGTCGACATCGCAATCGTCGAACACCACGATGGCCGACTTGCCGCCCAGCTCCAGCGTCACCGGCCGACACTGGGCCGCGGCGGCGCGCATCACTTGGCTGCCGACGCCGTTGCTGCCGGTGAACGACAGCTTGTCCAGGCCGTTGTGGCCGCTCAGGGCGGCGCCGGTCTCGGCCTTGCCGCCCACGATGTTCAGCACGCCGGCCGGCAGGCCCAGCACCTCGGCGATCTGGCCGTAGGCCTGCTCGATCAGCGGGGTGACTTCGGAAGGCTTGAGCACCACGGTGCAGCCGGCCGCCAGGGCCGGGGCGAGCTTCCAGGCGCTGGTCACCAGCGGGAAGTTCCACGGCACGATCAGGCCGACCACGCCCACCGGCTCCAGGCGGGTGCGGGCGCTGAAGCCGGGCGCGGCCAGGGGCACGTCACGGTTCTTCGCCGGCAGTTGCTCGGCGAGGTCTGCGTAGTAGGCGAAGGTGGCGATGGCGTCGTCCAGGTCGATCTCGGCCTCGTGGCGCGGCTTGCCGTTGTTGCGCATCTGCAGGGCAATCAGCTCGTCGCGGCGCTGGCCCAACTGTTCGGCGAAGCCGCGCAGGTAGGTGGCGCGCTCGGCGGCGCTGACCGTTTTCCATGACGCCAGGGCACGACGCGCGGCGGCCACGGCCTGGTCGACCTGGGCGCTGCTGGCGGCCATCAGTTCGCTGAACGGCTGGCCGTCGGACGGGTTGTGGACAACGATGCAGTCGCTGCCCAGGCCTTCGACCCAGCGGCCGTCGATGTAGTGAGGTGTGGTCATGGTCGGATTCCGGTCAGGCCATTTCGGCGGTGGTCACAGGCTTTACGGGTGTGCTTTTGCAGCGCACCCAGCGCGGGCCTTGTGGGCCATACACGCCAGCGGGTTCAGGGAACAGGTTGAGCAGGATCAGGTACAGCATGGCGGCGATGCCGAGGGTCACCGGCAGGCTCAGGTCGATGCCGCCGGCCAGCTCGCCCAGCGGGCCGACGAACTGCCCCGGCAGGTTGACGAAGCACAGGCCGACCACAGCGCTGGGGATCCACGCGCCCATGCCGCGCCAGTTCCAGCCGTGGTCGAACCAGTAGTGGCCGCCCTGCTGGCCGCGGGTGAACACCTGCAGGTCATCGGCGTGGTAGAAGCCGCGGCGGGTGATCAGGCCGAGGATCATGATCACCATCCAGGGGCTGGTGCAGGTGATGATCAGCACGGCGAAGGTCGACACGCTCTGCACCAGGTTGAAGGTGAAACGGCCGACGAAGATGAAACCGATGGCCAGCACGCCGATCAGCAGGGTGGCGGCGGCGCGGCTGAGCAGGCGCGGGAACACGCTGGACATGTCCAGGCCGGTGCCGTACAGCGCCGTGGTGCCGGTGGACATGCCGCCGATCACCGCGATCAGGCACACCGGCAGGAAGAACCAGCCCGGCGAGATCGCCAGCAGGCCGCCGACGTAGTTGTTGGCGGCGATGTAGTCCGGTGCCTGGCTGGCCACCAGGGTGGCGGTGCACAGGCCGAACAGGAACGGAATCAGCGTGGCGGCCTGGGAGAGGATCACTGCCAGCATGATGCGCGACTTGGCGGTCTTGCGCGGGATATAGCGCGACCAGTCGCCAAGGAAGGCGCCGAACGACACCGGGTTGCTCATGGCCAGGATCGCCGCGCCGACGAACGCCGCCCAGAAACCGGCCTGGCCGAGGTTGACGCTGCCGGCGTAGCCCGAGTCGAAGGGCCCGGCGAAGGCGAAGATGCCCAGCAGGAACAGCAGGCTCGAGGCCCACACCGCGATCTTGTTGACCCAAAGCATGAAACGAAAACCAAAGATGCACACCACCAGCACCAGCACCGCGAACAGGCCGTAGGCCAGGCCCAGGGTCAGGTCGGTTTCCGGCAGGCCGACCAGGCGCTTGGCGCCGCCGACCAGGGCATCGCCCGAGCTCCACACCGACAGCGAGAAGAACGCCACGGCGGTCAGCAGCGACAGGAACGAGCCGACGATACGCCCGTGCACGCCGAAGTGGGCGCCGGACGATACCGCGTTGTTGGTGCCGTTGAGCGCGCCGAACAGGCCCATCGGCGCAAGGATCAACGCGCCCACGCCGACGCCGAGCAAAATCGCCCAGACGCCGGCCTGGAACGACAGCCCGAACAGCACGGGGAAGCTGCCCAGCACGGCGGTGGCGAAGGTGTTGGCGCCGCCGAAGATCAGGCGGAACAGGTCCAGCGGGGAGGCGTCGCGTTGATCGTCGGGGATCTGTTCGACGCCATTGGTCTCGATACCGGTCGAGTGGCTCATGGTGATGCTCCAGCGCGAATGTTGTCGGCCGTCGGGCGGCCTTGTTGTGGGTGCGATGGCAGTGCGGCAGGGCCGCTTGAAAGGGAATCAGGCCGGCGAGATGACCGACAAGTGTTCGTGACAGGCCAGCCAGCGTTCGCCGTGCAGGCGAAAGACAATGGTCTCGCGCTCGTTCAGGTCTAGGGTTTCGCCGGCGAAGCGCAGGCGCGTGGCCACATCGTGCATGAAGACCGCCACGTCGCCCTGCAGGCTCACCTGCGCGTTGCTCGACTCGCAACCGAGCACGACGAATCCGTCCGCCTGCCAGCTGGCCCAGAGATCTTCATAGGCGCGGCGTGACAGCAGCGGTTGCGGCACGGTGTGGAAGAGAAAGGTGGCGTCTTCGCTGAAGCAGGCGAAGTAGCGGGCGGTGTCGTTGCTGGCGAAGGCGGCGACGAGGTCGGCGGCGGCCTGCCGTACCTGGAGTGTCTGGTCCACGGGAGTGGCCTCACGGTTTATTGTGATTGTTGGTGAAGCGATTCTGGTGGCGGTGAGCGGTGGGAAAAATCGCTGTGGGCAAATAATCAGTTCAGGAAATCGTGAACCAATGGCTGGCGAGAACCCTCCGTAGGAGCGGCTTCAGCCGCGATGCGGACACCACGGAGCCTGGCATCCGTTTCGCGGATGATCGCGGCTGAAGCCGCTCCTACAGCCAGCTCCACGGAACACGTTTGGTTCAATGAAGTTCAAGCGACTGACGGTCGGCCCTGCACGCCATGTTTGCCTACGCTGAAACTCCCTACCTTTGAAGCAAGGAGTTCAGCCATGGCTTTCCACTACAACCGCCTGGACAAGAACAACGCCGCAGTACTGCTGGTCGACCACCAGACCGGCCTGCTGTCGCTGGTGCGCGATATCGACCCCGACCGCTTCAAGAACAACGTGCTGGCGCTTTCCGACCTCGCCAGGTATTTCAAGCTGCCCACCATCCTCACCACCAGCTTCGAAACCGGCCCCAACGGCCCTCTGGTGCCCGAGCTCAAGGAGCAATTCCCCGACGCGCCCTACATTGCCCGCCCCGGCAACATCAATGCCTGGGACAACGAAGACTTCGTCAAGGCGGTGAAGGCCACCGGCAAGAAGCAACTGATCATCGCCGGGGTGGTCACCGAGGTTTGCGTGGCCTTCCCGGCGCTGTCGGCGCTGGAGGAGGGTTTCGATGTATTCGTCGTCACCGACGCCTCCGGCACCTTCAACGAGTTGACCCGCGACTCGGCCTGGCGGCGCATGGAGGCCGCGGGCGCGCAACTGATGACCTGGTTCGGCGTGGCATGCGAGCTGCACCGCGACTGGCGCAATGACATCGAGGGGCTGGGCACGCTGTTCTCCAACCACATCCCCGATTATCGCAACCTGATGACCAGCTACAGCAAGTTGGCCAAGTAGCGCTTTCACTGGTGCGGTGAGCGATTACCGCGCCAGTTTCAATATGCCATTCGCAGGTGTCGCGGACCAGATCGCCAACCCCGCTGCCAGAGCGGTCAATAATGCCCCGGCCCAAGGCGTGGCTTCCAGTGCCGAGCCTGTGATCACCACGCCACCGATGGCCGAGCCCAATCCGACGCCTAGGTGCATGGCCGACATGTTCAGGCTCATGCCCGCCGGGAAGGTATCCTCGCCGCGCCTGGCCAGGTAGCTCTGCACCACTGGCGAGGTGGTCCAGCTCAGCCCGCCCCAGAGCATCATCGCCGGCAGGAACAGCCACGGCGTGCCCGCGCTAAGCGGTAGCATCAGCAGGCTGGCGAGGTACAACAGAGGCGCCAGCAGGATGGCCTTGGCCACACCCAACCGATCGGCCATCCAGCCACCGACATAGCCGCCCGAGACACCGGCAATGCCGAATGCCGCGAACACCGCTGCCAGCCATTGCGGCGGTACATGGGCGACCTGCTGGGCGTAAGGCGCGAGGTAGGCGAACACAGTGAAGTGCCCGGCGATCATCAACAGCGATACCCCCTGCGCGGCCGTGAGGCGGCTATCGCGCAGGTGGCGCACGTAGCTGGCCAGGGCGATGCGTTCGGTGCTCTGCAGCGTCGGCAGCCCGCGCCAGGCCATCAGCAGCACCGCTACCGTCAAGGCACTAAGGCCGAGGAACACGCCGCGCCAGCCCAGGGCGTCGCACAGCAGCATGCCGGCCGGCACACCCAGTATCAGCGAGCTGCAGATACCCATGAAGATCACCCCGATGGCGCGCCCGCGCAGGGCTTCGGGCGCCATGCGCGTGGCCATCAGTGTGCACGTCAGGCAGGTCAGCGCGCTGGTTGTGGCCATGCCGATACGGGCGATCAACAGCGCGGTGTAACCGGGCGCCCAGGCCGCGAGCAGGTTGCACAGGGCGAACAAAGCCAACGTGGCGCACAGCAGGCCACGCAACGGCAAGCGTGTGGTGAGCAGGGGAGAGAAGGGCGCGACGAGGGCGAAGCTCAGGGAGAAGACGGTGGTCAGTTGCCCGGCCACGCCGAGCGGAACGTCCAGGCCATCGGCCAGGGCCGGCAGGATGCCGACCGTGATGTTTTCCGCCATGCCCGTGGCGAATGTCGCCAGGGCCAGCAGCCAGATACGCGGGCTCATGTGTTGCCTCCGATAAACGGGCCGGCCAAGGTCCGGACCCATTTGTCCCGACGGTTGACCGGCAGTGGTCAGGTCCATCGGGTTTCGAGGCAGTGCTTCGGTTATCCCGGTTCACGCAGGTGTAGGAGCGGCCTGCGTGAGGCCATGTTATTTCAACTCGGTCTCGATGAACACGATCTCGTGATCGCTGGCATTGACCACGTTGTGTTCCACGCCGGCTTTGCGGAAGTAGCTCTGGCCTGCAACCAGGGGGGCGTGTTTGTCACCCTCCGGGGTTTCCAGCAACAAGGTGCCGTCGGTCATCGGCACCACCACGTAATCGAGGCCGTGGCGATGCTGGCCGGTCTCGGCGCCGGGGGCGAAGCGCCATTCGGTGACGATCACTTCGTCGGTATTCACCTGTACGGTGGGGACTGCCTTGGGGCGTTGGGTCTGCTGCGTCATGGAGTAGGCCTGTTCACGGAAAAGCGTCCAGCCTGGGCTGATTGCGCGGTGGGTTAAATCCAAGTCTGCTGGCAGTCAGTCGTGCGAACACTCAACTTTTTCCGCCCAAACGCAACGCGGGGCCAGCCCGCTCCCACAGGCTCAAGGCTGAACCTGTGGGAGAGGGCTGGCCCCGCGAGTACGAAATGCCCTGAAGATCACAGCGTGATCGGCTTCAACTTGAGCCCCATGGCCTGGGCCCGCACCGCCGCGCCGCTGAAGGCCGCTGCATTGCCAGGTGGTGGCGTGGGCCCGTGCACATGCCCGGCCAGCTCGGTGTTCATTTCCTGAACCAGGTCGAGCAGGTCGCAGAGCACCTGCAGCACGTTCACCGCCTCGGAGCCCAGCCAGGTCTTCGGCGCCTGCAGGCGCTGGCTGATCTTCACCACGCTGTCGCGCAGGCCCTCGACCCGCTCCTGGACGTCGCCGCCGATCGCCGCGTTGAGCTTCTGCCCCACCGCCAGGTTCAGGTCGCGCCCGGTGGCCTGGTGCAGATCGTCGAGAGCGGCCAGGCTGGCAGAGCCGCCGGACAGCAGCTTGAGCGCGCCGAGGGCCTCGATCTTCTTGACCCCGCCGACGGTCTCGGTGGAGTGGTCGTCCACCGTCCGGGCATGGCTCTGGAACTGTTCGGTGTTGGCCAGTGCCTCGACCTCGCGCTCGATCGCCTTGTCGCGGATCCGGCCATCGGTCTGGCGCAGCCAGTTGCCGTCGGCGTCGGCGCGTTGCTGGCAGGCTTCGCTGTGCTGCCACACCAGGTCGCCCTTCGGCACCTTGGGCAGGCTCAGTCCGTGGGGCAGGATCTGCTGGATGAACGGCTTGTGCGGCAGCCCGTAGGCGAACGACAGCACCACGGTGGTGCCCTCCTCGGGGAAGCCGAACATGCCGCGTTCCTGGCCGCCCATGGGCGCCGGCAGCGGCAGGCTGGTGAACACCGGCAGCGCCGGGTCGGGCTCGCCGTCCGGCAGCAACACCTGGACATCGACGCCGAAGCGCGGGCGGAAATCGTCGCACAGCCCGGGCGCCTCCGGCGCATCGGGCACCGCGACCACGCGGCCGAAGCGCGGCAGGTGATAGCCGCCGGTGATTTCGGGGAACTGGCGCGCTACGGCGCGGCGGATTGCGTCTTCCATCGTATGGCCATCTGGCTGTCGGCCAGCGCGACATGGGTCACGCGCTCGCCGTGGTTGATTGGTGCGCCCGGACGCAGCCCTGGCAGGGCCGCAATGCTGGCGCTCTGGTTGCCCTGGTAGTTGTCGAACAGCTCCATGGGCAGTTGCAGCGCGGGGCGCGCGCCGAAGTAGCTGTCGGCCCAGCTGCCCACGTACACCTCGCCGTTGCCCTGCTGCTGCCAGATGAAGTCGGGGATGTCGAAGACCTGGGCCAGGCTTTCCATGGCCTGGAAGCCGGCGGCCAGGCTGTAGAAGAACGGCGCGCGCACCGAGGCGTAGGGCCGCTCGGGCACGCGAAAGCGCAGGCCAGTCTGCTGGCCGATCTGGTCGAGCACGCCGCGCAGGTCGACGTGGCGCAGGTTCATCGGCAGCGGCCTGGCCAGGATCGCCGCCAGTTCCCGGCAGAACAGCACTTGCTGCCTGGCGTTGGCGCTGGTACAGCGCTCGACGTAGCCGATGAAATGCCGCTGCAGCGGGCTGTCGTTGTAGCCGATGTCGAGGGTGACCAGGCCCTTGAGGGGCGCCTCGGCCTGGACGATGAAGGTTGCCCGCCCCGGGTTGCGCAGTTCCAGGCGCACGTCCGCCCTGACCAGCTCGTATCGCTCGCCGCCGACATTGAGTACCTGATGCAGCTTCATGACTTCTCTCCCAGCCAGTCATCCACTTTTTTCAGCAGGCGCTCGAAGCTGGTCAGCTCCGGGTCCTTCTCCTCTTCCTCCTCTTTCGCGCCCACCGCCGCCCCCGGAGCGGCCTGGGCCTTGACGCGTTTTTTGGCGCGACGCTTTTCGACCTTTTCCGGGTTGGAGGTCTTTTCGGCCAGGCCGAACTGCACCCGCCAGCAGGCCAGCGAGTCGTCTTCCCGGGCGTTGACGCTGTCGGCGAAGCGCACCTGGCGGATGCCGAAGGCTTCGGCCGTGTCGTTGACGATGCGGTAGGTCTTGAGTTGGCCACCGCTCTCGGTGGCTTCGGCCAGGCGCATCAGGCTGCGCAGCCAGGCACCGTTGACGTAGGGGATGGTCAGGGTGACCGTGAGGGTCTTGGGCTTGAAGCCCTTGTGCGCGGTGTCGGTGTTGCTGGTCTGGCCGGACAGGTCCTCGGCTTCGATGCGCAGGTTGCCGGTGACTTTCAGGCTCTTGCCTTCGACGGGCTGGCCGTCCAACAGTAGTAGTGTCATAAACCCACCATTTCACGAACGAAGCTCAGGCCCTTGGCCGAGCCGACCAGGATCACGCCGGCGCTCATCACCCATTCATGTCCCGGGGCATCGCCTTCGAGCAGCATGCGGCGCAGTTGTGTGTTGTTGCCCGGGCCCAGCAGGCGGGTGCGCACCGAGCTGTCGGCCTGGCCGCCTTCCAGCAGCTGGCGCAGGTCGGCCAGGCGCTGGTCGCGGGCCTGCTGCTGGTTGGCCTTGCGCGCCGCCAGGCCGGCCAGGTCGCTCATGGGCGAGCTGTCGGCGGCGTAGCTTTCCAGCACCGCGATCTGCCCGGCCAGCGACTGACGCGCCGCCTTCAGCACCGTGCAGCGCTCAAGCGGCAAGGCTTCCCAGCGTGGCAGGGCGGTGGCCTGGGGAATCTGCCATTTCTCGGTTTCGAGCCGGGCCAGGTGCTCCGCGCGGCGTTGCGCGCGCACCAGTTCGGGGATCGGCATCAGGGTGTTGAAGCGGGCCAGGCCGGCGGCCAGCTGGTCGTGGCGGGTGCCCAGGAACAGCAGGCACAGCGCGTGCTGCTCACCTTGGGGGCTGCCGTTGTCGGTGGCGTCGGTCAGCTTGTTCGCCAACTGCTGCAACAGGTTGGGCGCGGACAGGAAGCGCTGGTAGCCACGCCCCTGGCCGATACCGCTCTGGAACGGCGTCACCACCAGGCACCTGGGCACTTCGCCCAGCTGTTCGGCCAGGGCCTGGCGCCCGGCCTCGATCGCGCCCTTGGCCGCAGCGCCGACCGGGCCGGGGTTGGTGCTCGCCAGGCCCTGCAGGCCGTTCAGGCGCTGGGCGGTACTGGCCAGCTCGCTGCCGGCCAGGGCCTTGGCGGCGTCCAGCTGGCCCATCCAGCGGGTTGCCTCGGTGGGCCAGCGCAAGGTGACGGGCGCCCAGCTCATGCCGGCACCGTCCACTTGATTGCACGCAACGCGTCGAGCTTCTTGCCCTGCAGCGCCTTCGCCGCTTCACGCTTGAGCTGGTCGGCGTGCTGCAGGGCCGCCTGTTTGAACAGGACCAGGTCCTTGTTCACCTGCAGCAGCTGGTCGCGGGTGTGGGCCAGGAACTGACGCACGCCATCGCTGCCGGCGCAGGGGTAGGCGCTGTCCAGGCCGCTGAACACCAGGCCGGTCAGGTTGACCTGGTCTTCCAGCGAACTGCTGTAGCGGTGCGCCTCGCCCAGGGCGGCCGAATCGAAGCCGGCCTCGATGTACTGCGCGCAGCCGGTGTTGATCTCGCCCAGCTTCTGCAGGTGGAGCTTGGCCAGAACGGCGGCGGTGTCGTCCACCCATTCGCCGTTCTTCCACACCTGGCCCGGTCCGGGCTTTTTCACCGTGTAACCCGAGGGGACCGGCCCCATGCCGGTGATGGTCAGGGCCTCGGCGGTGGTGATGCTGTAGACCACCAGGCCGTCGTAGTAGTCCACCAGGGACCAGGCCTGGCCATTCCAGTGGGCGGCCTTGTGCTTGGGGATCGACGGCGGCGCCGTCTCCACGCAACCGCCGGGGATCAGGAACACGCCGGGCTCAAGCGGCGACTCGTCCGCTTCGGCGGTGCCAGTGAACAAGCCCAGCGGGGATGTCTGGTAGACCGTTTTCGTCTTTGCCATCGGGCACCTCAGTATTTGATGTAGTAGTACAGGGCCATGTTCACGGGGCGTGCTTCGCTACCGCCGGAGGGATCTACCGTGACCGGGTGAGCATGAACGCCGTCGCCAACGATGTTCAGGGTATGGCTGTGATCGCCGGCGGCTTGGATACGGTTGGTGGCGGCCCAATTCACGCCTGCCTGGTGCATGGCCGCGCCGATCCCGGGGATATCCTGGGTGGTCGGCGTATTCACGTAGTTGAAGGCGTGGGTATGGCTACCCGCGACCGAGGTGGTGCTCCCGCCATGGGCGTGCCAGCCGGCACTGCCCGAGGATGCTGAGTGGGCGTGGTACTGGTTCTGGTTTTGCTGGACCGTGCCTGGTGTTCGTCCAAGATCCAGGCCTTTGCCGTCATCGACATCACGGATGAACAGGCCACGGGTATCTGGCAGGTTGAACGTAGTCGCCCCGTCGCCTGCTCCGAAAGAGGTGCCGATTGCCGCGAACAACGCTGCGAAGGTCGTCCGGCTGACGGCCGCGCCATTGCAGCGAAGCGTCCCCGTCGGTGCCGCATGGCTGAAAGTCTGGACGAGCGTCCCTGGCGGAACGATGGCACCGGGCGTCAGGTTTCCGGTATGGAACACCTCGACGGTTGGGGTCCATTGCCCCTGGTTGGTCGTGGCGCGGGCAAACATGCGCACTCCAGGACCTCCTTGGCTCATCGCGATCTGAGCCGAGAACTTCTCGGAGTAGTACGGCATGTTGAGCACGCTGCAATAGTTCGCCAGCGAGGTCGGGCCGTCGGCTATTGTGTGAAAGCCGCCGGCCAGCCCGATCGTGTCGACCGGGCTCAGGGAGGCGAAGTTGGTCGCTAATCCATAGTCGCCGCGTTTGACGGCATCGGTGATGCCGTACCCTTGCAGGGTGGCTGGTTTGCCGCTGGTGATCTTGCTCCAGTCCAGGTTGGGGATGTCGATCTGCAGCAGTGCCTCGCTGCCGATGACCTGGCCTTTGCCATTGATCGTGACTTTGGAGTAAGTCCCGGGCACCACGCCGATGTCCGCAAGCGTGGCCTGGATTGCCACGTTCCTGGAGCCGTCGAAGTCCACGCGCCCAACGACATCGCCCTGCAACGCGATCTGACGCGCTTCGGCCAGCTGGCGTGCCTTGCCGGCGGAGGTCACTCCCTCCTCGAGGTCCGCAACCGACTTGCGGCTGGCGAAGTGCTCCACCAGCGGGCCGGCAATGGGGGCGGACTTGCGCTTGTCGGCGATGACCCCGGCGCTGGTGATGTCCGCCAGCTGGATGCAGTAGACCCAGCCGTCTGGCGTGACGTAATCCTGCTGGTCGGGCAGGTAGACCACCTTCCAGCTGGGGATCACATCGTTCAGCTCGCGGCGCCAGGTTATGTGCATCCACACCTGGGTCGCCCCTTGCGGCGGGCTCAGCGGCACGGCCTTGGGCAGCTCCAGGCGCATGCCTTCCAGGTAGGCGATGCCGGCGGCCAGCTGGTACTTGTCACCCACCTTCTGGAACTGCAAACCGTCGCCGAAGAAGCACGCTCGCCCATACACATCGCGGTTGCTCAGGCGCTCGCGCTCGTCTATGCCTTTCAGGCGCACGGTGAAGTCGTGCTGCCAGGTGCTGGCATCGATGGTGATGCCGGTCAGTTCCTGGGCACCGCTGTATTCCACCAGGATGTTGCGGGTGACGTTGTTGCCGATCTGCAGCGGCGGGATGTTGCGCCGTTTCTGCTGCAGCGGCAGGTAGGCCACGGCGAACAGCACGCCCTCGGCGCTTTCCAGGCCCATCCAGTTCCAGTCGAAGTCGCCGATGTCGCTGCCCAGCATCGAGCTGTAGACGACCTGGTTGGGGTTCACGTAGCCGCTGTTGCCCGCCGGGATGTCGTAGCTGTGCACGATCTGGCTGGCTGGCGGCTTGGGCGCGGCGCGGTCGATTGGCGTGTTCGGGTCGAGCCCGGGCACATTGGCGTAGATGAAACGGGTGATCTGCAGGACTTCTTTGGCCCCCTGCTTCTGGGCGATCAGGCTTTCGCCCGCGAAAGTGATTCTGGCCACGGCGGACTCCTAAAGCGTGGCGACCAACGTCTGCTGGTCGTCGTTGAATTGGGCTGCGGCAATGCGCAGGGTGACGGGGGTGATGCTGACGAAGTCGTAGCGGCGACAGGTCCGGCCGTACTGCTGGATCAGTACCCGCAGCAGCTCGGGGTTCTCCGACAGCTGCGAGTCGGAAAGGCGCAGCAGGACCACGTCCCAGTCGCGGCCGGCCAGGCGTTCGTCGATCTCGACATAGCCCACGCCGAGCCGGCGCAGGATGCGTTTGAGCCCCGCGGTGCTGCCGGCATCGACCGCGTTGATGAAGGCGAACTTCACCCGCAGGCGGTACAGGCGTTCCGGTTCGTCCTTGAAGCGGGTGATGTCGCGCTGCCAGGCGAGCAGGTCCAGCACGGTGAGGTGGCAGGTCTCGGCGTCCATCTGCAGCAGCGGCCAGCGCAGCCACTCGGTCACCCTGGCCCACCAGGTCTGGGCGGCGTCCTTGAGCTTGGTCAGTTCGGTGCCGGCGAGCCAGAACGGCAGTTTCAGCGGGCTCATACCAGGTCCACCCGCAGGTTGGCGATGCGCGCGATGCTCAGTTGCGAGACGATGTCCTCGCTGGCGAAATGCAGCGACTCGATGTCGGCGAAGGCCTGATGCAGTTCCTCGGCCAGACGGCTGAAGGAGAACCGCGACTGTGGGTAGGTCAGGGTCGGGCGATAGTCGCTGGCCGTGCTTTCGCGGAACGCCGCGCGGATGAACTGGGTGATGCCTTGCTGCAATGCCTCGCGCCGCTTCACCGTCAGGTTCGCCTGTGGCCAGACCGTCAGCGCGATGTCGTGCCGGGTCTCGGGCATGACCATCACCAGCAGGTCGTCGCCGTGACCGTGGTTGCCTTGGTCGCGCACATGGGCGTTGATCTGCTCCAGATACGCCTGCGCCGGCACGTCGGCGTCGAACAGCACGTAGGCGTTGGCGCTGCCCGGACCACGCGGTGCGTCGTGGAGGAAGTACACGCCATCGGGGCGCACCCCCGGGAAGGCGGCGATCATGGCGCGGTAGACCGCGTCGGTGTGCCATTGGTTGACCGCGCTGAACTGGTTGCGGGTGCGCAGGCGCAGCTGATCGTCGGGCTCGGGGTCGGCTCCGGGCGAGGTCATCCAGCCGTCGTCGTTGACCACCTGGACAATCCCCGGCACCGGTTCGGGCAGGATGGCGTAGTAACCGGGCGCCAGGTTGTAGCCGCTGCCGACCTGGTGCGCCTGGACCTTGACCGACTGTTGCAGGCGGCCGTCGGGGAACAGCGCATCCTCGACCGTCACCAACTGGTAGACGTGGCCGTTGATCGCGGCGGATTGCACCGCGACGCCGGCGCGCATCAGCAGCTCGCCGGCGCTGTTTTCGCGGGTGAACAACAGCTGCCCCTGGGCCTTGGTCGCGCCCTTGCGCTCGACGTTCACCGCCCAGGCCAGGCTGTCCAGCCAGGCACCGCTGGCCGTCTTGACGAAGAAGTTGGGCAGCACGGTGTCGCTGATGAAACCGACCAGCCACAGCACCGGCTTGGTCACCAGCGCCGTCACCACGCGCCAGAACGGCGAGTAGGCGCTGGTGTTGCTGAGCTTGCTGCCCTGGGCGGCCACTTCGGCCTCCCAGGCCTGGTGCAGGGCCGCCTCAGTGGTGGGAATGCCGGCGTCGGCCAGCACCTTGCGAAAGTCCAAGTCGCTCACAGGTATACCTCGATATCACCGAATTTCAGGGTTTTCGCCGTGACCAGGTAGCGGCCCGGATGCTCTTCCAGGACGCGGGCCGTACCCGGCAGCAGGCGCTCGTCGTCCTCCACCAGCAGCTCCAGTTGCAGGATGCAGTCGGCCTGGCGCTGGCGGCTGCGCTCGGCCACCAGTGTCACCAGCAGGCCGCTGTCGCGGATCATGTGGGCGATGTCCTGGGCGATGCTGGCCCGGTCCTCGATCAGCAGCGGTTGGTGGGAGGGGTCCAGGACCAGGTCGTTGTCGTGGATCAGCAGGTCGATGTAGTCACTCATCAGCCCACCGCCATTGCCATCATCTGTTCCAGCTCCAGCGGGTTCATGGCCTTGCTGGTGTTGATCTCCACCTTCTCGACATGCATGCGCCGGTCTTGCGTCTGGGTGGTGTTCTGGATCTGGTTCATCAGGCCTCCCTGGGGAACGCTCGTCGGGCTGGCCGGCGAGAGGTTGAGTGCGGTCTGGGTCATGCGCTGGCGCTGCTGCTCGAGTTGCTCGACCGGCGCGCTGGCCATGCTGGGGGCGAGGGCAGCGGGTGCCATCGAAGCCGTGTGCGGGGCCGCTGATGGCACCTGCATCAGGGTCTTGAGCAGTGGCTGCGTGTTGCTCATGGGCAGTACGCCGATCGGCGCGACCTGGCTGGCAAGTCCTGGCACCTTGGGCGCTTCCGGCAGATCGGCGAACGAGGTCTCGATGTTGACGCCCGGGATCTTGTTCAACCACTCGATCACCAGGTCGAGCGAACTGCGGAAGATCTTGACGATGCCGTCCCAGGCGGCCTTGGCCATGCCGGTCCAGCCCCCCATGTCGGTGAACCACTTGCTCAGTGCGTCCAGCTGTGAGCGGACCCACTGGAAGGCGGCACTGTCCAGGAACGCGGCCTTGAGCTCGTCCCAGTAGGCAATGACCAGGACCACGGCAGCGACCAACGCGATGATGCCCGCGATGATGAGGATGATCGGGTTCGCCAGGAGTGCGGCGTTCACCAGCCAGAGTGCGCCTTGCCAGGCAAGGGTGGCGAGCCTCACGATCCCCATCCAGGCGTACATGGCGATCAGGCTTGTCAGGAAGATCGACAGCACCAAGGCGTGCCGGAGGAACATGAAGATGCTCTTCAAACCGGTCATGTTGAGCAGGGCCCAGGCGGCCTGTGCCCCCAGCATGGCGATCCGGGCCAGTCCGCTCAGGACTGCAAGCGCGGTCAGCGCGGCGCTGGTGCCAAGGATCGCCAGGGTGGCGATGGCGATCACCTGGGTGATGTTGGGAAACAGCTTGATCCAGCGGACCAGGGTCTGGGCGATCTCGACCAGGCGTGTCATCAGCGGTTGCAGAATGGGAATCAGCGCCTGGCCGAAGGCGATGCGCAGTCCTTTTACCGCGGCCCCGAACTGCTGCCAGGGGTCGACCATGGCCTTGGCCATATGTTCGGCCTGTTCCAGGCCGCGTACCTGGCCGAGTTTGTCGATGCCGTTCTTCAGGCGGTCGGTGTCCTGGGCCAGGGCGCCGATGAGCTGGGCCGCCTCACCGCCGAAGGCCTCGGTGATCTTGGCGTTGGCCGCCGCACCGCGCAGGTCGCCGAACTTGCCCTGCAGCTTGGCCAGGATGTCCAGCATCGGCAGGACCTTGCCATTGGTGTCGGTGAACTTCATGCCGAGCTTGTCCGAGGCGTCCTCGATGTTCTCGAAGAAGGCCTTGTAAAGCCCGCCGGCCGCGCTGCCGTCCATGCTGCCGGACAGGCTGCCGATCACGGCCATTTGCTCGGCCAGACCGATGCCGGCGGCGGAGGCCTGGGCGCCGGCCTCCTTGAAGCCATCCTTCATCTGTTCGCCGCTGGTGCGGAACAGCTGGACCGCCAGGGCGGTCTGCCCGCCCAGGATCTTGACCCACTGGCCCTTGCCCATGGCGTCGGCCTGCTGCTTCTGCAGGTTGTACATCGTGCCGACATACTCGGCCATCACGCCCTGGTCGGACTTGGTGGCCTTGGCCAGCACGCTGCTGGCGTAGGTGAACGTGGCCAGCTGGGAGCCGGACAGACCTTTGATCGCGCCCTCGATCTTGTACGCCGAGGCGACGAAGTCGCGGGCGTTCTCACCATAGGCGATGGAGAACATCAGGGCTTTCTTGTTCAGGGCCTCCAAGGCGTCCTCGGCCACGCCGAGCGAGCGTACATCCCCAAGGGCACGGTTCATTTCCAGGGCGGGTTCAAGGAAGGTGCCGAAGCCGCTGGCGGAGCTTTGCAGCTTCTGCGTGCCCTCGCTGATCTGCTTGATGGCGGCCTGGCTTTTTTCGGTCAGATTGTTGAACCCTTGGGTCATCCTCGCCAGCGGCGCGGTGACTTTGTCGGTCAGCGACAGGATGAAATCCAGCCGGCTGATTGCGTTGTTAGCGCTCATGGGATGTCAGCCTCCATTGAATGCACGGGCGATGCCGTTGGCGATGGCGATTTCCATTCGCCGCCAGTGCTCGTCCTCCAGCCACTTGGCCGTGCCCAGGTTCTCGGGTGTGGACGGGGCACCGGGCAGCCAGCGTTCGGCCAGGGCCAGCAGCTGGCCCAGGCCGTCCTCGGTCAGTCGCTCTGCGTGGCCGAGCGCTTTTTTACGGTGACTTCCACGGTCGGGGCGTACTCCTCGACCAGGGCACCGGCCAGCTGGATCACGGTCATCGGGTTGGCCAGCAGCGGCTTGAGCTGGTCCTTATGCTCGGGCTTCACGGCGGTGACCAGCAGGTTGTTGGCCGGGGCGACCTTGTTGGAGGGGGTCAGGGCGTTGATGTACTTGGTCATCAGCGCCGGATCGATGGCGAAGTCCAGGGACAGGTCGCCGACTTCCAGGGTGATTTCGGTGCGTTGGGTCATGGGGGTACTACTCCATTGGAATACGGGAATGGAAAAGAACGTGGCGGGCGCTGTGTTCAGCGGTCGCGCTCGTGAAGCTGTTGGCAGGGAATGCAGCGGCGCATGCCGCCCAGGGCGCGGCGCGCCTCGGCGATCTCGTCGCCGCAGTCCGTGCAGTGGGTAAGGCTGGGCCCAGTCGCCACGCGTCGGCCACGGACGGCGGCGATCGCCAGATCACGCCTGAGCTGTTCCAGGGCCTGGGCGCGGTCGAATGGGCACACCATCAGCTCAGGCCCTCGACCTCGGCGAAGGACAGGTACGGCACGCCGTTGACGTGGATGAAGTCCGGGCTGGTGACGTCGAACGGCAGCTTGTGCTTGGTCTTCTCGCCGCCCTTGGCGTCGATGTTGAGCAGGCTGGAGATCTTGAAGCGGCAGCCGAAGGCCTCGACACGGATCTCGTCGGTGGGGGTCTTGGCATAGAACAGCTGGTCGAAGGTTCCCAGCTGACGGAAGCTGCCGGCCTTGGCGGCGGCTTCGATGATCAGGTTGAAGTTGCTGGTATCCACCTCCAGCTCGCCGCTGGCGGCCACGTCGCCGGCGACCCAGCCGTCCGGCACGCCCTTGGTGTGCGCCACGGCGCTGTTGTCGGTGATGTCGAGGGTTGCGCTCTCAACGTGGATCTTCAGGTCGCCCACGTTGATGTCGAAGTTCAAGCCACTGATCTTGGCCATGGGTTACTCCTGGTTGTCCTGGGAAAGGTCCAGCGCGATGTTCGCGGTGATGTCCTTGGGGCAGTTGTGCGGGCGGATGCGGATGAACACTTCCACCTGGGTGTGGCTTTTCCAGACGATGACCAGGTCGCCGTCGCGCGGCGGCTGGATTTCGCCGGGGAACACTTCGCCGGCGAATTTCACCGCCTTGGCCATCCGTCGCAGCGGCGCCATCAGCGCGCTGGTGTTGGCGGCCATGCTGGCGGGGCTGTTGTTCAGGCGGCGGTCGCCGATGCGGCGGATCAGCAGCGGGCGGACCTGGCGGGCTGCCTTGTCGGCCAGGCGCAGGTATTCCAGGACCTGGAAGTCGCTGGCGGCGGTGTCGAGCATGTTGGCATCGCCCCAGTACACGCCCTCGTAGTCCGGGTAGGTCTGCGAGACGGAGAAGCGTGCCTTGTCCAGCTCGCTGCGCACCGCCGATGGCAGTGGCACGCCGTCCTTGTCCGCGGGCACCGCGCCCAGGCCCAGGACAGGGCCACTGGCGACGCGCATCGGGGTATCGGCGATGCTCCAGGCAGCGTTTGCCAGGCGCCCGGCGAGCACGCCCAGGTCGTTGCCGTGCAGCTGCGGCACTACCACGACGCGTGGCGCGGCGACATCGCCGGTGAGCGCCTTCTGCTCGAGCAGGTAGTCCGACCAGGTCACGGTCGGCAGGATGCCGGCGGACGCGGCCAGGACGAACGAGCGCCGGCCGTAGCGGGCGTTCAGCTGTTCGGCGGCGGTGTGCATGGCCAGCAGTTCCGCGCCGGCGGTCGCCGGCTTGGTGATGACGATGCCCTCGACCGAGTAGCCGTGTTGCTGGGCATACTCCAGGGCGCTCGCCCAGTCGCCCTCAGCGCCGATTGGCGCGGCCAGGCAGGCCCAGCGGTCGCCGCCGTTGGCCCGGGCAGCGATCAGTTGGGTCTTCAGGTCGCTGGCGGCCACGCCCAGCTCATTGTCCAGGTCGCTGTCCGTGTTCAGGGTCAACAGCTTGCCGACGTTCTTGGCGGCGGGGCCGATGAAGAGGAAGTAGCGCTCGATCTCGGTCACGGCACCCTGGCCGAGGTTGAGATTGTTCACGCTGATTTTACCGAGTGCCATAGGTTGCCTCGTTAGCGGGGTGATTGAAGGGTTGTGCCAGGACCTGTCGATCAGGTCGCGGGCGGGGCGGGCATCGCAGCCCGGGTAATGGGTCAGGGGAGGGGACTGGCCTGCAGGGCGACTTCGCCTTGCTCGGCGACCCACAGGTCATAGGGTTGGAATGACCAGGTCTTGCCGAAGACCTCGATCTCGCCGGCCGCATCCTCGGTCAGGTAAAGGGGCTCGACGAACTCCAGGACCAGCGACACATCGAGCAGGTCGCTGCCCGGGACCTTCTGCTTGACGGCGAGGGTCGGCGCCGGCAGGGCGAACAGGTGACGCCCGGGGTCGTTGGTTTCCAGCCAGCTGCCGGCGAGTGCCATCAGGCGCCCGGGATGACCGCTGAAGTCGTCGAAGTCGAACAGGGCGCGGTAGCGCAGGTTGCCCATGTGCAGGCCCAGTTCGGTTTGCGTCCAGGCCAGTTGCAGGTCCAGCTGCTGGGACCAGGCGTGCAGTTGCCCGGCAGGCACCAGCTTGCGTTCGAGCAGGTAGGTGGTGAGTGCTTTCAACTGGTTCATGGGGAGGCCTCCGTACAGGGAGAGGTGGCTGGGAAATTCATCGTTGAGTACGTGGGGGGATTGCCCGCTCCCACAGAGTTCGGTGAACCGCCGAAGTGATGCTCGGCATTCCAAAAAGCCCGCCGTGCAGGCTTTTCAGTAATGCGTTGTCGAACCGCTGGCCACGACTGGTGACGCCATGCGGCTGCGCTTCAAATTGATGACTCCGACCGCGGCCGTCTGCCCGCCGGAAAACTGATCGTGGTGCTTTACGCTGCACACCCGGGCCAGTTGCCAACCCTCTGAACAGTCGAGGCCTGTTCATCGCTGCCTGTGTCACAACCGGTTGCTGTCCGGCTCGAGGGATAGACTATGCATCAATGCATATGCAGTCAATGCATTTTGGGAAATATTTAGGCATGCAAATTTGCCGATATGCATGTCGGTCTTTACGGGCGCGGGTTGTAGGGCTTTTCTGTAGGCGAAAAAAAACCCGCCGCAGCGGGTTTTTTCAGGAGCGGGGTATCAGACGTTGAAGCGGAAATGCATCACGTCACCGTCCTTGACGATGTAGTCCTTGCCTTCAAGGCGCCATTTGCCGGCTTCCTTGGCGCCGCCCTCACCCTTGAACTGGATGAAGTCGTCGTAGGCCACCACTTCGGCGCGGATGAAGCCTTTCTCGAAGTCGGTGTGGATCACGCCGGCCGCCTGTGGGGCGGTAGCGCCCACGCGTACGGTCCAGGCACGCACTTCCTGCACGCCTGCGGTGAAGTAGGTCTGCAGGTTGAGCAACTCGTAACCGGCGCGGATCACGCGGTTCAGGCCAGGCTCTTCCAGGCCCAGGGCCTCGAGGAACATGTCTTTCTCTTCACCGTCGTCCAGCTCGGCGATCTCGGCTTCGATCTTGTTGCACACCGGCACCACCACCGCGCCTTCTTCCTCGGCAATGGCCTTGACCACATCCAGGTGCGGGTTGTTGTCGAAGCCGTCTTCGGCGACGTTGGCGATGTACATGACCGGCTTGCTGGTCAGCAGGTGGAAGCCGCGGATCACCGCCTTGTCTTCGGCGCTCATGTTCTTCATCAGGCTGCGCGCAGGCTTGCCTTCGGTGAAGTGGGGGATGAGCTGCTCGAGGATGGCCTTCTGAGCCAGAGCTTCCTTGTCGCCGCCCTTGGCGTTGCGGGCGACCTTCTGCAGTTGCTTCTCGCAGCTGTCGAGGTCGGCGAAGATCAGTTCGAGGTCGATGATCTCGATGTCGCGCTTGGGGTCGACGCTGTTGGAGACGTGGATCACGTTCTCGTCTTCGAAGCAGCGCACCACGTGGGCGATAGCGTCGGTCTCGCGGATGTTGGCGAGGAACTTGTTGCCCAGGCCTTCACCCTTGGAGGCACCGGCGACCAGGCCGGCGATGTCGACGAACTCCATGGTGGTCGGCAGGATGCGGTTCGGCTTGACGATCTCGGCCAGCGCGTTGAGGCGCGCGTCGGGCATCGGCACGATGCCGCTGTTCGGCTCGATGGTGCAGAAGGGGAAGTTCTCCGCCGCGATGCCGGACTTGGTCAGGGCGTTGAACAGGGTGGACTTGCCGACGTTGGGCAGGCCGACGATGCCGCAATTGAAACCCATGGGAATTCCCCTTTCGTAAAGTGTCAGGCCTTCTGGCTGTGCAGTTCGCGCATGGCCTTGGCGAAGTCGCCGGCCAGCACGTCGGGCATCACGCCGAGGGCAAAATCGATGCTGGCGTCGAGCTTCTCCTGCTCGGCGCGTGGCGCCCGGCCCAGGACGAAGTTGGAGACCAGTTTGGCGTCGCCCGGGTGGCCGATGCCGAGCCGCAGGCGGTGGAAGTCGTTCTGGTTGCCGAGCTGCGCGATGATGTCGCGCAGGCCGTTGTGCCCACCGTGGCCGCCGCCTCTCTTGAGCTTGGCGACGCCGGGAGGCAGGTCGAGTTCGTCGTGGGCCACCAGGATCGCTTCCGGCTTGATGCGGAAGAAATTGGCCAGAGCCGCCACGGACTGGCCGCTACGGTTCATGTAGGTGGTGGGGATCAACAGGCGAACATCGTTGCCCTGATGGCTGAACTTAGCCGTCAGGCCGAAATACTTTTTGTCAGCGGACAGCGAAACGCGCTGGGCGCTGGCGAGGCGTTCAACGAAAAGAGCCCCTGCGTTATGCCGGGTCTGTTCGTATTCGGGGCCGGGGTTACCCAGGCCGACGATCAACTGGATGGCGGTCACGTCAGGGGCTCTTCCTTGGAGTTGGTGGGTTACGGTGCGCGCGGCACTGTAACCCGATCAACGCCGGCGTGCGAGTGGATTACTCGGCAGCGCCTTCAGCAGCTTCAGCGGCAACGCGCGGGGCGTGGACGTTGGCAACAGCTTTGTCATCACCGTGGGCCAGAGCAACGAACTCTACGCCTTTCGGAGCTTTCAGGTCCGACAGGTGGATGATGGTGCCGACTTCGGCCTTGGACAGGTCGACTTCGATGAACTCAGGCAGATCCTTGGCTTCGCAGGACACTTCGATCTCGGAAACGACGTGCGAGATCTCGCCGCCTTTCTTGATCGGGGCTTCTTCACCGACGAAGTGAACTGGAACCTTGGCGGTCAGCTTCTGGCCAGCAACGACGCGAACGAAGTCGGCGTGCATGATGAAGCCTTTGGCCGGGTGACGCTGCATGGCCTTGACCACGACGTTCTGCTTGGCGCCGTCGACGTTCAGTTCGATCACGTGGCTGAAGGCAGCTTCGTTTTCGAACAGCTTGGCAATTTCCTTGGCCACGATGGTCAGGGATTGGGCTTCTTTATTGCCACCGTAGACAACGGCAGGGATGCTGGCGGAGTGACGCAGGCGGCGGCTCGCACCTTTCCCCAGGTCAGTACGCGCTTGGGCGTTCAGGATGAAGTCAGTCATTTTGTTTCTCCAAATTAGCCTCCCGAAAGGCGTTTGCGACCAGCGCCAGACGGGGATGGCAAAAAAGCCCCGCCCCAACAACCAGTGTTGGGGCGGGGCGCTTTTCGTCAGCGAGTGATCCGTTTAGCGGAACATCGCGCTGATCGATTCTTCGTTGCTGATGCGGCGTACCGCTTCAGCAACAACCGGTGCGATATCCAGCTGGCGGATACGGTCACAGGCTTGAGCAGCGGCGGACAGCGGCACGGTGTTGGTCACCACCAGCTCGTCCAGTACCGACTTCTCGATGTTCTCGATCGCGCGGCCCGACAGGACAGGGTGCGTGCAGTAGGCGTAGACCTTGGCGGCACCGTGTTCTTTCAGGGCCTTGGCCGCATGGCACAGGGTGCCGGCGGTGTCGACCATGTCGTCTACCAGGATGCAGGTGCGTCCTTCGACGTCGCCGATGATGTGCATCACCTCGGAGTGGTTAGCCTTTTCGCGGCGCTTGTCGATGATCCCGAGATCGACACCCAGGGACTTGGCGACGGCGCGAGCACGCACCACACCGCCGATGTCCGGGGAAACGATCATCAGGTTCTCGAAACGCTGGTCTTCGATGTCGTCGACCAGTACGGGCGAGCCGTAGATGTTGTCGACGGGGATATCGAAGAAACCCTGGATCTGGTCAGCGTGCAGGTCGACGGTGAGTACACGGTCGATACCCACGACAGTGAGCATGTCAGCGACGACTTTGGCGCTGATGGCTACACGTGCCGAACGCGGACGGCGGTCCTGGCGGGCGTATCCGAAGTAGGGAATCACGGCGGTGATTCGCGACGCTGAGGAGCGGCGGAAGGCATCTGCCATCACGACCAGTTCCATCAGATTGTCGTTGGTTGGAGCACAGGTGGGCTGAATGATGAAGACGTCTTTACCGCGGACATTTTCATTGATTTCAGCACTGATTTCGCCATCGGAGAATTTACCGACAGAAACATCACCCAGTGGAATATGCAGCTGACGTACAACACGCCGAGCCAGATCGGGGTTGGCATTCCCCGTGAAGACCATCATCTTGGACACGCGCAGTACCTGAAGGCTGAGGGTAACCTGGATGAGTATAAGAAATGGCAGGGGCGGCTGGATTCGAACCAACGCATGGCAGGATCAAAACCTGCTGCCTTACCGCTTGGCGACGCCCCTGTATCTGTTGCTGCGAATTCTTATGAACTCGACTTCTTGATCAGAACTTGCAGCTTGCGATGCAACATCGAAACATTGCTTCCTTTCGCCACAAACCCTGTTTGGGTCTCTGAAAGAAGGGCCAGAACTTTATCAGCTTCGGCTTTGCTTGGGAAGGCCCCAAACACACAACTTCCAGTGCCGGTCATTCGTGCTTCGGTGAATTTACCCAGTGAAATCAGCGCATTGCGAACTTCAGGATACCGTTGCTCTACTACCGGTTGGCAGTCATTTCGACTGTTTCCCTCGGGAACGGGGCGCATCTTAAGGGGGAGGGAATCACGTGTCAACTCCGGATGCGAAAAAATTTCCGCTGTGCTGACAGACACTTGCGGCACCAGCACGACATACCAAGGTTCCTCGGGGTCGACCGGGGTCAGTTGCTCGCCAACACCCTGGGCGAAGGCCGCATGGCCCCGGACAAACACCGGCACATCGGCGCCGAGCGACAGGCCCAGGCTGGCCAGGCGGTCTTCGTCCCAGTCCAGCTGCCACAGGTGCGCGAGCGCCAGCAGGGTGGTAGCAGCGTCCGAGCTGCCGCCACCGATGCCGCCGCCCATGGGCAACACCTTGTGTAGCCAGATGTCAGCGCCGAGCGGCGTGCCGGACTGTGCCTGCAGCAGGCGCGCGGCGCGGACGATCAGGTTGCTGTCGTGGGGCACGCCTTCAATTTCAGTCTGCAGGCGGATCTGGCCGTCCTCGCGCAGGGCGAAGCTCAGCTCGTCGCCGTGCTCGAGGAACTGGAACACGGTTTCCAGCTCGTGGTAGCCGTCGGCGCGGCGGCCGGTGATGTGCAGCCACAGGTTGAGCTTGGCCGGGGCGGGCAGGGTCAGCTTGTGCATTGTATTAATGCCCCAGCTGGCGTGGCTGCCAGTCCTTGACCACCAGGGTCACGTCGATGTTCTCGCCGTGCAGCTTGAGGCGCTCGGGCAGCCAGTAGCCGTTCTGCTCCACATAGCTCAGGTACTCGACCTGCCAGCCATCCTGGTGAAGGCTGGCCAGGCGGCTGTCGCCGTCGAGAGTCAGCTGGCTCTTGCTGTCCGGGGCGGGCAGGCCTCGCACCCACCAGACCAGGTGCGATACCGGCAGGCGCCAGCCCAGTTGTTCCTCCAGCAGCGCCTCGGGGTTGGCGGCCTCGTAGCGGCCCTGGTTGGCCACTTCCAGCACCACGCCGCCGGGGCGCCCGGTCAGGCGCGCCGCGCCGCGGCCCAGGGGGCCGGCCAGGCGGATGTCGTAGTAGTCCTGGCGTTGCAGCCAGAACAGCGTGCCGCTGCCGGAGTCGCGCGGGGCGCGGATGCCGACCTTGCCGTTGATCTGCCAGCCGTCGAGGCTGCCGAGCTGCTGTTTGTGCTCGCGCCACAGCTGCGGGTTGCCCTGGCCCTGTACGGCTTCCTTGCTGCCGAAGCCGGCGCAACCGGCGAGCAGGGCGATAAGGGTGAAGGTGATGCAATGACGCAGGAACATGGTTTAAAGGCTCTCGGATCCGGTCAGGCGCAGCAAGGTCTTGCGCAGGATGGGGCTGTCGGCCTGGGCTTCGAAGCCCTTGGCCCAGACTTGGCGGGCTTCGCGGCGCTTGCCGTTGGCCCAGAGGACTTCGCCCAGGTGGGCGGCGACTTCGTGGTCGGGGAAGCGCTCGAAGGCCAGGCGCAGCTGGCGTTCGGCTTCCTCGAGGTTGCCCATGCGATAGGCCACCCAGCCCAGGCTGTCGAGCACCGCGGGGTCGTCTGGGGTGAGCTGGTGCGCCTTGTCGATCAGCGCCTTGGCCTCGCTGTAGCGGGTGGTGCGGTCGGCCAGGGTGTAGCCCAGGGCGTTGAGGGCCATGGCGTTTTCCGGCTCGCGGGCCAGGATGGCGCGCAGGTCTTTCTCCATCTGCGCCAGGTCGTTGCGCTTCTCGGCGAGCATGGCGCGGGTGTAGAGCAGGTTGAGGTCGTCCGGGTAGCGCTTGATCGCTTGCTCCAGCACTTGTCCGGCCTGGGCCTCCTTGCCGTTGTTGCCCAGGCTTTCGGCTTCGATCAGGTACAGCTGGATGGCGTAGTCCGGCTGGGCTTCGCGGGCTTCGGCGAGTATCCGCGAGGCTTCGGCGCTGCGACCGTTGGCGATGAGGATATCGGCCTGGCGCAGTTGCGCTGGCAGGTAGTCCGGGCCGGGGCCGACCAGGGCGTATTCGCGCAGGGCGGCTGCCGGCTGGCTGCGTTCTTCGCGGATGCGGCCCAGGTTGAGGTGGGCGGCGTCGACGTTGGCGTCACGTTCGACCAGTTCCTGCAGGTAACCCTCGGCTTCGTCCCAGTGCTTGGTCTCCAGGCATACCAGGGCCAGCGAGTAGCGGATCTCGTCGTCTTCGGGGTACTGCTGCAGCAGGCTCTCGAACTCGGCCTTGGCGTCGTCGATGCGGTCCTGCTCGACCAGGGTGCGGGCGTAGGTCAGGCGCAGGCGCTTGTCCTCGGGGTTGTCGCGGATCGCCCCACGCAGCAGCGGCAGGGCCTCTGGGCCACGGTCCAGGGCCTGCAGCAGGCGGGCGCGCAGCAGCACCGGGGCGATCTCGCCGTTCTGCGGCGGGTGGGCTTCGAGCAGGTCGAGGGCTTGTTGCGGCTTGTCGTCCTGATTGAGCAGCAGGGCCTTGCCGAACACCAGCTGGCCGTTGTCGGGGTATTTCACCAGCAGGCGGTCGAAGCTCTGCATCAGGCCATCACGGGTGTTCTGGTCGGTCTCGGCCGCCGCCAGGGCGAGGAAGTCGAAATGGGTGTCGCCCTGGCCCTGCAGTACCTTTTCCATGTAGGTCATGGATTCGTCGTAGCGTCCGGCGCGGGCCAGCTGGATGGCCGCGGCGCGCTGGGCGTCGAGATTCTGCGGATCGTTGCGGGCCCAGATTAGCGCGGAGTCCAGGGCCGGTTCGTCGGCGCCGAGGTATTCGGCGATGCGATAGGCACGCTCGGAGACGGCCGGGTCCTGGGTCTTTTCGGCCTGGTCGACGTAGTTGGCCAGGGCAATGTCGAAGCGGTTGCGCTGGCCGGCCAGCTCAGCCACCAGCAGGCTGTACAGGGTGTCTTGCTTGAACGATCCATACACCACGGGCTTTTCCGCGCTCTTGCCGGCATCGGTGGCGGGCGACTGGGCGTCCGTCTTCGGGGCCAGGCTCTGGCAGCCTTGAAGCAGGGCGAGGGCAAGCAGCAATGCGTAGGATTTGTTCATAGAGGCTTATTAAAGAGGCTAAACCGGCGGTCGGAGCATGATGACACAAGCGCGATGGCAAACCCACCTGCGAAGGTCGTGGTGTGAAGCGGTGCTTCGGAGTATAGGGACAATGCGCCGGGGCGGTGGTTCGCAACCAGCCCAAGGCATCCTGCCCTTGCCCTTGCCCTTGTTTTTGCTTCTGAGCGCGCGGTAGTTCAGGCAACGCCAATTGCGACTTCAGGAGGCCGAGCGGAGTTCTTGCGCAGCGCTTGATGGGCATCCATGCCCGTCACCTCCCTTCGCTAGGCCTGCGTTCGGCCTCCTGAAGTCGCGAAAGTACGGGCGGCGCCTGGACTGGCGCAGCTGTCGCTAGCTGGGTATGGCGCTAGACTCCAGATCGGCAATGGCAACGGCAGGGATGGGTGGCGGTGTGGAGCGATAGGCACGCCGCATCGCCACAATAGCGAACGGTGGTTGTTCTAAAACCTGCGAAGTAGGACAATTATCGGCTTCACGTCCCAACCAGCGACCTTGCATGGCCTTTCTTGCACTTGGTATCAACCATAAGACTGCCTCGGTAGACGTACGCGAGCGCGTGGCGTTTACGCCCGAGCAGCTGGTCGACGCCCTGCAGCAGCTCTGCCGACTGACCGCCAGCCGCGAGGCGGCGATCCTGTCCACCTGCAACCGCAGCGAACTCTATATAGAGCAGGACCACCTCGCCGCCGACGCCGTGCTGCAATGGCTGGCCGACTACCACCAGCTGAGCCTCGACGAACTGCGTGCCAGCGCCTACGTCCATGAAGAGCACGATGCGGTCCGGCACATGATGCGCGTGGCCTCCGGCCTCGATTCGCTGGTACTCGGCGAACCGCAGATCCTCGGCCAGATGAAGTCAGCCTACGCCGTGGCCCGCGAGGCCGGCACCGTCGGGCCGCTGCTGGGGCGCCTGTTCCAGGCCACCTTCAGCGCCGCCAAGCAGGTGCGCACCGACACCGCCATCGGCGAAAACCCGGTCTCGGTGGCGTTCGCCGCGGTCAGTCTGGCCAGGCAGATCTTCTCCGACCTGGGCCGCAGCCAGGCGCTGCTGATCGGCGCCGGTGAGACCATCACCCTGGTCGCCCGTCACCTGCACGAGCAGGGCGTGCGTCGGATCGTCGTGGCCAACCGCACCCTCGAGCGCGCCAGCATTCTCGCCGAGCAGTTCGGCGCCCATGCCGTGCTGCTATCGGACATCCCGCAGGAACTGGCCAACAGCGACATCGTCATCAGTTCCACCGCCAGCCAGTTGCCGATTCTCGGCAAGGGTGCGGTGGAAAGCGCGCTGAAGCAGCGCCGGCACAAGCCGATCTTCATGGTCGACATCGCCGTGCCGCGTGACATCGAGCCGCAGGTGGGCGAGTTGGACGACGTCTACCTCTATACCGTCGACGACCTGCACGAAGTCGTCGCGGAAAACCTCAAGAGCCGCCAGGGCGCGGCCCAGGCCGCCGAAGAACTGGTCTCGGCCGGCGCCGACGATTTCATGGTGCGCCTGCGCGAACTGGCAGCGGTGGATGTGCTCAAGGCCTACCGCCAGCAGAGCGAGCGCCTGCGCGACGAAGAACTGCAAAAAGCCCAGCGCCTGTTGGCCAATGGCGGCAATCCCGAGGACGTGCTGATGCAGCTGGCCCGGGGCCTGACCAACAAGCTCCTGCACGCCCCCAGCGTGCAACTGAAAAAGCTCTCCGCCGAAGGCCGCCTCGATGCGCTGGCCATGGCCCAGGAACTCTTCGCCCTCCACGAGGGCTCGACGGACAAATCCCCGCAATGAAAGCGTCGCTGCTGAACAAACTGGACACGCTCCAGGATCGCTTCGAGGAACTCACCGCGCTGCTCGGTGACGCCGAAGTCATTTCCGACCAGACGCGTTTTCGCGCCTACTCCCGCGAGTACGCCGAAGTCGAGCCGGTGATCGCCTGCTATCAAGGCTGGCGCAAGGTCCAGGACGACCTCGAAGGCGCCCAGGCGCTGCTCAAGGACGCCGACCCCGACCTGCGCGAAATGGCGGTCGAAGAAGTGCGGGAAGCGAAAGAGCAACTGGTGGGCCTGGAGTCGCAACTACAGCGCATGCTGCTGCCCAAGGACCCCAACGACGGGCGCAACGTGTTCCTCGAGATCCGCGCCGGCACCGGCGGCGACGAGGCGGCGATCTTCTCCGGCGACCTGTTCCGCATGTACTCGCGCTACGCCGAGAAACGCGGCTGGCGCCTGGAGATCCTCTCCGAGAACGAAGGCGAGCACGGCGGCTACAAGGAGATCATCGCCCGGGTCGAAGGCGACAGCGTCTACGGCAAGCTCAAGTTCGAGTCCGGCGCGCACCGTGTGCAGCGAGTCCCGGAAACCGAATCGCAGGGCCGCATCCACACCTCCGCCTGCACCGTGGCGGTGCTGCCCGAACCAGATGAGCAGGTGGCGATCGAGATCAACCCGGCTGACCTGCGCGTGGACACCTATCGCGCCTCCGGCGCCGGCGGCCAGCACGTCAACAAGACCGACTCGGCGATCCGCATCACCCACTTGCCCACCGGCATCGTGGTCGAGTGCCAGGAAGAGCGTTCGCAGCACAAGAACCGTGCCCGCGCCATGTCCTGGCTGTCGGCCAAGCTGAACGACATGCAGACCAGCGCCGCACAGAACGCCATCGCCAGCGAACGCAAGCTGCTGGTGGGTTCGGGTGACCGTTCCGAGCGCATCCGCACCTACAACTATCCACAGGGCCGGGTCACCGACCACCGTATCAACCTCACGCTCTACTCCCTGGACGATATCCTCGCCGGTGGCGTGGAGGCCGTGATCGAGCCGTTGCTGGCCGAATACCAGGCCGATCAGCTGGCCGCCCTGGGGGATTGAATGACCATCATCGCCAGCCTGCTGCGCAACGCGCAGTTGCCGGACTCGCCGACCGAACGGCTGGACGCCGAGTTGCTCCTGGCTGCGGCCTTGGGCAAGTCGCGCAGCTTCCTGCACACCTGGCCCGAGCGCATCGTCAGCAGCGAGGCGGCGCAGGTGTTCGCCGACTACCTCGAGCGGCGTCGCGCCGGTGAGCCGGTGGCCTATATCCTCGGCCAGCAGGGGTTCTGGAAACTGGATCTGGAAGTCGCGCCACACACGCTGATTCCGCGTCCGGACACCGAGTTGCTGGTGGAAACCGCCCTCGAACTCGTGCCGCCCACACCTGCCCGGGTCCTCGACCTGGGCACCGGCACCGGGGCCATCGCCCTGGCCCTGGCCAGTGAGTGCCCGGCGTGGCAGGTCACGGCGGTGGACCGCATCGACGAGGCCGTGGCCTTGGCCGAGCGCAACCGCGAGCGCCTGGGCCTGGGCAATGTCCAGGTGCGCGCCAGCCACTGGTTCGATGCCCTTGTGGGTGAGCGTTTCGACATGATTCTCAGCAACCCGCCCTATATCCGCGCCGCCGATCCGCACCTGGTGGCTGGTGACGTGCGCTTCGAGCCCAGCAGTGCCCTGGTGGCCGGCGAAGACGGGCTGGACGACCTGCGGGTGATCGTCGCCCAGGCCCCGGCACACCTGCAGCCCGGTGGTTGGCTGCTGCTCGAGCACGGCTATGACCAGGCGCCTGCTGTACGCGACCTGTTGGCAGCGGCGGGCTTCATCGATGTCGCCAGCCGTGTCGACCTGGGCGGCCACGAACGTATCAGCCTGGGGCGCCTGTCATGCTGAGCGACCAGGAGCTGTTGCGCTACAGCCGGCAGATCCTGCTGTCGCAGGTGGATATCGATGGGCAGTTGCGCCTGAAACACGGCAAGGCCCTGGTCATCGGCCTCGGCGGGCTGGGCTCGCCGGTGGCGCTGTACCTTGCCGCGGCAGGTGTCGGCGGGCTGCATCTGGCCGATTTCGACACCGTCGACCTGACCAACCTGCAACGCCAGGTGATCCACGACAGCGACAGCGTCGGCATGAGCAAGGTCGATTCGGCCATCAGGCGTTTGCAGGCGATCAACCCGGAGATCAGCCTGGTCGCCCATCGTCGGGCACTGGATGAGGATTCGCTGGCCGCCGCAGTGGCGGCGGTCGATGTGGTGCTCGACTGCTCCGACAACTTCGGCACCCGCGAGGCGGTCAATGCTGCCTGCGTGGTTGCGGGCAAACCGTTGGTCAGCGGCGCGGCGATCCGCCTTGAGGGCCAGTTGTCGGTGTTCGACACCCGCCGCGACACCAGCCCCTGCTATCACTGCCTGTATGGCCATGGCAGCGAGGCCGAGCTGACCTGCAGCGAGGCCGGGGTAATCGGCCCGCTGGTGGGGCTGGTCGGCAGCCTGCAGGCACTGGAAGCGCTGAAGTTGCTGGCCGGTTTCGGCGAGCCGCTGATCGGCCGCCTGCTGCTGATCGACGCCCTGAGCACCCGCATGCGCGAATTGCGGGTCAAGCGCGACCCCGCCTGTGCCGTGTGTGGCAATCGCCATGGCTGAGCGTTCGGCGCCGGTGGGCGTGATGGACTCCGGCGTTGGCGGTTTGTCGGTGCTGGCCGAGATCCAGCGCCTGCTGCCCAACGAGTCGTTGCTCTATCTGGCCGACAGCGGCCATGTGCCCTATGGCGAGAAGTCGCCGGACTACATTCGCCAGCGCCTGCGACTAATCGCCGGTTTTTTCCATGAGCAGGGCGCCAAGGCGCTGGTCCTGGCCTGCAACACGGCTACGGTGGCGGCGGTGGCCGACCTGCGCGAGCTTTACCCGGACTGGCCGTTGGTGGGGATGGAGCCGGCGGTCAAGCCGGCGGCCGCGGCAACCCGTTCCGGCGTGGTCGGCGTGCTGGCCACCACCGGTACCCTGCAAAGCGCCAAGTTCGCTGCCTTGCTCGACCGCTTCGCCAATGACGTGCGGGTAATCACCCAACCTTGCCCTGGGCTGGTCGAGCGTATTGAGGCGGGGGACCTGGTCAGCGAGCAACTGCGCCAGTTGCTGTCGGGTTATGTGAAACCGTTGCTGGCGGCCGGCTGCGACACCCTGATCCTGGGTTGCACCCACTATCCGTTCCTACGGCCCATGCTGGCCGAGATGGTGCCGGCGGATGTGGCGATCATCGACACCGGCGCTGCCGTGGCGCGCCAACTGCAACGTCTGCTGGATGCTCGCGGGCTGCTCGGCGACGGGCCGGCGCAGCCGACGGCGTTCTGGAGCAGTGGCGAGCCAGGCAACCTGCAGAAAGTCCTGCCGCTGTTGTGGAACCAATCCGGCAGCGTGCAGCGCTTCCTGCCTTGAAGCCTGCAGTCAGCTGCTCTTCGGCAGTGGCCAGAGTTCGCCTGGGTTGAGCACCTCCAGTACCAGCTCGGGTTGGCGCTGATCCAGGCGTGCCAGCAACTCCTGCGCCGCGCTTTGCGCCGTCCAGGGCTCCGGAATGGCCTGCACCGAGCTCACCGGGTTTTTCAGCGATTGAGGCGCCACCACGGTCAGGTCGATGCCCAGCGCGTGCAAGGAGTTGCGTTGCTCGCTCAACCACTTCGGCAGGCTGTTGCCGCCACTGAGCGGCTGGTTCGGCTCGAACAGCTGCAACGCCGAGTAGCGACTGAGGATGGCCATGACCTGTGGTTTCTCGCCCTTGGCCAGCAGTGGCAGGGCGCCGGCCAGGCACTGCTGCGTGGCCAGCAGGTTGCTGCTGATGATCTGCTCGAACACCTCCCCATCCGCTACAGCATCTGGCAGGTAGTCGCAGGTGCCGGCGTTGATGATCAGGCTGTCGAGTGCGCCCCATTTCGCCAGAAGCCGTTGGCTGGCTTCCGGCAAGGGAGCGGGAAGGCGCAGCAGGCGTGCGCCGTGCTGTTGGCCCAGTGTGTCCAGTTCCTGGCTATCCCTGCCACTGGCGGCAACCTGATGCCCCGATGCGAGCAACTGTCCCACCAACGCCAGCCCAACTCCGTGGCTGGCTCCTGTGACCCAGAAACGACGTGTCATGCGTTATGCCCTCTGATCCTGCCAGTTGGACAAGCCTTTGAAGGCCTCCAGTGCTCTTTGGCGACTGCTATCGAGATCGACTATCGGGCTCAGGTAATAATTAGTAGCAAATAGATCCGTAGATTTCACCGGTTGATGGATCGATCGATCATCTTTTTCTTCCAGCTCAGGCAACCAATGACGGATGAAGGTTCCCTTGGGGTCGAAACGCTGCGATTGGGTAACGGGGTTGAAGATTCGGAAATAGGGCACCGCATCGGTCCCCGTCGAGGCGCTCCACTGCCAGCCACCGTTGTTGGCGGCCAGGTCCCCGTCTATCAGGTGACGCATGAAATGCCGTTCGCCCTGCCGCCAGTCGATCAGCAGGTTCTTGCTGAGGAACATGGCGACGATCATGCGCAAGCGGTTGTGCATCCAGCCAGTGTGCAGCAGCTGGCGCATGGCGGCATCGATCAGGGGGAAGCCGGTTCGGCCCTCTTTCCAGGCCTGCAGGTCGGCGGGTGCGTCGCGCCAGGGCAATGCTTCTGTCTGCGGGCGGAAGGCGCGGTGCCGGGAGACTCGGGGGTAGCCCACCAGGGTGTGCTTGTAGAACTCGCGCCACAGCAGCTCGTTGACCCAGGTCTGCACGCCGACGCTGCCGCTGTCGAATTCGCCCCTGTTGCTCGCCAGTGCCGCGTGTAGGCACTGGCGCGGCGAGAGCACGCCAGCGGCGAGATAGGGGGACAACTGGCTGGTGCCTGCCTTGGCAGGCAGGTCGCGCAGTTGGGCGTAGTCGTCGATGGTTTCGTCGACGAAGCGCTGTAGCCGCCGCCTGCCTTCATCCTCGCCTGCAGGCCAGTGCTGGCGCAGGGTATCGGAAGGGGGCTCGAAGCCTTCGATCTGCAGCGGGATGGCGTCGCCATGAATACCGAGGGACTGCTGGGCCTGTACCGATTGAACCAGCGGCGGGAGGCTGCGGTGCAGGTGCTCCAGGCAGACTCGCTTGAACTGGCTGAATACCTGGAAGTACTGGCCGGTGCGGGTCAGCACGCTGCCGGGTCTGAACAGCAGCTGGTCGAGGTGGCCGGTGGCGCTGATCCCGGCTTGCTGCAGCGCTTCATATGTCGCTTGGTCCCGCCGTGCCTCGTTGATGCCGTATTCGTCGTTCCAGTGCACGGCCTCTATGCGGTGCTGACGGCAGACACCGAGCACGCATTCAGGGACATCTGCCCAGGTGTCGGTGGTGCGAATCAGCAGTGGAATGTTCAGTGCCGCCAGCGACTGTTGTAGCAGTCGCAGGTTGCGCAGCCAGAAATCGACCTTGCACGGCGCATCGTCGTGGGCCTGCCACTGGCCGGGGCTGGCAATCCAGAGGGCCACGGTCGGGCCACGTTGACAGGCGGCCGCGAGGGCAGTGTTGTCGTCGATGCGCAGGTCGCTGCGCAGCCAGATCAGTTGCATGGGGGGAAGGCTCAAGGTCGGGATTGCTGAAGACGGCGCAAGGCGGTTTGCGGACTGTCGAACAGGTGTAGGTCAGTCAACGACAGTGCCTGCAATTGCGCCTTATGGAGAGTGACTGTGTTGCCACCCAGGAGTTTCATCGTGTTGATGTCCTGCAGCGCACGGCCCAGTGCGGCGAGGTCGGGGCGGCGACCGAGGTGCAGCAGCAGCGCTTGCGGCCGCAACTGCTCCACGGCCTGGCGCAGTTGGCGGGGCTCGACTGACCACTCGAGGATCTCCAGAGCGTAGCCGTTGCTGCTCAGCAGCCAGGCGCAGAGCCAAAATTGCGGATCGAAAGGTGCATCGTCGGTGCGGGCAAGCAGTACGCAGGGGCCACCGAGCGAGTGACTGTCGTGATAGACCCGTGCCCCCAGCTTGCTGCGCAGCCAGCCTTGGAAGAACACTTGTTCCAGCCGGGCGTCGAAATGCGTTTGCCAGCGCTGTTCGAGGGCTTCAAGCAGCGGTAGCAGCAGACGCTCGCAGACGGTCACAGCAGGGTAGAGGGCGATCATCTGGTTGATCAGCTGGTCCAGCGGACGCTGGGCAAGCCGGGCGATGGCCTTGATCAGCTGTTCGATACGCTCGCCCCATTCGCCCTGGATCGGCGCGGTGGCGTGCGTGGCATTGTCCAGCAGTTCGCGCACCTGGCTCACCGCAGCGCCACGCTCCAGCCAGCGCAGCACGGCCTGGACGCGCTCCACCTGGTCCTGGGGATAAAGACGATGCCCCTTGGGCGTGCGCTGCGGCGTGATCAAGCCGTAGCGGCGTTCCCAGGCGCGCAGGGTGACTGGGTTGACGCCGGTCAAGCGGGCCACTTCGCCGATGGGCAGCAAGGGGTCAGATGGCATTGCGCAGTCCGAGGTCTTCCGGATGGGGTTGCAGGTAGGCCTGTTGCAGCAGGTAGGGATCGGGATGACGGCGCAGATGGTGCTTGAGCAGGGTCAAGGGCACCACCAAAGGCACCACGCCTTTCTGGTACTGGCCGATGACCTGTTGCAGCTCGGCCTTGTCCGCCTGGCCGAGGTCGTTGCGCAGGTAGCCGCTCAGGTGCTGAAGCACGTTGCCGTGGGTGCCGCGGCTTGCGCAGCGGCGTAGCGCCTGCATCAGCTGGCTGAAGTAGCGCGGACCGAGCTGCGCTGGATCATCGTCGCGGCTCATGCTCCCGAGCAGGCGCCCAAGGCCGCGGTACGCCTGGGGATTGTGCGCCATCAGCAGGTACTTGTAGCGGGCATGGAAACGGATCAGCGCGCCGCGACTCAGGCCCTGGCGCAGCAGTTGGCGCCAGTCGGCGTAGGCGTAGACGCGGGCGATGAAGTTTTCCCGCAGCACCGGATCGTGCAGCCGGCCTTCCTCTTCGACCGGCAGGTCCGGGCGCCGCTCGCAGAATGCCGCAGCGTAGGCGCCCCGGCCATTCTGGTGGGCCGGGCGGCCGTCCTCCTGGTAGACCTTGACCCGTTCAAGGCCACAGGACGGTGACTTTTGCATGAAGATGTAGCCGCAGATATCGTCGAGTTCGTCGGCCATCTGCGCGCCGTAGGCACGCAACGGGCCGGCGAAATCGGTGACATTGTTACGCGTACCGGTGACAGCCGGGTGCTCGGGATCGCCCACCAGGCGAATGGGTTCCCGGGGCGTGCCCAGGCCAATGGCGACCTCGGGGCACAGTGGGACCCAGTCGAAATGCTGGTCGAGCAGTTCAAGACAGAGGCTGGAGGCTTTGTGGCCGGCGTTGTAGCGTACGTTCAGGCCAGTCAGGCAGGCGCTGATGGCCAGACGTGGCTTGCCGCTGGGCGGGAAAGCGTTCATCGCGGTCTCCGGAATGACTTGTACAGGCTGCACGGTTTGTACAAGTCTATTCCAGCACAGATGAAAACTTATACAAGAATATTTTTTTGTATAAATTCGCTGTCGATTATTCCAGATGCTCCAGCAGGCGTCGAGCGGCTTCCTGGCCGCTGAGCCACGCCCCTTCGACCCGACCGGACAGGCACCAGTCGCCACAGGCATACAGGCCCAGGTCGGCATCGGCCAGCGTGCCCCACTCATGATTGACGGCAGGGCGTGCGTACAACCAGCGGTGGGCAAGCGCAAAGGTCGGTGCGGGGACAACGCAGCCGACCAATTCGGCAAATTCTCCCCACAACTGCTCGATCACTTCTTCCTTGGGCAGGTCGATGTGCTGTTTGCTCCAGTTGGAGGTGGCATGCAGCACCCAGGTGTCGAGGTGCTCGTCACGGCCCGGTTTACTGCGGTTGCGCGCCAGCCAGTCGAGCGGGCTGTCTTGCACGAAGCAGCCCTGCATAGGGGTTTCCAGTGGTGTCTGGAAGCCCAGGGCAACGGCCCAGGTCGGCTCCATTTGCACCCCGGCGGCAACCGCCGCGAGTTTGGGGGCGGCGGCCAGCAACGGGGTGGCCTGGGGTGCCGGCACGGCGATCACCACCTGGCTGAACGGCCCATGGCTGCAGCCTTCGGTGTCCTGCAAGTGCCAGTATTGCTTGCCGCGGAACACCTCGGCGATGCGGCAGCCGAAGTTCACCGTGACATCCTTGAGCAGGCCGCGAGTGATGGCGCTCATGCGCGGCACGCCGACCCATCGGGTTTGTTCGTCGGGGGAGGGGGTCAGTTCGCCATCGCGGTAGTTGTACAGCTGCGGTTTCCACTGCGCAGCCCAGCCATTGGCCACCCATTGCTGGACCTGTTCGACAAAGCGCCGGTCGCGGGCGGTGAAGTACTGGGCACCGAGGTCCAGGGCGCCGGCATCGCTGCGCTTGCTGGCCATGCGTCCGCCGCTGCCGTGGCCCTTGTCGAACAAATGAACGGTCTGTCCGGCCTTTTGCAGGGCCTGGGCGGCGGACAAACCGGCGATTCCGGCACCGATGATGGCAATAGGTACTGTCATGATGGCCTCTTCGAACCTAGCTATACGCAGCCTACGCTGCCAGGTAAACCTGTACAATGCACGATGTTTGTATAAGGTTATTCCGCTCGATAGGCAGGTTGGCCTATGTTTATCCGAGAGCGTTCGGTCAAAAAAGTGCCTTGATCTTAAAAATAGACCACGGCCGCCCAGTGTGAGGACACAGCCATGCATATATTGCTGACCGGCGGTACCGGCCTGATCGGCCAACACCTGTGCCAGGTGTGGCGCCAGCAAGGGCATCGCCTGACGGTCTGGAGCCGGCGCCCTGAACAGGTGGCGAAAATCTGTGGCACCGGCGTGCGGGGCGTCGCCCGGCTGGAGGACATTGCCGATGAAGACGAGGTCGACGCGGTGGTCAACCTGGCCGGTGCGCCGATCGCTGACCGGCCCTGGACCGCAGCGCGACGCAATCTGCTCTGGACCAGCCGGGTGACCCTCACCGAGCAGTTGCTGGCCTGGCTGGAGCGCCGTGAGCGCCGGCCGCAGGTGCTGATCTCCGGCTCGGCGGTGGGCTGGTACGGTGACGGTGGCGAGCGTGAGCTGACTGAGGCTTCGCCGCCAGTGAAAGAGGACTTCGCCAGCCAGCTGTGCATCGCCTGGGAGGAAACCGCCCAGCGTGCCGAGGCCCTGGGAATCCGCGTGGTGCTGGTGCGCACCGGCCTGGTGCTGGCCGCCGATGGCGGCTTTTTGTCGCGCCTGCGTCTGCCTTACAAGCTGGGCCTGGGGGGGCCGCTGGGCGATGGTCGGCAGTGGATGCCCTGGGTGCATATCGACGACCAAATCGGCCTGATTGATTTTCTCTTGCAGCACAACGAAGCCAGCGGTCCCTATAATGCCTGCGCGCCGGAGCCGGTGCGCAATCGAGAGTTCGCCAAGCGCCTGGGGCGCACCTTGCATCGCCCGGCGTTCATGCCGATGCCGGCGCTGCTGCTCAAGGCCGGGCTCGGCGAGCTGTCGACGCTGCTGCTCGGTGGCCAGCGCGCGCGCCCGGTGCGGCTGCTGGCGGCGGGCTTCACGTTCCGTTTCAACGATCTGCAATCGGCCCTGGACAACCTGTCCAGCCGCCTCTGACATAGGACGCTGCATGACTGATCACGC
Source organism: Pseudomonas sp. DrBHI1 (assembly GCF_002205115.1). NCBI lineage: Bacteria > Pseudomonadati > Pseudomonadota > Gammaproteobacteria > Pseudomonadales > Pseudomonadaceae > Pseudomonas > Pseudomonas sp. DrBHI1. The sequence goes on from NZ_NIBE01000091.1 coordinate 112,732, forward strand.
CCTGCTGCTGGTCAACCTGGGTTCGCCGGCCTCCACCTCGGTGGCCGACGTGCGCCGTTACCTCAACCAGTTCCTCATGGACCCGTACGTGATCGACCTGCCCTGGCCGGTGCGGCGATTGCTGGTGTCGCTGATCCTGATCAAGCGCCCCGAGCAGTCGGCCCATGCCTACGCCTCGATCTGGTGGGACGAGGGCTCGCCGCTGGTGGTGCTGACCCGCCGTCTGCAGCAGGCGATGATGGCCCATTGGCCCCATGGGCCGGTGGAGATCGCCATGCGCTACGGCCAACCGGCGCTGCCGGAAGTCTTGGAGCGCCTGGCCGCGCAAGGGGTGCGCAAGGTCACGCTGGCGCCGCTCTATCCACAGTTCGCCGACAGCACCGTGACCACGGTCGTGGAGTTGGCGAAACAGACCATCGCCGAGCGCAAGCTGCCTTTGCAGACCCGCATTCTGCGGCCGTTCTACGACCACCCAGACTACATCGATGCCCTGGTGGCCAGCGCCCGCCCGTATCTGGAACAGGATTATGATCACCTGCTGCTGAGCTTCCATGGTTTGCCCGAGCGGCACTTGAAGAAGCTCGATCCCACCGGCAACCACGACTTCCAGGCCGCCGACTGCTGCAAGGACGCCAGCGCCGAGATGCGTGCGGTGTGCTATCGCGGCCAGTGCCTGGCCACGGCCAGGGCGTTCGCGCAGAAGATGGGCATCCCGGACGGCAAGTGGTCGGTGTCGTTCCAGTCGCGCCTGGGCCGGGCAAAGTGGATCGAACCCTACACCGAGACGCGCCTGGATGAGCTGGGCAAGGCGGGTGTGAAGAAGCTGCTGGTTATGTGCCCGGCGTTCGTCGCCGATTGCATCGAGACGCTGGAGGAGATTGGCGATCGGGGCAAGGAGCAGTTCATCGAGGCGGGCGGGAAGGAGCTGGTGCTGGTGCCGTGCCTGAATGATCACCCGGAGTGGGTGAGGGTGTTGGCGGGGATGTGCGAGAAGGCCTGAGAAACTCGCCTGGCTTTGAAACGAGGGGCCGCAAGGCGGCCCCAGGATTTCAATGAAGACTCAAGGCAACTGGTCATCCAGTTTCTTGTTCTTCCAGCCATCGTTGCCCGGCAGGATCAGGTTCAGGGCAATGGCCACCACGGCGCACAAGGCGATGCCCTTCAGGCCCCAATCGTCCGGGCCGTCGCCGCTGCCGATCAGCACGCCGCCGATGCCGAACACCAGGGTCACCGAAACGATCACCAGGTTGCGCGCCTCGGCCAGGTCGATCTTGTGGCGGATCATGGTGTTCATGCCCACCGCCGCGATCGAGCCGAACAGCAGGCAGAGAATGCCGCCCATCACCGGTACCGGAATGCTCTGCAGCAGCGCGCCGAACTTGCCGATGAAGGCCAGGGTGATAGCGAATACCGCCGCCCAGGTCATGATCTTCGGGTTGTAGTTCTTGGTCAGCATCACCGCGCCGGTCACTTCGGCGTAGGTGGTGTTGGGCGGGCCGCCGAACAGGCCGGCGGCGGTGGTGGCCAGGCCGTCACCCAGCAGCGTGCGGTGCAGGCCGGGCTTTTTCAGGTAGTCGCGGCCGGTCACGCTGCCCACCGCGATCACACCGCCAATGTGTTCGATCGCTGGGGCCAGGGCCACTGGCACGATGAACAGGATGGCCTGCCAGTTGAAGGCCGGCGCGGTGAAGTTGGGCAGCTCCAGCCAGGGGGCCGCGGCGATCTTGGCGGTGTCGACCACGCCGAAGGCGAACGACAGGGCGAAGCCCACCAGCACGCCGGCGATGATCGGCACCAGGCGGAAGATGCCCTTGCCGAACACGGCCACGATCAGGGTGGTCAACAGCGCCGGCATGGAGATCATCATGGCGGTCTTGTACGGCAGCAGTACGCTGCCGTCGCCGGCCTTGCCCATCGCCATGTTGGCGGCGATCGGCGCCATGGCCAGGCCGATGGAGATGATCACCGGGCCGATCACCACCGGCGGCAGCATGCGGTCGATGAAACCGGTGCCCTTGATCTTCACCATCAGGCCCATGAAGGTGTACACGAAGCCTGCCGCCATCACGCCGCCCATGGTCTCGGCCAGGCCGAACTGGCCCTTGGCGAGGATGATCGGGGTGATGAAGGCAAAACTCGAGGCCAGGAACACCGGGACCTGGCGGCCCGTGACCAGCTGGAACAGCAGGGTGCCGATGCCGGCGGTGAACAGGGCCACGTTGGGGTCGAGGCCGGTGATCAGCGGCATCAGCACCAGCGCGCCGAATGCCACGAAGAGCATCTGCGCGCCCGAGACGACCTGACGCCAGAGCGGGTCGTTGAAGCCGTCCTGCATGATCAGGCGTCCTTCTGCTTGGTGCCGAAGATCTTGTCGCCGGCATCACCCAGGCCTGGGACGATGTAGCCGTGTTCGTTCAGGCGTTGGTCGATCGAGGCGGTGTAGATCTGCACGTCGGGGTGGGCTTTCTCCACCACGGCGATGCCTTCGGGGGCCGCGACCAGGACCATGGCACGGATTTCCTTGCAGCCGGCCTTTTTCAGCAGGTCGATGGTGGCGACCATCGAGCCGCCGGTGGCCAGCATCGGGTCGATGATCAGGGCCAGGCGCTGGTTGATGTCCGGCGCGAGTTTCTCGAGGTAGGTGTGGGCTTCGAGGGTTTCCTCGTTGCGGGCAACGCCCACGGCACTCACCTTGGCCCCGGGGACCAGGCTGAGCACGCCGTCGAGCATGCCGATGCCGGCGCGCAGGATCGGCACGACGGTGATCTTCTTGCCGGCGATTTTCTCGACTTGCACCTTGCCGCACCAGCCGTCGATCTCGTAGGTCTCGAGCGGCAGGTCCTGGGTGGCTTCATAGGTCAGCAGTGCACCGACTTCCTGGGCGAGTTCGCGAAAATTCTTGGTGCTGATATCGGCACGGCGCATCAGGCCGAGCTTGTGGCGGATCAGCGGATGGCGGATCTCACGAGTAGGCATAGGGGGAGGGCTCCGGGAGGCGGGCAAAAAAACCGCGCTAGATTAATCTATTCATTCCTTGATGTCGTGCAGTCATTGTGCACGTTAGTCCATAAAGGCTTGATCTGGGACGAGCGGATGCGTACCTTTGCCCGCTTTTCCAAAACGCACCCCCTGGAGAGCGCCATGTCCGCCGATCTCGAGCATATCCGTCAAGTGATGCGCGAGGCTGATTGCCTGTACAACGAAGCCGAGGTCGAGGCCGCCATCGCCGAGGTCGGCAAGCAGATCTGCCAGGACCTGCACGACAAGAACCCGGTGGTCTTCTGCGTGATGAACGGCGGCCTGATCTTCTCTGGCAAGCTGCTGACCCACCTGCAGTTCCCGCTGGAAGCCTCGTACCTGCATGCCACCCGCTACCGCAACACCACCAGCGGCGGCGAGCTGTTCTGGAAGGCCAAGCCGGAAGTGTCGTTCATCGACCGCGACGTGCTGATCGTCGACGACATCCTTGACGAGGGCCACACCCTCAGCGCCATCATCGAGTTCTGCAAGCACGCCGGCGCCCGTGCGGTGCATACCGCCGTGCTGATCGACAAGGACCACGACCGCAAGGCCAGTCCGGACCTGAAGGCCACCTACAGCGGCCTGCCATGCATCGACCGCTACATCTTCGGCTACGGCATGGACTACAAGGGTTACTGGCGCAACGCCAACGGTATCTTCGCGGTCAAGGGGCTGTGATCATGCGCCAGCCTGCGTTCCTCGATCAGTCGTTGTTCGACGGGCTGGCGCAGAAGGCCAGCGAAAGCCCGCGTGGGCGTCAACACCACAACTTCCACCAGATGGAGGAACCTTGCCATCGCATGGCAGTGGGGTTGCAGCCGCACACCTACATTCCGCCGCACCGGCACCTGAGTGATGACAAGGCCGAGGCTCTGATCGTGCTCAAAGGGTGCCTGGGGCTGTTGATCTTTGATGATCAGGGTGAGGTAATCGACAAGCGTGTACTGCTGGCGGGCGGCGAGTGCCTGGGGGTCGACCTGGCGCCCGGGACCTACCACGGTTTGGTGGTGCTCGAGGCAGACAGCGTGATGTTCGAGTGCAAGGCCGGGCCGTACCGGCCGGTGGGCGAGGGAGAGCACGCTCACTGGGCGCCGCGTGAAGGCGAAGCGGGTGTTACCGAGTATCACGCCTGGATGCGCGCCCAGTTCGATTGAGCTCGCTCTCTCATCGCGGGAGCGGCGGTTCGCTGCTGCGACTTGCCCCCCGACAGAGCCTGTGCGTAGAGTGCCTGCTCATGCCAAGGAGCCCCACATGCGTGCGATCGTCCCCCTCCTGCTGGCGGTAAGCCTGCCGCTTTCCGCTGCGCCGCTGCACAGCCAGTTCCTCCCGCCCGACGACCTCTCCCTGCGCCAGGAGGCTCCGGCCAGCCAGCAACTGCTGCAGGTCACCGACTACAGCGTGGTGGTGGGCACCCAGCGCCAGTCCGACCAGCAACCGATTCCGATCACTTCGTCCTTGCAGATGCGCCTGAAGGGCAAGCCGTTGAGCAAGGGTTCTACCATCGCTCAGGTGTTGCTCAACTTCGACGGCGAAGGCGGCAAGAGCTTGAAAAAGCCGGCCTATGACGACAAGAGCCGGACCCTGACCCTCAACTACCCGATGGCCGACTACCGGGTGATCATGGACCTTCTGCGCAACGAAACCCTGTACGTGCAGTTCCTCACCTACGCCAATGGCCACATCTGGGCCGACCTGCACACCGGTACCGTACGTACGCGTTGAGGGCCGCAGGTTTCGGGGGGTAAACTGCCGGCCTTCGAAAATGTCCGTGATGGTCCAGTTGGAGTCGGCGATGCGTAAAGACAAGAAACAAGTGATTGGTGACGAGATCAGCGACGAGTACATCAAGACGTTCCTGCAGTTCGAGCCGGCCGATGGCCTTACCTCGCCGTCGCATCACAAGCTGATCAAGGGTTATCGTGGCCTGCGCATCGATGATTTCGAGCGTTATGTGGGCTTCTTCGTCGCGGCTGGTTATGACCTGGACGGCAAGGACGAGCACGGCAAGACCTTCGTCGAGGTGATCGCCGACCAGCGCAATGCGCCGGAGTACATCGAGATCATCGATAACGCCCGGGGCTGATAGAGATCCAGGCACAAAAAAACGCCCCGAGGGGCGTTTTTTCGTTTTGGCCGGATCAGGCGTAATGCTTGGCCGGGCTGCTTTCCACCAGTTCCAGTGCCTCGTCGTTGTCGGCGCTGATCTTGTGGTACAGGGCGGCATCGCTGGCCAGGAGCTTCTCGCGGGCCGGGAAGATTTCCTTGAGCTTGGCGGCCCAGGCACCCTTGGCCTGCTCAGGGAAACAGCGCTCAATCAGCTCTAGCATGATCGACACGGTCACCGAGGCGCCTGGGGATGCGCCAAGCAGCGCCGCCAGGCTGCCGTCCTGGGCCGAGACCAGCTCGGTGCCGAACTGCAGGATGCCGCCTTTCTTCGGATCCTTCTTGATGATCTGCACGCGCTGGCCGGCCACTTCCAGACGCCAGTCCTCGGCCTTGGCCTCGGGATAGAAGCGGCGCAGCGATTCCAGGCGTTGCTCCATCGACTGCATCACTTCGCTCACCAGGTACTTGGTCAGGTCCATGTTGTCGCGGGCCACCGCCAGCATCGGGCCGATGTTGCCCATGCGCACCGACAGTGGCAGGTCCATGAGCGAACCGTGCTTGAGGAACTTGGTGGTGAAGCCGGCGTATGGGCCGAACAGCAGCGATTTCTTGCCATCGACCACGCGGGTGTCCAGGTGCGGAACCGACATCGGCGGGGCGCCTACTGCGGCCTGGCTGTAGACCTTGGCCTGGTGCTGCTTGACGATTTCCGGGTTGTCGCAGCGCAGCCACTGGCCGCTGACCGGGAAGCCACCGAAACCTTTGCTCTCCGGGATGCCGGACATCTGCAGCAACGGCAGGGCCGCGCCGCCGGCGCCGAGGAAGACGAAACGGGCGTCGACTTCGCGGCTGCCGCCGCTGTTGACGTCCTTGATGCTCACGGTCCAGCCGCTGCCGTTGCGACGCAGGCCGACGACCTTCTTGCTGTACTTGACCTGGGCGTCCGGGCTGTTGCCCAGTTGCTTGAGCAGCTTGTTGGTCAGGGCGCCGAAGTTGACGTCGGTACCCTTCATCACGCGGGTCGCGGCGATGCGTTGGTCCGCCGGGCGGCCCGGCATCATCAGCGGCATCCAATCGTTCATCACGGCCTTGTCTTCGGTGTACTCCATCTCCGAGAAGGCGTGGTGCTGCTTGAGCAGCTCGAAACGCTTCTTGAGGAAGTCGATACCCTTGTCACCCTCGACGTAGCTCAGGTGCGGAACCGGGTTGATGAAAGCACGTGGCGAGCCGAAGTTGCCTTTCCTGCTCAGGTATGCCCAGAACTGGCGCGAAACCTCGAACTGGGTGTTGATGTGCACGGCTTTCTTGATGTCGATGCTGCCATCGGCAGCCTGCGGGGTGTAATTCAGCTCGCACAGTCCGGCATGTCCGGTACCGGCGTTGTTCCAAGGGTTGGAACTTTCCGCGGCCCCGGAGTCCATCGCCTCGATGACCTCAAGCTTCAGGGTCGGGTCGAGCTCCTTGAGCAGTACGGCCAGGGTGGCACTCATGATGCCCGCGCCTACCAGTACCACATCAACCGATTCGTTCTGCGCCATTAACGCGTCTCCACAATCTACAGCACCTAATTGACAGCATAGGATCCCTGGGGTGGCCAGGATCGCCATGTCCGACTCTTCGCAGTTCTTGCAACTTCCGCGGACACCGCCAATCAGTCTTGGGTGTTCGGCTATTGAACGCCCTTTGCCACGGGTGCGGCAATTCGACTTATGGTCAAGTGCTCCGTCGTGCGTTATGGACCGGCCTCAGAGGCTCATCGGGGATGAGCGTTTTTGCCGTCTGTTCAGGGCTGTTCGGGACACATCTGCCGCTCTTGCACATGCCAGACTGTTCATTTGCTCGCCACACTCTCGTGAAGTTGTGAAAAACCGTTTTTTCACGCTCTTTTGGAGTCGTGAACCTCAAAAGTGGACTGCGCGATGGCAACCCGCAGGTTCATGCGAAGCAGAAGGCCGGAAACAGCAGGCACGACAGCCAATGCAAGACCTGAGTGGAAGGCTCTCTGTGGGCGAAGCGTCGAGGGTGCCGGGGTCAAGCGGCGAATGCGGGGCCCGATCAGGAGACGTCCTTATAATCGGGGGGAGATTATAACGATGTCGCGGGCGGAAAGGGCGTACTTGTTGGGTTTTTATTGCAGCGTTTGTCAGGCCGACAGGGTGCGTTGCTGCCAACGCTGCGTTGCATGGGCGCAAACCCGGGCGTTGGCTGGCAGCGGACGGCCGAGCCAGGCCAGTTGCGCCTCGTTCACCTGCACCCAGCCGCCGTTGCCCGGTGGCGTGGCACAGTGCTTGAAGCCGAGGCAGATGCCGTCGCTGTCGAGGCGGGCGTAGGTGGCGTGGCGCGGGCGGTGGAAGAGCAGGGTCCAGAGCGAGGCCATGGCGGTCAGTCCTGTGTGTGAGGGCTGGCGCCAGAGTAACCGGGGGGCATGAAACGATTGTGACACAGGGGCAGTTGCTGTTTGTGGCTTGCCGCTGGGTATACTGTGGGCCTTTGCCGCTTTTTCTGGAGAAACGCGCATGTTGCAACGTCTGTTGGTCGGTTTGTTCGCGGTGGCCAGCCTGAGCCTGGCCGGTTGTGCCCACAGCCCGCAGCAACTCAGCCCGCAACCCAAGCTTACCCAGCAACTGGCCCCGGTCGGCCACGGCCAGCCGGTGGTGGTCAAGGTCGTCGACGGGCGCGCCTCGCAGTCGCTCGGCACTCGCGGTGGCATGTACCCCGAGACCAGCACCATCACCGTCAATGGCAACGATGTCGTGCCCAAGCTGCAGGCCCAGGCCGAGGCGGCGGTGCGCCTGCTCGGTTTCACCCCGACGCCCAACGCCTACAACGCGCCGCAGTTGACTGTGACCCTGGCCGAGCTCAAGTACCAGTCGCCCAAGGACAAAATGTACGTGACCGAGGCGACCATCGGCGCCACCTTCCGTGCCGACGTGTCCAACGCCAACCGTCGTTACAGCGGCCGCTACGGTGCTTCGCTGGACCAGCGCTTCGGCATGGCGCCGAACCAGGAAACCAACACCAAGCTGGTGAGCGATGTGCTCAGCGATGCCCTGACCCGTCTGTTCAAGGACCCGACCGTCGGCCAGGTGCTGGGCGAGTAAGGCTTCTGTAAAGAACAAAACCCGCCTCCCGGTCATCCAGGCGGCGGGTTTTTTTATTATCTTCGCGTACGTATTCGCGGCTCAGGCAGCCTGTACATTGAAGTCCAGCAGGCTGATCCCGGTATATGGGTCGACCTCAGGCAGGTCCTGATGGGCATGCCCGCCCAGCGCGCAATACACCAGCCACTGGCGGTCCTGGACATTGATGGCGAAACCGTCGATCAGCGCCTGCTGCTCGTCGCTCTGGGCGACAAGGTAGAGGCGGTCCTGGTTCTCGGCGTGCAGCATGACAAGCTCCGGTTCGGTAGAGGCCGACAGGGTGGCCTGCCCTCATGACGAGCGTGTGACAGATGAAATTAAATGACAGCTGGTCGTAAAGTGGCGGCACCGATCCCGGGCTTGAGTAGAATGCCGGGCTTTGCCGTACGTGATGCCGAGGTCGCGCAATGTCGTTGCAAATGCTCTGGGGCTTCCTGGCCGCCCATCCGGCCAAGCTGATCAACCTGCTGGCCCTGCTCATTACCTGCCCTGGCGGGCTGCTGCTGCACAGCGCCCGGCGTCGCGAGGCGCTGAGCCGGGAGCGTCTGGCGGTGGATGAAGGCGTGGTTGAAGGCCTCGAGCAGCGGGTGCCGCGCTATTACTACATCCTGGGCTTCTGCTGCCTGGCGATGGCCTTGCTGCTGTCCTGGTTCAGTACCTGGATCTGATTTGTCGGAGCGGGCACGCCCGCTTCGACAAAGCGTTTTGTCAGGCCGATGCCGGCTGACGCTTCACCTGATACTGGTTACGTACCGGCGTCGCATACTGCTGTACCAGGTACGGCTGATGCTCTACGGGGCATGCGTCCAGCCGACGCTGCCATTCTTCCTTCGCCTTGGCCAGTTCGTCGGCCGGGAAGATTTTTTCCGCGCTCGGCACCTCGAGCGTCGCGTCCTTCTGCGCCCACATCGCATAGGCCAGGTAGTGCACCGGGAACAGCCGGTAGCCGCCGAGGATCTGCCGGTCGATGGCCTGGGCCAGTTGCTTGGTGTCCTCGTGATAGTCGCTCACCGGTGGGGCGAAGTTGATGTGTACCCGACCTTTGTAGCCGGTGATGCCCTGGGCGATGCTGTTGTCGTCCTCGCCCGGCGCCTTGGTGTAGCTGCCGGTGGTGGCGCGGATATAAAGCTCGCGGGCCTTGGCCTGGTCGCAGGGGTCGTATTCGTAGCTGATCGACACCGGGATCAGGTTCAGGCCCTGGATCACCGCGCCGAACGGCTCGTCCTTGCGGCTCATGTGGAACATCTTGAGGATCGCCGAATCGGTACGGTCGTCACCGTCCTTGGCGCGGCCTTCGGCCTGGGCGATCCAGATCGACACGCAATCGTTGCGGATCGAGTGGTTGATGTAGGCCGAGAGCAACTGATAGGCGGCCAGCTTCTCGCGGCGGCCACTGATCGAGCGGTGCACGATGAAGCTCTTGTTCAGGCGCATCATGTCGCTGACGAATGGCTTTTGCAGCAGGTTGTCGCCGATGGCGATGCGCGGCGTCGGCAGGCCGGCGTGGTACACCGCGTAGTTGACGAAGGCCGGGTCCATGACGATGTCGCGGTGGTTGGCCAGGAACAGGTAGGCGGTACCCGACTTGAGCTGTTCGACGCCGGTGTAGGTGACGCCATCGGTGGCGCGGTCGATGGTGCGGTCGACGTAGTACTCGACCTTGTCCTGCAGCGTGGACACGCAGCTTACGCCGGCGAATTCCTTGCGCAGGCGCCGGGCGATGAGCGGTTTGAGCAGCCAGCCGAAGGCGCCCGCGGCGCGCGGGAAGCGGAAGTGGGTGAGGATATCGAGGAATGCCGGGTCGCTGAGCAGGCGTGCCAGAACGGCAGGGACCTCAGCGTCGTCGTACGGTCGGATGGCATCGAATTCGCCCATCATGCTCTCTTGTTGGAAACGGCTAGGGTAATTAGGTAGGGGCGGGCTCCGAAAAACGGCTCGGACGCACACTGACCCTGTAAACAGACCGGCAATTATACGCACAAGTCACTCCGGAGGCCGCGATGCTGGAAACTGCGATCTACGATTGCCCTTATTGTGGCGAAGAAGTCGAAACCACGGTGGACCTGTCCGGCGGCGACCAGGAATACATCGAGGACTGCCAGGTGTGCTGCAAGCCTATCCGCTTCGTGCTGCAGGTGCATGGCGAGGAGTGGATGCTCGATGTCTATGGCGAGAACGATTGATGCAACGGATCTATGACCCGGAAAGCCTATTGGAGGCGCAGATGCTGGTGGGCATGCTGGCCAGCGAGGGCATCGACGTGCACCTGGTCGGGCGCGACCTGATGGGCGCCGTGGGCGAGTTGCCGATGCACGGTTTGCTGGGGCTGGCGGTACCGGACGAGCAGGCCGGGTACGCACGGCAGTTGATCGATGCGTACAATGCCGCCCAGCCGCTTGCCGGCGACGAACCGGAGAGTTATCCCGGAACCCTGATCTGCTAGGTTTTGATTTCGCCCATGTGTGGACGCTACGCCCTGTTTCGCTGGTCCCAGAGCTTCGCCGGCTTGCCGGGCTTCCCTGCGGGCCAGCAGGCTCAATGGAACATTTCGCCCGGTGCCACGGTGCTGATCCAGCGCCAGCTCGACGGCCAGCTGCAACTGGCCGGTGCGCGCTGGGGACTGACTCCGGCCTGGCTCACCGACCTGTCCCGCACCCCGGCCCAGGCCCGTGCCGAGACCCTCGCCGAGCAGCCGATGTTTCGCGAGCCGTTGCGTAAGCGGCGCTGCCTGATGCCGGCCAACGGCTTCTACGAATGGCGCGGCACGGCGCGCAAGCGTCCGTACTGGGTAACGCCGGGGGAGGGGGCGTCGCTGTTCTTCGCCGCGCTGTGGGAGGTTTACCCGGTGCAGGAGCAGGCATGGCTGAGTTGCGCGGTGGTGACGCAAGCGGCGATGAACCAGCGCCGACCGCTGATCCTGGACGAGGCCGAGCAGGCGCTGTGGCTGGACCCCGAAACACCGATGGCGAGGCTGCACGAGTTGCTGGCCAAGCCGCCAACGGTGTTGCGTGAGCGGGCGCTGGCGAATTTCGTCAACGATCCGAAGCTCAATGGGCCGGAGTGCCTGACTCCGGCCTAGGTGGCGGCGCGCCCGGGGATCAAACCCTGAACTGATTGATCAACCGCCGCTGCTGCTCGGCCAGCTTGGTCAGCTCGGCGCTGGCCTGGCTCGACTCATCGGCGCCACCTGCCACTTCGCCGGCCACCTGGCCGATGTTGATCACGTTGCGGTTGATGTCCTCGGCCACGGCGCTCTGTTCCTCGGCGGCGCTGGCGATCTGCGTGTTCATGTCGTTGATCACCGAAACCGCCTGGGTGATGCTGGCCAGCGACTCGGCCGCGCGGCTGGCCTGCTGCACACTGATGTCGGTCTTGCCCTGGCTGTCTTCCATCACCTTGACCACTTCGCGGGTGCCCAGCTGCAGTTGCTGGATCATCTGCTGGATTTCCTGGGTGGCCTGCTGGGTCTTCTGCGCCAGGTTGCGCACCTCGTCGGCGACTACCGCGAAACCGCGGCCCTGCTCGCCGGCCCGGGCCGCCTCGATGGCGGCGTTGAGCGCCAGCAGGTTGGTCTGCTCGGCGATGGCGCGGATGGTCACCAGGATGGCGTTGATGTTCTCGCTGTCGCGGGCCAGGTCCTGGACCACGGTCACGGCGCGACCGATCTCGGTGGCCAGCTCGCTGATCGAGTGCGAGGTATCGCGGACGATGTCCAGGCCCTGGTTGGCGGCGCGGTCAGCTTCACTGGCGGCCTGTGCCGCCTGCGTGGCATTGCGCGCCACGTCCTGGGCAGTGGCGGTCATTTCGTGCACGGCGGTGGCCACCTGGTCGATCTCGGCCATCTGTTTGTGCACGCCCTGGTTGGTGCGGATGGCAATGTCGGCGGTGTGTTCCGACGAGTCGCTGACTTTCTGTACCGAACTGACCACCTGGCTGATCATCGCCTGCAACTTGGCCAGGAAAGTGTTGAAGCCCTTGGCGATGGCGCCCAGTTCGTCGGCCCGGTCGCTTTGCAGGCGCCGGGTCAGGTCGCCTTCGCCCTGGGCGATGTCGTCGAGCATGCTCACCATCTGCTTGAGCGGGCGGGCAATGCCCAGGGCCAGCAGCCAGATCACCAGCAGGCCGAGCGCGGCGATGCCCAGGCCGACCACGGTCATACCGGCGATATCGGTACGGCGCTGTTCGGCCAGGTCCTGCTGCAGGCGGTTGACGTCGGCCATGACCGTGCTCAGCGGCAGCTCCAGCAGCAAAGTCCAGCGTGCGTCGGTGCCGGCGATCTTGAATGGCAGGTACAGCTCGATGCGGTCCTTGGTGGCGTCCACTTCATAGTGCAGCGCCTCGCCGCTCAGGTTATTGAGGGTGTTGGCTTCGTCGCTGTCCAGCACGTCGCCGGCCTTTTCACCGAACTTGGCCGGATCGCGGGTGTAGGCCACCAGGCGCCCGTTGCTGGAGACCAGCGCCAGTTCACCGGCACCTTCATAGAGCTGGCGGTCGGCGGCATTGAGCAGGTCCTGGATGAAGTTCACCGACAGGTCGGCGCCGGCCATGCCCTGGAACTGGCCGTCGATCATGATCGGCTCGACGAAAGAGGCGAGCATGACCATCTTGTCGCCCACTTTATAGGGCGCGGGATCGATCACGCAGGCCTTTTTCGACTCCTTGGGGCACAGGTAGTACTCGCTGGCGCGCACGCCGGTGGCGAGCACCGTGCGGTCGTCGACATCGGCCAGCTTGTCCTGGCCGAGGCTACCGTCGCCATTGCGGAACCACCAGGGCAGGAAGCGCCCGCTGGCGCTGTCGATACCCACCAGGTGGCTGCCGACGTAGCGGCCATCGGCATGGTCGAGGGCGTTCGGCTCCCAGCCCAGGTAGGCGCCCAGCACGCTCGGGTTGACCTCCACGGTGCGCTTGAGCTGGTTGATCAGGTGTTCGCGATCGACGCGCATCAGTGGCTGGCCGTCGGCGCCCTGCATGCCGAGCATGGCATTGCCGGTGGCCAGGCCGCGGGCGATCGCCAGGGGCGCTTCCAGGCCGCGCTGGATCTCGCTGACCTGGGTGCGGGCCAGGGCCGAGAGGCGTTGTTCGATGACCGTCTCGAACTGCTGCTGCGTGCGCTGTTGTACCAGCGTCTGGGTCCGCTGCCCCGAATACACGGCGTACAGCACCAGGGCCGCGACAATGCTCAGCACGATGGCACCGGCCAGGGCGGCCACGGAAAACTGGATCGACTTGAACTTCATGGCAAAGCTCCGCGCGCAAGGAGGTCGTTACCGAGTGTTATCGGCGGGCTAATACCAAAGCATGAGGGGATTGTCAGAAATCTTACCTGTGGCTCTGGCAGGCGCGGACGTCTGGGCCTAGGATACGCGGCACGTAAATAGGGAGTGTTTTCATGCGTAAGTCATTCGTTGTCAGCATGCTGACGGCCAGCGTCCTGCTCGGCGGTTGCCAGGCGGTCAATACCACCAGTGGCGGTGCCGTGGGCGTCCAGCGCCAGCAGTACATGTTCAGCATGCTCTCGACCGATGAGGTCAACCAGATGTACGCCCAGTCCTACCAGCAGACCCTCGGCGAGGCGTCGAGCAAGGGTGTGCTGGACAAAACAAGCAATGATGCCAAGCGCGTGCAGGCCATTGCCAAGCGCCTGATTGCCCAGGCACCACAGTTTCGGCCGGATGCCGCGCAGTGGAATTGGGAAGTCAACGTGATCAAGAGCGACGAGCTCAACGCCAACTGCGGCCCGGGCGGCAAGATCATCGTCTACACCGGCCTGATCGACCAGCTCAAGCTGACAGACGCCGAGATTGCCGCGGTGGTGGGCCACGAGATCGCCCACGCCTTGCGCGAGCACAGCCGTGAAGCGATGTCCAAGGCCTATGGCGTGGAAATGGCCCGCCAGGGCGCCGGCGCGATCTTCGGCCTGGGCCAGGACAGCATGGCCATGGCCGATACCGTGGTGAACTACGCCATGACCCTGCCCAACAGCCGGGCCAACGAGAACGAAGCCGACCTGATCGGCCTCGAACTGTCGGCCCGCGCCGGCTACGACCCGAACGCCGCGATCACCTTGTGGAACAAGATGAGCAAGGCGTCCGAGGGGGCGCCGCCGGAGTTCATGAGCACCCACCCGGCGTCGAGCAGCCGGATCGCTTCGCTGCAGGCGGCGATTCCGAAGGTGATGCCGTTGTATCAAGCGGCCAAGCAGTAAGCCGCCGGGGTTGCATGCAAAACGTGGGAGCGGCGCACCGCCGCTCCCACGAGGGGTAAAGTCCCCTGCGCGATCAGCCAATCCAGCCACTGGTCTTCATCGCCGAATACACCGCGACGATGGCCAGCACGATGAACGCGGTCGCCGCCAGGCGACGGATCAGCGTCAGCGGCAGTTTCTCCGCCGCGAAGTTACCCGCCAGGACCACCGGGACGTTGGCAATCAGCATGCCCAGGGTGGTGCCGATGATGACCATGATCAGGTGCGGATACTGGGCGGCCAGCATCACTGTGGCCACCTGGGTCTTGTCGCCGATCTCGGCGAGGAAGAAGGCGATCAGCGTGGTGACGAACGGCCCGAAGCGGCGCGCGTTGCTGGTTTCGTTATCGTCCATCTTGTCCGGTACCAGTGTCCACAGCGCGGTGGCGGTGAAGCTCGCGGCAAGAATCCAGTGCAGCACCGACTCGGTGAAAAAACTGCTGACCCAGGCGCCCACGGCGCCGGCGGCGGCATGGTTGGCCAGGGTCGCGGCGATGATCCCGGCGATGATCGGCCAGGGCTTGCGAAAGCGTGCGGCGAGGATGAGCGCGAGCAATTGCGTCTTGTCGCCGATTTCGGCGAGGGCAACGATGGCGGTGGGGACGAGCAACGATTCCAGCATCAGGATTCCTACGGGGGCGGGTCGACACGGCTATGACACGTACAGCCTCCCCGCCCCGGGTAAGGTGTGCGTGTCATAGGTCTTGTCAAACCCTGGATCTGTCTGCGCAGATCGTGGGTCGCACGCGCCATGGCCTGTGGGCCAAGTGTGTTGACGCGTACCGGGCGAGCAGGGTGCTCGCGGGAGACTACTCCCCTAGGACGGAGCGGATTCTGCCTAGGCGAAACGCTTTCGGCAAGCCCTGTTTTTATCCACGCGTCGCCCGGTAGATGCGAAAGCCTTGTGCCTCGGCTCGGATTTCACAATTGCCCAGGGCGCCTTCGATGAGTGGTTGATAGCGCAGGAAACTGTTGGCTACCAGCCGCATTTCTCCGCCTTTTCGCAGATGTTCGCCTGATTTTTTCAGCAGTTTTTCCGATGCCTGGTAGTCGGTGTGCACACCGGTGTGGAACGGCGGATTGCTCAGGATCAGGTCCAGATCCGACGGCGCGGCATCGATGCCGTCGCCGCTGATCACCTCGCCTTCCAGGCCATTGGCCGCCAGGGTCAGGCGGCTGGCCGCGACCGCGAAGGCATCGACATCGAGCAAGGTGACCCGGCTCTGCGGATAACGGCGCTTGATCGTGGCGCCGAGCACGCCGGCGCCGCAGCCGAAGTCCAGGACATGGCCGTTGGGCAGGCCGTCGAGGTGGTCCAGCAGCAGCGCGGTGCCCTTGTCCAGGCGCCCATGGCTGAACACCCCGGGCAGGCTGATGACTTGCAGCGGACCATCGGCCAGCGGCAGTTCGAAGCGTTCGGCCAGGCTTTCCAGTGGCGTGGCCCCAGGGGGGTTATCCACGGTTACCTGCCACAGCTGGCAGTGCCTGGCGCTGTCGAGCTTGCGCGGTTTGCCGAACACCTGCAGTTGCTTGGCCGCGCCTTCGATGCCGCCGCGCTTTTCCCCCACCAGGTACAGCTGGCGACCACCCAGGCGCGAGGCCAGGGCGTTGAGCAGGTAGGCGGCCAGCTCGCGGGACTTGGGTAGGAACAGCACGGCGGAGTCGAAGGCCACCTCGGGCACTTCGACACCATAGTGGCTACGCCCGGCGAAGCGGCTCTCGAGCAGCGCCTGGTCGCCGGCATGCCAGGTCCAGCCATGGGCGCCGGGCAGTTGGCCGAGCAGGCCGTCGGCCTGGGCCCCGGCGATCAGCAGCGGGCCTTGGAACAGCTCTGCCTGGCGGAGCAACACTTCACTGCGCGGGTCCATGGACGACGCCTCCTGAAAAAAGTGGCGCAGTGTAGCAGAGGCGTCGGCGGATCAGCCGACCACTCGCCGCGGTTGGCCGGCGAAGTAGGCCTGGGCGTTCTCGGCCAACTGGCTGACGATGCGCTGGCGCGATTCCACCGCACCCCAGGCGCTGTGCGGGGTGATGATCAGGCGCGGGATGTCCGCCGCCAGCAGCGGGTTGCCCTCGGCCGGCGGCTCGACGCTCAGCACATCGGTGGCGGCGCCGCCCAAGTGGCCGCTACGCAGGGCATCGGCCAGGGCCTGTTCGTCGATCAGCCCGCCGCGGGCGGTGTTGACCACCAGTGCCCCCGGCTTGAGCAGGGCCAGTTCGTTGGCGCCGATCATGTGCCGGGTCTGCTCGTTGAGCGGGCAGTGCAGGGTCAGGGCATCGACCTGTGGCAGCAGTTCGTCCAGCGGCAGGCGATCGGCGCGGGCGGGCCGGCCGGGAATCTGCCCGCTCAGCACGCGCATGCCGAACGCCTCGGCCAGGTGCGCCACCGCGCCGCCCAGCTCGCCATGCCCGAGCAGGCCGAGGGTCTTGCCCTCCAGCTCGACGATGGGGAAGTCCAGCAGGCAGAACTGGCTGGCCTTGGCCCACTGCCCGGCCTTGACCGCCTGGTTGTAGTCGCACAGGCGCGTGGCCAGGGCCAGCAGCAGGGCCAGGGTGTGCTGGGCCACCGACGGCGTGCCGTAGCCCTGGCAGTTGCACACGGTGATGCCCTGGGCTCGGGCGGCGGCCAGATCGACATTGTTGGTGCCGGTGGCGGCCACCAGGATCAGCTTGAGGTCAGGGGCGGCGGCCAGTGTGGCGGCATCGAGCAACACCTTGTTGCTGATCACCGCCGTGGCGCCTTGCAGGCGTTCGGCGACCTGATCGGCAGTGGTGGTGGCGCACAGTTGCAGTTCATCGAACTGCGCCTGCAGCGGTGAAAGGTCGAGGTCACCCAGGTCCAGTGACTGGTGATCGAGAAACACGGCGCGACGTGGGCTGGGCATCGGGGGCTCCGGTGGTAGGGCGGCGGGCATCAACGCAGTGTCTGGTCCGCCGGCGCCATTCGTCAACGGTGCCGTCCGCACTCATACCTCGCGGGCGCAAATCATTCCTTCGGCTGATTTGACCGGTGCGTCACCGAACTACAGTGGATTACTGAACCGTTCTGCCCGTATTGAAGAAAAGGGATACCCATGTTGCAGACTCGCATCATCAAGCCCGCCGAGGGCGCCTACGAATACCCGTTGCTGATCAAGCGCCTGCTGATGTCCGGCAGCCGCTACGAGAAGACCCGCGAGATCGTCTACCGCGACCAGGTCCGCCTTACCTACCCGCAGCTCAACGAGCGCATCGCCCGCCTGGCCAACGTGTTGACCGCGGCCGGTGTGAAGGCCGGTGACACCGTGGCGGTGATGGACTGGGACAGTCACCGTTACCTGGAGTGCATGTTCGCCATCCCGATGATTGGCGCGGTGGTGCACACCATCAACGTGCGCCTGTCGCCCGAGCAGATTCTCTACACCATGAACCACGCCGAAGACCGTTTCGTGCTGGTCAACAGCGATTTCATCGGCCTCTACCAGGCCATTGCCGGGCAGCTGACCACGGTCGACAAGACCCTGCTGCTGACCGATGGCCCGGACAAGACCGCCGACCTGCCGAACCTGGTGGGCGAGTACGAGCACCTGCTGGCCGCGGCCAGCCCGCAGTACGACTTCCCTGACTTCGACGAGAATTCGGTAGCCACCACCTTCTACACCACCGGCACCACCGGCAATCCCAAGGGGGTGTACTTCACCCATCGCCAGCTGGTGCTGCACACCCTGGCCGAAACCTCGGTTCTGGGCAGCCTGGACAGCGTCAGGCTGCTGAGCAGCAACGACGTCTACATGCCGATCACGCCGATGTTCCACGTGCACGCCTGGGGCATCCCCTACGCGGCGACCATGATGGGCATCAAGCAGGTCTACCCGGGGCGCTACGAGCCGGACATGCTGATCAGGCTGTGGCGCGAGGAAAAGGTCACCTTCTCCCACTGCGTGCCGACCATCCTGCAGATGCTGCTCAACTGCCCGTCGGCGGCCGGCCAGGATTTTGGCGGCTGGAAGATCATCATCGGCGGCAGTGCGCTCAACCGGGCCCTGTACCAGGCGGCGCTGGCTCGCGGCATCCAGCTCACCGCCGCCTATGGCATGTCCGAGACTTGCCCGCTGATCAGCGCCGC
>NZ_NIBE01000091.1:131365-142551 GCF_002205115.1 Pseudomonas sp. DrBHI1
GGTCGAAGCCGCCATCGTCGATGGCAGTGGCAACTTCCTGCCCGCCGATGGCGAAACCCAGGGCGAGCTGGTGCTGCGCGCGCCCTGGCTGACCATGGGCTACTTCCGCGAGCCGGAGAAGGGCGAGGAGCTCTGGCAGGGTGGCTGGCTGCATACCGGCGATGTCGCCACCCTGGACGGCATGGGCTTTATCGACATCCGCGACCGCATCAAGGATGTGATCAAGACCGGTGGCGAATGGATCTCTTCGCTCGACCTTGAGGATCTGGTCAGCCGGCACCCGTCGGTGCGTGAGGTGGCGGTGGTCGGGGTCCCCGACCCTCAGTGGGGCGAGCGCCCGTTCGCGCTGCTGGTGGTGCGTGAGGGGCAGAGCATCGATGCCCGTGCGCTCAAGGAACACCTCAAGCCTTTCGTCGAACAAGGGCACATCAACAAGTGGGCGATTCCCAGCCAGATCGCCCTTGTTACTGAAATTCCCAAGACCAGTGTTGGCAAGCTCGACAAGAAGCGTATCCGCGTGGATATCAGCCAGTGGCAGGCCAGTAACAGCGCGTTCCTTTCCACCTTGTAACCCAGGCGCGGGTCGCGCCTTTTCCAGCGCGACCCCGCAGGCTAGACAGCATGTCGCCTTGTCAATCGCTAGAATTGAGCCATGCTTGAGCACTGCCAGCGCGCAGGCCGGCCGATCGGGGTGGGCCGCAAGCAGGACGCGCAAATCACACTTTAGAGGGATCAAGCACCTGTGACCGCTGGCTATAGTCGGGTCAGGGGATTTTCAGGAATGGGGGAGGGCACCACGCGCCAATGCGCGGCGCCACGGGCAGGAGCCTGCTTCACCAGGCGCTCAAGCCGTTTCTGAAAGGACTCACTGCCATAACAAAAAAGTACATGGAGTAGCGTCGATGACATCTGCAAACCCGTTCTGGCGCCGGGCGAAACTGCCCCTGGCCGTCAGCCTCGCTTCTACGCTCGCAAGTCCTGCTTTCGCGGTCAGCTTCAACATCGGTGAAATCGAAGGCCAGTTCGACTCGTCGCTCTCCGTTGGCGCCAGCTGGTCGACTGCCAACCCCAACAAGAACCTCATCGGGGTCAACAACGGCGGCAACGGCCTGTCCCAGACCTCTGACGATGGTCACCTGAACTTCAAGAAGGGCGAGACCTTCTCGAAGATCTTCAAGGGCATCCACGACCTGGAACTCAAGTACGGCGACACTGGCGTGTTCGTTCGCGGCAAGTACTGGTACGACTTCGAGCTCAAGGATGAAAACCGCGAGTTCAAGGACATCAGTGACTCCAACCGCAAGGAAGGCGCCAAGTCCTCGGGCGCTGAACTGCTCGACGCCTTCGTGTATCACAACTACTCCATTGCCGATCTGCCGGGCTCGGTGCGCCTGGGCAAGCAGGTCGTGAGCTGGGGTGAGAGCACCTTCATCGGCGGCGGTATCAACTCGATCAACCCGATCGATGTGTCCGCGTTCCGACGTCCGGGTTCCGAGATCAAGGAAGGCCTGATCCCGGTCAACATGTTCTATGTCTCCCAGAGTCTGACCGACAACCTGTCGGCCGAGGCCTTCTACCAGATCGAATGGGATCAGACGGTCGTCGACAACTGCGGCACCTTCTTCTCCCAGCCCGACATCATCGCCGACGGTTGCACCGACAACCTGCGTGTGCTGAACAGCAGCCGTACCCTCAATGCCTTGCCAGCAGCAGCGCGGGGAGTGTTGGCCGCCAATGGTGTCAACTACAACGAGGAGGGCGTGCTGGTTCGCCGTGGCGCCGACCGTGACGCTCGTGACAGTGGTCAATGGGGCGTCGCGTTCCGCTACATGTACGAGCCGCTGGACACCGAGTTCGGCGCGTACTTCATGAACTACCACAGCCGCGCACCTATCTTCAGTGCCACCGGTGCCTCGCGTGCGACCTTTGCCCGCGCAGCTGCGCTGCCAGCGGCATTGCGGTCACTGGCGCCGCTGATCGTGGCGGGTAACTCGCAATACTTCGTCGAGTATCCGGAAGACATCCGTCTCTACGGGCTCAGCTTCTCCACCACCTTGCCCACCGGCACCGCCTGGAGCGGCGAGATCAGCTACCGCCCCAACGCGCCTGTGCAATTGAACAGTACTGACATCCTGTTTGCTGGTGTAAAACCACTGGGGGGGCCGTTGTTCGGCAATGCTTCGGTACTGAACGGCCAGCCAGGAGAAGACCTTCACGGTTACAAACGCAAGGAAATCACCCAGTTTCAGACCACCTTCACCCACTTCTTCGACCAGGTCATGGGTGCCAGCCGCATGACCCTTGTCGGTGAAGTCGGTGTCACCCACGTCGGTGGCCTGGAGAGCCGTGACAAGGCCCGTTATGGCCGCGACCCGGTCTACGGCCCGGGTGACCTGCCTGGCGATGCCTGCCGTCTGCTCAACACGAGCACCATCGGTGGCTCCGGGTTGGGCAGTTCGTCTGCCAACCTGACGCGCAATTGCGAGGGTGACGGTTTCACTACCAGCACCTCGTGGGGCTATCGTGCGCGCGCCATCTGGGATTACAACGACGTCTTCGCAGGGGTCAACCTCAAGCCCAGCGTGGCCTGGTCCCACGACGTTTCGGGTTACTCCCCTGGCCCAGGCGGCAACTTCGAGGAAGGCCGCAAGGCGGTCAGCCTTGGCCTGGACGCCGAGTACCAGAACACCTACACGGCGAGCCTGTCGTACACCAACTTCTTCGATGGCAAGTACACCACCGTGGATGACCGCGACTTCGTCGCCCTCAGCTTCGGCGTGAACTTCTAAGAAACCTGATCCAGGACGACACACAATGAAAATGACCACACGTCTGCTGCAAGCCGGTGTACTGGGCATGTCCCTGCTGGCAACCAGCGTCATGGCTGCGGTTTCCGCCACCGAAGCGGCCAAGCTGGGCTCCACACTGACACCGATGGGCGCGGAGAAGGCTGGTAACGCCGATGGCTCGATCGGCCCGTGGGAGCCGCTGTCCAAGAGCGCCGGCAGCGTCGATGCGAAGGGCTTCCTGTCCGACCCCTACGGCGGCGAGAAACCCCTGTTCACCATCACTGCGCAGAACGCCGACCAATACAAGGACAAGCTCTCGCCTGGCCAGTTGGCGATGCTCAAGCGCTATCCGGACACCTACAAGATCCCGGTGTACAAGACCCACCGCGGCTCCACGGTACCGGACGATGTGTTCGCCGCGATCAAGGAAAACGCCACCAAGACCACCCTGGTCGCCGGCGGCAACGGCCTGGAGAACTTCCGCACCGCCGTGCCGTTCCCGATCCCCAAGGATGGCCTGGAGGTGATCTGGAACCACATCACCCGCTACCGTGGTGGCAGCGTGACCCGCCTGGTCACCCAGGCCACCCCGCAGCAGAACGGCTCGTACAGCCTGGTGTATTTCCAGGACCAGTTCGTGTTCCGCGACAAGATGAAGGACTACGATCCGGCCAACCCGGGCAACATTCTGTTCTACTTCAAGCAGGAAGTGACCGCCCCGGCGCGGCTGGCCGGGACCGTACTGCTGGTCCACGAGACGCTCGACCAGGTCAAGGAGCCGCGCAAGGCTTGGATTTACAACGCCGGCCAGCGCCGTGTGCGCCAGGCGCCGCAAGTGTCGTACGACGGCCCGGGGACTGCCGCCGACGGCCTGCGCACCTCCGACAACCTGGACATGTACAACGGCGCGCCGGACCGTTACGACTGGAAGCTCGAAGGCAAGAAGGAGATGTACATCGCCTCCAACGCCTACAAGCTGGACGATCCGAAGCTCAAGTACAGCGACATCATCAAGGCCGGGCACATCAACCAGGACTTGTCGCGTTACGAGCTGCGCCGCGTCTGGCACGTGGTTGCCACCCTCAAGCCGGGTCAGCGCCACATCTATGCCAAGCGTGACTTCTACATCGACGAGGACACCTGGCAGGCTGCGGTGATCGACCAGTACGACGGTCGCAACCAGTTGTGGCGCGTTTCCGAGGCTCACGCCCAGCCGTACTACAACGTGCAGGTACCCTGGTACACCCTGGAGGCCATCTACGACCTGCAGTCGGGCCGCTACCTGGCCCTGGGTATGAAGAACGAAGAGAAGAGCGCCTACAACTTCGGCTTCAGCGCCAGCAAGGCCGATTTCCAACCGGCAGCCCTGCGTCAGGCGGGTGTGCGTTGAGCTGACAGTCGTCGCAACTCCGTTTGATCTCCCAGAACGCCCCGGCTAGCCGGGGCGTTTCTGTTTGTGCGGGCGTGAAGTCGAGCGGCCTGTCGCTGCTGTTTCTTTTTGTCGTAGTCTTTTTAGGGCAAAGCGCCTGCATCATCTTCAAATGCGCAGCGTTTGCCGCTAGTCTCGCAACAAGCCCTTACGCCGCCCTATTCCAATCAGAACGAGCCGGCCATGACAGACCTGTCCCGTACCCACGGAGTCGCCAGCCAGGCCTTGGGCCTGCTGGATGGGCGTTTCTTCCGGCCGCCGCTGCCGGAAGCGCACGTCCCCAGAGCACGCCTGTGCCAGCGCCTGCAAAGTGGCCTGGGGGGGCGTCTGTTACTGGTGAACGCACCGGCGGGGTTTGGCAAGAGTTCGTTGGCCATTGAGTTCTGCCAGGGGCTGCCCAGCCACTGGCGCAGCCTCTGGCTTGGCTTGAGCCAGCGCGATGCTGATCCGGGGCGTTTTCTCGAACGCTTGCTCGAAGGCTTGCAGCAGTTCTGCCCGGCACTTGGCGGCCAGGCCCTGGGGCTTTTGAAGATGCGCCAACGGCATCAACCCTTCGCCTTCGAAGAGTGGCTCGACGGCCTGCTTGATGAACTCTCGCTCTACCTGCAACCGGACACGCCCTTGCTGCTGGTACTGGATGACTATCACCTGGCCCAGGGGCCGGTGCTTGATCGTTGCCTGCAGTTCTTCCTCAACCATCTGCCGGCCGGGTTGGCCCTGCTGGTCACCAGTCGTCAACGGCCCGACTGGCACCTGGCGCGCCTGCGCCTATCGCGCCAACTGGTCGAACTCAACGAGCAGGACCTGCGCCTGACCCCCGATGAAGCGCTGGCCGTGATCGGCCGCCAACCCACCGGTTTGCGCGGCCAAGCCCTGGACAACCTGATCCAGCGCAGCGACGGTTGGGTGGCAGGGCTGCGTTTCTGGCAACTGGCGGCCAGCGAGTCCGGCGAGGACCACGCCTTGCCCCAGGCGCTGCATGGCGGCGAAGGGCTTATCCGCGACTACCTGCTGGAGGAAGTCATCGACATCCTGCCGGCCCCCGTGCAGGCGTTTCTCTACGAGACTGCCTGCCAGGAGCGTTTCTGCGCCGAATTATGTGACGCCCTGCGCGAGCGCCATGACAGCGGCGAGATCCTGAGCTATCTGCAGGCCCACCAGGTGTTCCTGGTGCCGCTCGACGAGCATGGGTTGTGGTTCCGCTATCACCACCTGTTCTCCGACCTGCTGCGTAGCCGGCAGGCCTGTGAGCCACTGGCGGGGCTGCACCTGCGTGCCTGCCGTTGGTTCGAAGGGCAGGGCCTGCTGGACGAAGCGGTGGAGCAGGCCCTGCGCGCGGGCCACCTGGACGTGGCGGCGGGCCTGGTACAGAGCCTGTCCGAGGAGCAACTGCTGGCGGAGCAGAATGTCGGCATGCTGCTGCGCTGGAAGATGGACCTGCCCGACAGCTTGTTGATCAGCACGCCCAGGCTGATCGTCCTGTATAGCTGGGCCCTGGGTTTGGCCTGCCAACTGGACGCCGCCGAGGAGCTGGCGGCCTACCTGAGCCGCTTCCTGCCCGCACCGTCGGCCACGGCACAGAAGTCGATGCTCGCCCAGTGGCTGGCCCTTAGCGGGGTCATCGCCCGTGGCCGCGGCGATCGCGAGCGGACACTCGCCTACTGTGGCGAGGCGCTGCAGAGCTTGCCGAACAAGCGCTACGGTCAGCGGCTGGTGTGTCTGTCGACCCTGTCGAACCTGGCCATCGCCGATGGCGATTTCTGGCGAGCGCGGGGCTGGAACCGCGAAGCACTCGAATTGGCGCAACGGGTCGGCAACCCGCTGTTTGAGGCCCTGGCCCATTACGATCGGGCGCGAGTACTGCACGCCCGGGGTGAGGTGCTGCGAGCCCTGGACGAAGTGCGCCAAGGATTGCAGCGGTTGCAGGGCCTTTCGGGGCAGCGCCTGTATGCCGTGCGCGCACGCCTGACCTTGTACGAGGGCTACTTGCTGGCGGCCCGCCTGCATTGCGCCCAGGGCCGTGCGCGCTTGCGCGCCGGGCTCAGCGAGGCGCGCAGCTGCCGCGACATCAGCGTCCTGATCGGGCATTGCGTGATCGCCTCGTTGGACGGTCGCGAAGGGCGTTTTGCCGAAGCGTTCTCGGAACTGGCCGAGGCGGAGCGGCTGATGCATATCTGGGATGTGCCGCCGATCTTCTACCTAGCCATGATTACCCTGGTGAAGTGCGAGCTTTGGTTGGCCCAGGGCCGAACGGACCTGGCCGAGTCCTGGCTGCTGCGCTTGGGGCAGACCTATGGTGGCGAGCAACCTGCGGCCGCACCGGAGTTCCACCCGTTGTTGCCACTGCACATCGAATTGCAGCAGGCCTTGCTGGAACGGGTGCTGGCCCGCCCCGGTGACGCCGAAGCGCGGTTGCGCACGCTGGTCGAGCGGGGCCAGGCCAGCGGTGGCATGACGCTGGTGGTCAGCGCTCAGTGCCAATTGATCGCCCTGCTGCTGGCCGAGGGGCGTGACGCCGAAGCGGCCAAGTTGCTCGCATCTGCCCTGGAAGCGGCCCAGGGCGGTGCCCTGCAGGCCTTCCAACGCTTGATCGAAGAGCAGCCACACTGGCTGCGCGAGCAGTTGACGGGGCGTGCGGCCTGCCCGGCGCAGAGCGATCTGCTGGCCCATCTGCCGCAGGCGCTGGCTACCGGCGGGGGGGCCACCGAGGCTCTGAGCAGCCGTGAGTTCGCCGTGCTGGAACTGATCGCCCAAGGCTGTTCAAACCAGCAGATCAGCGAGCGCCTGTTCATCTCCCTGCACACGGTCAAGACCCACGCCAGCCATATCAACAGCAAGCTCGGTGTCGAGCGCCGCACCCAGGCGGTGGCCAGGGCCAAGACCCTTGGCTTGCTGGTCTAGTGGCTTAAGGCGAGGTCGGCCGTTAAGATAGCGGCTTTAGGCCATCATTCGGCGTTACCTTTCCGGGCTCATCTTTCCCGAACCGCTGCCGATACAGACCTCGGCGGTATGCATCGCCACGCGCCACTTCCCCACTTTTTCAATACAGGTCGTGTTGATGCTGCAGTATGGGCAAAAAAGCTTTCTGATCGTCGACGACTTCACCGACTTCCGAACCTCGACCCGTTCGATGCTTCGCGAGCTGGGCGTGCGGGACGTCGACACCGCCGACAGTGGCGAACAGGCGCTGCGCATGTGCGGGCAGAAGCGTTACGACTTCATCCTCCAGGATTTCCACCTGGGTGACGGTAAGAAGAACGGCCAGCAAGTGCTCGAGGACCTGATCCTTGACAAGCTGATCAGCCATGAATGCGTGTTCATCATGGTCACCGCCGAAAGCAGCCAGTCCATCGTGCTCAGTGCCATCGAGCACGAGCCCGACGCTTACCTGACCAAGCCCTTCAACCGGGTCGGCCTGGCCCAGCGCCTGGAGAAGCTGACCCAGCGCAAGACGCTGCTCAAGCCGATTCTCCAGGCCCTCGACCGCAGCCGTCCGGCCGAAGTGCTCGCCGCCTGTGCCGAGTTGTGCAAGAAAGACCCGCGCTTCGCCCCGCTGTGCCTGCGCTACCGCGCTGACGCACTGCGCGATCTCAATCGCTTCGAGGAGCTGGAGAAGTTTCTCAAGAACATCCTTGCCAGTCGTCCGCAGCCCTGGGTTTACGCGGCGCTCGGCAGCCTGCTGCACAAGCGCGGGCAGAACGCCCAGGCCCAGGGTGTCTACGAGCAGGCCCTCAAGGCCTTCCCGATCATGCCCAACCTGTACGATGGCATGGCCGAGGTGCTGGTGGCCCAGGGTGAGACCCGGCGTGCCCAGCACATGCTCGAGGAGGCGGTGCGCCTGTCGCCGCTCGCCGTGCGCCGCCAGGCCGCGCTGGGCAAGTTGGCACTGGACAACGCCGACTTCGAAAGCGCCTCCAAGGCTTATCGCCATGCGGTGAACCAAGGGCAGAGTTCGCGCTACAAGGACGCCGAGAGCAACCTGGGGCTGGTCCAGGCGTTGATGAACAAGAACAGTGGCAACGGTCTCGACGCCCGTACCCGGGTCGAGATCAACACCGTGCTCAGCGAGGTGGCCAAGGAGAATGTCGAGGACCAGGGCCTGCAGGTGCGTGCGCGGTTAATGAAGGCCGCCAGCCTGCAGCAGGCTGGCGATCCAGAAACCGCCGCCAAGCTCACTGAGCAGGCCATGCAGCGTCTGGAGAAGATGGACCAGTTCTTCTCCGTGGAGGCGGCGCTGACGGTGGCCAGGCAGCTGCAGCAACTTGGCCAGGACGCGGCGGGTACCTCGATCCTCAAGGGGTGTGTGGAAACCTACGGCGACGACCCCAAGGTCATGCAGAGCGTCGCCAAGCTCACCGACGATCCGCTGGTGCTGGGGGCGGTGACCGAAGCCGTGGACCTCAACCGCCAGGGTGTGCGCAGCTACCAGGGCGGTCAGCTCAACGAAGCGCTGGGCATGTTCCGCAAGGCGTTGTCGCTGCAGCCGAAGAACATCAGCATCGCCCTGAACACCGCCCAGGCCCTGCTGCGTATCGGCGGCGAGACGCCACCGCCGGCACTGATGCAGGAGTGCCGCGACTGTCTCACCAGCGTGGCCGGCATTCCCGCCAGCGACAGTCGCTATGACCGCTACCGCAAACTGCACATCCGGGTCTTCGGCGCATGAACCAGGACAACCAGGGGCTGGACTTCTCCACGGTGATCGCCTCCACCGTGCACGACCTGAAAAACTCCCTCTCGGCGCTCACCCATGCCCACAGCCAATGGCTGGCGCGCCTGCCCGAAGCGCTGCGCGGCGGCACCGAGCAGGGTGTGGTGGAGCATGAGCTCAGCCACCTGAACGGTATGCTCGTGCAGTTGCTGGGGCTGTACAAGCTGGGCGTCAACCAGCTGCCCATCTGCCCGGACTACCACGAGCTGGACGACTTCCTCGAGGCCCAGCTGGCGGCCCAGGAAGAGGTGATCAAACACCGCGACATCCTTGCCACCTGGCGCATCGAGACCGAGAGCCCGCTGGGCTTCTTCGACCGCGAACTGGTCGCCTCGGTGGTGGCCAATGTGCTCACCAACGCCATCCGCTATGCCGGCCATGCCCTGCTGATCAGCATCGAGGAAGAGGGCGAGCAACTGGTGATCAGCGTCAACGACGACGGCGCTGGTTATCCACAGCGCATGCTCGAACGCCAGCACGACTATGTGCAGGGTATCGACTCGCAGAGCGGCAGCACCGGGCTGGGGCTGTACTTCGCCGCGCGAATTGCCGCGCTGCACGAGCGCAACGGGGTACGCGGGCGGATCGAGATTGCCAATGGCGGGACACTGGGGGGCGGGTTGTTCCGGTTGTACCTGCCTTGAGATCTGCCGCGTTCGTCAGCTCTTTCAGAGGCTTTGATCACGAGTTGGCATACCGCAGGCCTGGCGATAGTCTTGTCGGACATCCGTGATTTCTCCAGGCCAACAATGAACGCTCTACCTTCAACCCTCATCCGCGAAACCTTCCCCGTCGGCCCGCTGCAGTGCAACTGCACCCTGATCGGCGACCCGCTCAGCAAAAAGGCCATCGTCGTCGACCCGGGCGGGGACGAGCAGAAGATCCTCGCCCGCCTGCAGCATCATGGCCTGACCCTGGTGAGCATCATCCACACCCATGCCCACTTCGACCATTTCCTCGCCTCGGGCAAGCTCAAGGAACTGACCGGTGCCACGCTGCACTTGCACAAGGCCGACCAGCCGCTGTGGGAAAACCTGGAGATGCAGTGCCAGATGTTCGGCATGCCCTACACGCCGGTGCCGTCGCCGGACCGCTGGCTGAGCGACGACGAGGAGCTGGCCTGCGGTTGCGGCGTGGCCTTGCACACCCCAGGGCATACGCCGGGTTCGATGAGTTTCTGGTTCGCCGAGCACAAGCTGCTGATCGCTGGCGATACGCTGTTCCGTCGTGGCGTAGGGCGCACCGATTTGTGGGGTGGCGATCAGCGGGCTATCGTTCGATCCATCAAGGAACGGCTGTACCGCCTGGATGAGGAGGCCATCGTGGTGACCGGCCATGGCCCGGACACCCGCCTCGGCGACGAGATGCGCGAGAATCCGTTCGTGCGCGCCTGAGGTTTCATGGAATTTTTCCGCCGCGCTGCAATCCAAGGCTGGCATAGATCCGTAGGTGATCCGCTGCACTTTTGAATTTCAGTAGGAGCTTGTCCATGTTCACCATGCGTCGTCTGATTATCGTCGCTACCGCCGCCGCCCTGATGTCCGGTTGTGCCAGCCCCAACCCGTATGACAACCAGGGCCAGGCGCAGGGCTCCACAGGGATGAGCAAGACCGCCAAGTACGGTGGCCTGGGCGCGCTGGCCGGTGCCATTGCCGGTGCCGCCATCGATCACAACAACCGTGGCAAAGGCGCGCTGATCGGCGCCGCCGCGGTGGGCGCCGCCGCCGCCGGCTACGGCTACTACGCCGACAAGCAGGAAGCCGAGCTGCGCGCCAAGATGGCCAACACCGGCGTCGAGGTGCAGCGCCAGGGCGACCAGATCAAGCTGATCATGCCGGGCAATATCACCTTCGCCACCGATTCGGCGAACATTTCCCCAAGCTTCTACTCGCCGCTGAACAACCTGGCCAACTCGTTCAAGCAGTTCAACCAGAACACCATCGAGGTGGTGGGCTTCACCGACAGCACCGGCAGCCGCCAGCACAACATGGACCTGTCCCAGCGTCGTGCCCAGGCGGTCAGCACCTACCTGACCTCCCAGGGCGTGGATTCCTCGCGGGTCAGCGTGCGTGGCATGGGGCCGGACCAGCCGATCGCCAGCAACGCCGATGCCAATGGCCGTGCGCAGAACCGCCGCGTCGAGGTCAACCTGAAGCCGATCCCGGGTCAGCAGTATGACCAGCAGGGGACTGTGCAGCAGTATCCATAAGTCGCCTGGCTGCAACCGATCGCGGGGCAAGTCGCATCGGCGCACCGC
>NZ_NIBE01000091.1:142590-148753 GCF_002205115.1 Pseudomonas sp. DrBHI1
CCTGCGCCCCACGGGGCAGGTCGTTGACCGGCTTGCGCAGACCTTGCAGCATCGGCCCGAGGCTGACGCAGTCGGCGCTGCGCTGCACCGCCTTGTGCGTGGTGTTGCCGGTGTTCAGGTCGGGGAACACGAACACCGTGGCGCGTCCGGCCACCGGGCTCGACGGCGCCAGTTGCCGGGCGATCTCGGGGTTGGCGGCGGCGTCATACTGCAACGGCCCGTCGATCAGCAGGTCGTGCTCGGCCTGCTGCGCCAGGCGCGTGGCTTCGCGTACCTTTTCCACCTCCTCGTCGCTGGCCGCCGAATCGCTGGAATAGCTGAGCATCGCCACCCGTGGCGCGATGCCGAACGATTCGGCGGACTCGGCGCTCTGCCGGGCGATTTCGGCCAACTCGGCGGCGCTGGGATGCGGGTTCATCACGCAGTCGCCATACACCAGCACCTGGTCGGGGAACAGCATGAAGAACACCGACGACACCAGGCTGCTGCCCGGCGCCGTCTTGATCAGCTGCAAGGCCGGGCGGATGGTGTTGGCCGTGGAGTGCACCAGGCCGGAGACCAGGCCGTCCACTTCGCCGAGGGCCAGCATCATGGTGCCGATCACCACCGGGTCTTCCAACTGCTGCTCGGCCATCGGCGCGTTGAGGTTCTTGCTCTTGCGCAGCTCGACCATCGGTTCGACATAGCGGCCACGGATCAGCTCGGGGTCGAGCACCTCCAGGTCCGGCGGCAGGCTGATGCCCTGGGCGCGGGCCACGGCCTGCACGTCCTCGGGCTTGGCCAGCAGCACGCAGCGGGCAATGCCACGGGCCTGGCACAGGGCGGCGGCCTGCACCAGCAGGGGCTCGGCGCCCTCGGGCAGGACGATGCGCTTGTTGGCCTGCTGGGCGCGCTGGATCAACTGGTAGCGGAACACTGCCGGTGACAGGCGCAGTTCCCGTGGCGTGCCGCAACGCTGGTGCAGCCAGGCCGCGTCCAGCTGGCTGGCGACGAAGTCGGTGATGAACTCGGCGCGCTCGCGGTCGTCCACCGGGATCTCGCGGTTCAGCGAGTTGAGCTGGTTGGCGGTGTCGTAGGAGCCGGTGCTCACCGACAGGATCGGCAGGCCGGCCTGCAGGGCACCGCGGCACAGCTCGAGGATGCGTGGGTCGGGCTTGCTGTCGCTGGTCAGCAGCAGGCCGGCCAGGGGCACGCCGTTGATCGCGGCCATGCACACGGCGAGGATGATGTCGTCACGGTCGCCCGGGGTCACTACCAGGGTGCCGGAGGTCAGCAGTGGCACGGTGTTGGCCACGGTGCGGGCGCAGATGATGATCTTGCTCATGCGCCGCTGGTCGTAGTCGCCGGCGTTGAGTACCTGGGCGCCGAGCAGCTCGGCCACGTCGCGGGTTCGCGGGGCGTTGAGCTCGGCCTGGTACGGGATGCAGCCGAGCAGGCGGAAGTCGTTGCCGCGCAGCAGCGGCGAATGCTCGCGCAGGCGCGTGGCGAAGTCGGCCATGCTTTCGTCGGTGCGCACCTTGTTGAGGATCACACCGAGCACCTTCGGGTCCCGCGGGCCGCCAAACAGCTGGGCCTGCAGTTCGACGCGACCGGACAGCTCGCTCAATACCTCGTTCTCCGGTGCCGACACCAGGATCACCTCGGCGTCCAGGCTCTTGGCCAGGTGCAGGTTGACCCGGGCGGCATAGCTGGCGTGGCGGGTCGGCACCATGCCCTCGACCACCACCACGTCCTTGCCGACGCAGGCTTGCTGGTAGAGGCGGATGATCTCCTCGAGCAGCTCGTCGAGCTGGCCGTCACCGAGCATGCGCTCGACATGCCCCAGGCTCAGGGGCGTGGGCGGCTTGATGCCGTGGGTACGGGCTACCAGTTCGCTGGAACGCTCCGGCCCGGTGTCGCCGGGGTGCGGCTGGGCGATCGGCTTGAAGAAGCCGACCTTTAGCCCCGCGCGCTCCAGGGTGCGCACCAGTCCCAGGCTGATGGAGGTCAGGCCGACGCCGAAGTCGGTCGGCGCAATGAAAAATGTCTGCATGCGTGCTTCTCGAAATAAGCGGTGCAAGGAATTCAGCGGCCAAGGGTATCGCTAACCGCCCCCTGCGCGCACCAGCCGCAGGCGAATACCTGGCCGATGCGCCGGGCGCGCTCGTCGGCATCGAGCACCCAGGGCCGGGCCTGCCACGGCGGCTGGTGGCGCAGGTGCTGGGTGTGGCCGCAGGACAGCTCGACCACCCAGTGGTCCTCCTCGTCGAGGTGGAAGCCGGTGATCCGACTGATGGGCGGCCCTTGGTCCGAGTCGCGTTCGCAATCGGTCGATGCGTTGGTTACACTTGTCCGTTCTACATTCTTTTGCAAAAGGTCTTGCCCCATGCTGATCGCCGCCAACAAGGCTGTCTCCATCGACTATACCCTCACCAACGACGCAGGTGAGGTCATCGACAGCTCCGCCGGTGGTGCGCCGCTGGTCTACCTGCACGGTGCCGCCAACATCATCCCGGGCCTGGAAAAAGCCCTGGAAGGCAAGCAGGCCGGTGACGAGCTGACCGTTGCCATCGAACCGGAAGACGCCTATGGCGAGTACTCGGCCGAACTGGTCAGCACCCTGAACCGCAGCATGTTCGAAGGCGTCGACCAGCTGGAAGTCGGCATGCAGTTCCACGCCTCGGCGCCGGACGGTCAGATGCAGATCGTCACCATCCGCGACATCGACGGCGACGACGTCACCGTTGACGGCAACCACCCGCTGGCTGGCCAGCGCCTGAACTTCAAGGTCAAGGTTGTCGACGTGCGTGAGGCCAGCGAAGAAGAAATCGCTCACCGCCACATCCACGGTGAAGGTGGCCATCACCACTGATTTTCTGCGCTAAGCTCAGAGAGTCGCCAGGCGCTCGGGCAAGCCGGACTTGCCCTCCTCAGGAGGGTGGACGGTTTGGCCGCGCGCCTTTTTAGTGGGCGGGATTCGCCCCAGCGGCAATCGGGAACCTGAGAGGGGATTTCATCATGAGTGCATTTCACGACCTGACGTTGAAGGCGTTGAACGGCGAGGACCTGCCGCTGGCCCCGTTCAAGGGCCAAGTGGTGCTGGTGGTCAATGTCGCCTCCAAGTGCGGGTTGACCCCGCAGTACAAGGCCCTGGAGAACCTTTATCAGGACTACAGGGACAAGGGCTTCAATGTGCTGGGTCTGCCGTGCAACCAGTTCGCCGGCCAGGAACCTGGCAGCGAGGAGGAGATCCAGGCGTTTTGCAGCCTCAACTATGGGGTGAGCTTCCCGCTGGGCGCCAAGCTCGAGGTCAACGGGCCGCAGCGTCATTCGCTGTACCGCCTGCTGGCGGGTGAAGGGGCCGAGTTCCCCGGCGATATCACCTGGAACTTCGAGAAGTTCCTGGTTGGCAAGGATGGCCGTGTATTGGCGCGTTTCGCCCCGCGTACCGCGCCGGATGATCCGACCGTGGTGCAGGCGATCGAGAAGGCGCTGGGCTGATTTGCGCTATTTGCCGGATACACGCTCTTCAGGCCACTCCACATCCTCTGTAGGAGATCGCCGAGCCCCGTGGGAGCGGCCTTGCGTCGCGAAAGGGCTGCGTAGCAGCCCCCGATTTCCGTGTTCATGCAACAATCGCCGGGGCCGCTTTGCGGCCCTTTCGCGACACAAGGCCGCTCCCACGCTGGAACTCTGCTCCCTGCGCGACAGCGTAGCCCTAAAGGCTGGGCGATCTCCTACAGGGAAGGCGTCTACCCCTCTGGCCCGCGCTGTCAGAACGCTACCGACGTCTGCACATACAACGTTCGCGGCTCACCCACGTACTTGCCCTTGTTGTTGTCGTCGAACGAGCGGGTGTAGTACTCGCGGTTGAGCAGGTTCTTCACCCCCACCGCCACCTTCAGGTTCGAAAGCTGCGGGCCGAAGTCATAGCCGGCGCGGGTGCTGACCAGCATGTAGCCGGGGATGCGCCCGGTGCTGCCGTCGGCGCTTTCGCTGCCAGTGTTGGCGTTGTCGGCGTACTGGCTGCTCTGGAAGCTGCTGTCCAGGTTCAACTGCCATGGGCCTTTGGTGTAGCCGATCCCCAGCGTGCCCTTGTGACGGGACGAGAACGGTACCTGGTTGCCCTTGTTCGGGCCGTCTTCGCGGATGGTGGCATCGACGAAGGCGTAGCCGGCGTGCACGTCGAAACCGGCCAAGACCGGGCTCAAGCCGTCGAGGGCGTAGCGCACGCTGGTCTCGATACCCTGGTGGCGGGTCTCGCCGCGGGCGATTACCGAGTCGTTGGTCTGGTTGCTTTCGTACTGGTTGTCGAAGTTGATCAGGAAGGCGCCGATCTCGGCCTGCAGGTCGCCATTGTCGTAGCGGGTGCCGACTTCCCAGGTGCGCGCCTTCTCCGGTTTCACCTCGCCGCTGCTGACCCGGTTGGGCATCTGGCTGTACTGCACGCTGCCGAACGAGCCTTCGGTGTTGACGTAGAGGTTCCAGTTGTCGGTGAGGTGGTACATCACGTTCAGGGCCGGCAGGGCGGTGTTGTAGCTGCCTTGGTACTGCTGGCCGTTGAGCTTGTTGCTCTGCTCGGAGTCGATCATCTCGTAGCGGATGCCCGGGGTGATGGTCCAGCGGCCGATGTCGATGCGGTCGTCCAGGTAGATGGCATGGGCCTCAGTGCTGCCGCGGGTGTCGCGGTCGTTGCGGCTGGCGGTGGTCGGCAGGGCGCCGTTGACCGGCTCGCGGTAGCGCAGTTCGTGGCCCGCCTCGTTGACGTAGCGGTAGCCGATGCCCAGTTCGTGCCAGCTGTCGCCCAGGGCCACGCCCTGCGAGAAGCGGGTCTCGATGCCACGCACCCAGTACTCGCGCGGCGACAGCGAGACGAAGCTGCCCTGGTCGAGGTAGCCGCTGCGCAGGGTTTTGGTGAAGAAGCTGTTGACGCTGAACTGACGGTCGTCCTGCTTGTAGTCGTAGCCCAGGTTGAACAGGGTGCGGCGGCCCCAGAACCTGTCCTTCAGGCGGGTCGACTGGTACGGGTCGGCGTCGAAGTCGGCAGTGCTCAGGCCGCCGGGCATTTCGGCTTCACCCTCGTAGTACTGGGCCATGGCATGCAGGCTGTTGGCTTCGTCCAGTTGCAGCTTGCCCTTGAGCATCAGGTCGTCGATCTGCGTGTCGCTGTGTTCGCGCCAGTCGCTGCCGCGGGTGCCGGAGTAGAGCAGGGCGCCGCCCAGGCCGTTGGCATTGGTGCCGCCGATCAACAGGTTGGCGCTGTTCTTCAGGCCATCCTGGCTGGACGAGGGGCTGATCTGGTTCTGCATCGCCGCCTTGAAGGTGGCTTCTTCGGGGATGGCACGGGTGACGAAGTTGACGATGCCGCCGACGTTCTGCGGCCCGTAGCGCACCGCGCCGCCGCCGCGCACCACGTCCACGGCATCCATGTTGCCCAGGCTGATCGGCGCCAGCGACAGCTGCGGCTGGCCGTAGGGGGCGAAGGGCACCGGGATGCCGTCCATCAGCACGGTGGAGCGCGAGGCCAGGCGCGGGTTCAAGCCACGGATGCCGAAGTTCAGTGCCAGGTCGTGGCTGCCGGTGCCGTTGTTTTCCGGGGCGTTGACGCCGGGGATGCGGTTGAGCACTTCGCGGGCGCTGCTGGCGCCGCTGCGTTCGAATGCCTCGCGGCGCACCACGTCGCGGGCGCCGGGGTGTTCGAAGACGTTGTCCTGGCGGGCCTCGGCCAGCCAGTCGCCGACCACGGTGGATGCGCCCAGCTCGACCGCGGCGTTGCCGACCGTGGCCGGCAGCGGTTGCAGGCTGTAGGCGTTGTCGGTCTCCTGGCGCGCCTGCAGGCCGCTGCCGCGCAGCAGGGCATCGAGCCCCTGGCCGACCTCGTATTGGCCCTCCAGGCCGGGGCTGCTCAGGCCCTGGGTCAGGCCCGGGCTGAACGAGATCAGCGCGCCGCTTTCGCGACCGAACTGGTTCAGGGCCTGTTCCAGTGTGCCGGGGGCGATGTGGTAGTCGCGGTGCTCGCCGGCCAGGGCGAGCGGGGTGGCGAGGAGCAGGGCGTAGGCGAGGGGGCGCAGGCGCAGGGGCATGTGACGGAGGTCCTGTGACAAGGGGTTCTGTCTTCTCTGTCACGCGAGGTTCGGGAAATGGCTCAACTGAGTTGAAAAAACGGGTGCTCCCGGGAACGGGC
>NZ_NIBE01000092.1:0-327 GCF_002205115.1 Pseudomonas sp. DrBHI1
CTGGCTGTAGAAATGGGAGATGCTCGGCAGTACGGCAGTAGCCGGGACTTTGCGGCCTCTGTAGGTCTGGTGCCCCGCCAGTACAGCACTGGTGGTAGGCCAGCTTTGCTGGGGATCAGCAAGCGTGGCGACAAGAACCTTCGGCATTTGCTGGTGCTGTGCGCACGGGTCTACATGCTTCGCCTGAAGTATCAGAAAGGCCCATTGGCCGATTGGGTGCGTTCATTGCTCGCGCGACGTCACTCCAATGTGGTGGCCTGCGCGTTGGCCAACAAACTGGCACGCATCGCTTGGGCCATTGCCACTCGGCACACGCAATATAAAACG
>NZ_NIBE01000093.1:0-36403 GCF_002205115.1 Pseudomonas sp. DrBHI1
CCGCCACCCCACCACCGCCTTCGCTTTCCAGGCGGCCGACCTCCTTGGCCAGGGGTTTGGGCTGCAGTTCGATGAAGTGGTCGAAGGCCTGGGCGACCTGGCCCAGAGCAACCCGGTCCTGCGGCCGCTTGGGCCCGGCGAGGCTGGCTTCGACGTCGTTCATGTCCAGTGCCAGGGTGTCGCTGAACAGCGGCTCCTGGCCTGGCAGGCGCCACAATCCCTGGGCCTTGCTGTAGGCCTCGACCAGTTGCACGGCCTCTTCGGGGCGCCCGGACAGGCGCAGGTAGTCCAGGGTCACCTGGTCCACCGGGAAGAAACCGCAGGTGGCGCCGTACTCAGGGGCCATGTTGGCAATGGTGGCGCGGTCGGCCAGCGGCAGGTCGGCCAGGCCGTCGCCGTAGAACTCGACGAACTTGCCCACCACGCCCTTCTTGCGCAGCATCTGTGTCACCGTCAGCACCAGGTCGGTGGCGGTTATGCCCTCGCGCAGCTTGCCGGTGAGCTTGAAGCCGATGACCTCGGGGATCAGCATCGACACCGGCTGGCCGAGCATCGCCGCCTCGGCCTCGATACCACCGACGCCCCAGCCGAGCACGCCCAGGCCGTTGATCATGGTGGTGTGCGAGTCGGTGCCGACCAGGGTGTCGGGGAAGGCGTAGGTGCGGCCGTCCGCCTCACGGGTCCACACGGTGCGCCCCAGGTACTCGAGGTTGACCTGGTGGCAGATGCCGGTGCCCGGCGGTACCACGCGGAAATTGTCGAAGGCGCTCTGGCCCCAGCGCAGGAAGGCGTAGCGCTCGCCGTTGCGTTGCATCTCGATGTCGACGTTCTGAGCGAAGGCATTGGGGCTGGCGTAACGGTCGACCATCACCGAGTGGTCGATCACCAGGTCCACCGGCGACAACGGATTGATTCGCTGTGGGTCGCCACCGGCCTTGGCCATCGCCGCGCGCATGGCGGCCAGGTCGACCACCGCCGGCACGCCGGTGAAGTCCTGCATCAGCACCCGCGCCGGGCGGTACTGGATCTCGCGGTCGGAGCGACGCTCCTGCAGCCACTGGGCCAGGGCGCGCAGATCGTCGCCGGTGACGGTCTTGCCGTCTTCCCAGCGCAGCAGGTTTTCCAGCAGCACCTTCAGTGACATGGGCAGGCGCTGCAGGTCGCCGAGCTGGCGCGCGGCGTCGGGCAGGCTGAAATAGTGGTAGACATGGTCGGCCACCTGGAGAGTCTTGAGGGTTTTCAGGCTATCGAGCGAGGGCATTTACAACTCCTTGTGCTCCGGTGTCCGGCGATTGCGTGTCGCTCGCCGGTGTCACCGCTCTGGACCGGTCCGCACGGCACGGACCTGGCT
Organism: Pseudomonas sp. DrBHI1; assembly: GCF_002205115.1. Lineage (NCBI taxonomy): Bacteria > Pseudomonadati > Pseudomonadota > Gammaproteobacteria > Pseudomonadales > Pseudomonadaceae > Pseudomonas > Pseudomonas sp. DrBHI1. The sequence goes on from NZ_NIBE01000093.1 coordinate 1,352, forward strand.
GAACAGTCAGGTTAGACCGGTTTGTCTGGCCTGACCCTTTTCTGGACCGATGGGGCGTGTCGTCGGTTCCGATCTTCCTTTATCATTCGCCGCCCTGGCGCCGTCTGCGCCAGTGATGTGGAGTGAGAAATGAATACCCTGTTCATGCATTGCCGGCCCGGCTTCGAGGGCGAGGTCTGCGCCGAAATCAGCGAACACGCCGCCCACCTGGGTGTGTCCGGCTATGCCAAGGGCAAGCCGCAGAGCGCCTGCGCCGAGTTCGTCTGCAGCGAGCCGGACGGTGCCGAACGCATGATGCAGACACTGCGCTTCTCGCAGCTGATCTTCCCGCGCCAGTGGGCCCGCGGCACCTACGTCGAGCTGCCGGAGACCGACCGCATCAGCGTGCTGCTCGAGCACCTGGCCGCGCTGCCGGTGTGCGGCAGCCTGTGGCTGGAAGTGCTCGACAGTAACGATGGCAAGGAGCTGTCGACCTTCTGCCGCAAGTTCGAGGTGCCGCTGCGCAAGGCCCTGGAAAAGGCCGGGCGGCTGGTGGACGACGCCCGGCGGCCACGCCTGCTGCTGACCTTCATCAGCGGCCGGCGGGTGTTCCTGGGGCTTGCCGAGGCCGACAACTCGGCGCTGTGGCCGATGGGCATCCCGCGCCTGAAATTCCCCCGCGAGGCCCCCAGCCGCTCGACCCTCAAGCTCGAGGAGGCGTGGCACCAGTTCATTCCCCGCGAGCAGTGGGACCAGCGCCTGAACGACGACATGACCGGCGTCGACCTGGGCGCCGCGCCCGGCGGCTGGACCTACCAGCTGGTCAAGCGCGGCATGCTGGTGACCGCCATCGACAACGGGCCGATGGCCGAAAGCCTGATGGACACCGGCCTGGTCACCCACCTGATGGCCGACGGCTTCACCTGGAAGCCCCGCCAGACCGTCGACTGGATGGTCTGCGATATCGTCGAGAAGCCGGCGCGCACCGCTTCGCTGATCGAGACCTGGCTGGGCGAAGGGCTGTGCCGCGAGGCAGTGGTCAACCTGAAGCTGCCGATGAAGCAGCGCCACGCTGAGGTGCGCAAGCTGCTCGAGCGCATCGAGGCCGGGTTCAAGGCGCGCAAGGTGAAGGTATCGATCGCCTGCAAGCAGCTGTATCACGACCGCGAGGAAGTGACCTGCCACCTGCGCCGGCTGGACCTGAAACCGCGCTGAGGCCAGCGCGGGGGCTGTGACAGCCCCGCTTCATGCGCCACAATGACGATCATTTTGCGGAGCCCTACATGACCGATTTCACCCATGATGCGATCCTCGACGCCACCGGCCTGAACTGCCCGGAGCCGGTGATGATGTTGCACAAGCACGTGCGCGAACTGGCCGGCGGCGGCGTGCTCAAGGTGATCGCCACCGACCCGTCGACCCGCCGCGACATTCCCAAGTTCTGCATCTTCCTCGGCCACGAGCTGCTCGGCCAGCAGGAAGAGTCCGGCACCTACCTGTACTGGATCCGCAAGAAGGCCGACTGAGCCGCCTGTGATCGCGCTACACTGCGCTCCCCCTGACAGGAGAGCGCCATGCTGATAGTTGCCGACGAGAATATCCCGCTGCTCGATGCCTTCTTCGCCGGTTTCGGCGAGATCCGCCGTTACCCCGGCCGGGCCATCGACGCCGCCTGCGTCAAGGATGCCGATGTGCTGCTGGTACGCTCGGTGACCCGCGTCGACCGGCAACTGCTCGAAGGCAGCCGGGTGCGTTTTGTCGGCACCTGCACCATCGGCACAGACCACCTTGACCTCGAATATTTCGCCCAGGCCGGTATCCACTGGAGCAGCGCGCCGGGCTGCAACGCCCGGGGCGTGGTGGACTACGTGTTGGGCAGTTTGCTGACCTTGGCCGAGCTTGAAGGGGCAGACCTAAGCAAGCGCGTCTATGGCGTGGTCGGCGCCGGCGAGGTCGGTGGCCGTCTGGTTCGGGTGCTGCACGGCCTGGGCTGGAAGGTGCTGGTGTGCGACCCGGTGCGCCAGGCCGGCGAGGGCGGCGACTTTGTCGACCTTGAGATGATTCTTGATCAGTGCGACGTGATCAGCCTGCACACGCCGCTGCAGCGCGGCGGCGAGCACCCGACCTGGCACCTGCTCGACCATTCGCGCCTGGCGCGGCTGCGTGCCGGCGCCTGGCTGATCAACGCCAGCCGCGGACCGGTGGTGGACAACGCGGCCCTGCGCGAATTGCTGCTGGACCGCGAGGATGTGCACGCGGTGCTCGATGTGTGGGAGGGCGAGCCGCAGGTGGACCTGCAACTGGCCGATCTTTGCACCCTGGCCACGCCGCATATCGCCGGCTACAGCCTGGATGGCAAGCAGCGGGGCACGGCACAGATCTACCAGGCCTTCTGCCGCTGGCGCGGGGAACCCGAGCAGGTATACCTGGCCGATCTTCTGCCGGCTCCGGGCCTGGCTCAGATCGAGTTTGACGCGAACGCGGACCCGGCCTGGGCGCTGGCCACCCTGTGCCGGGCGGTCTATGACCCCCGCCGTGACGATGCGGATTTCCGTCGCAGCCTCAGCGAAGACCCAGCCGAACAGCGTGCGGCGTTTGACCTGCTGCGCAAGCACTATCCGGTACGGCGTGAGATCGAGGGGCTGGCAGTGCGTGTAGGTGGGCAGGCGCCGCAACTGGCGCAACTGGTCAGTGCTCTGGGGGCGGTGCTGGCCTGACGGCCGGCCAATAAAAACCCGGCGCAAGCGCCGGGTTGCACGCAATTCGGGGTCAGGCCTTGCCGGTTTTCTTGACCCGGCTCTCTTCCAGGTCCTTGCAGGCCTTCTGGATCATCTGCTCGGTGATCGGGACCTCACGGCCCTGGGCATCGATGATCGAGCCGCAGACCTGAGGTTGCGGACGGTTCTGTGTCTTGGGCGTGTCGGTGCTGTGCTGCAAGCTCATGTCCTGTCTCCTCTTTCAGGTTCAAGCTCAAGGTAGCGCTTCGCCGTGACTGGTCTGTGACAGTTTTCGGCGTCATGCCGGATCAGTCCAACAGAAACGGTGGTAAAGCTCTAGTCGCAGGTTAGAACGAATGGGCATAGTCACTGTCGTTCTCTTCGTTCATGGGACGGCGTCGTATTCCCGGACGTTGCACAGGGCCGACGAGTGGTAGTCTTGGTCTTGTCTCCGTATGGAACCACCCTCGCCATGCCCGATCCTATCTCTGCCCGCCAGCGCCGCGCCCTGTACCTGGGCTGGCGCTTCGTTCGTCCCTATCGCCGCCAGGCCCTGCTGGCCTTGCTGGCGCTGGTGGTCACCGCCGCCATCACCCTTTCCATGGGCCAGGGCATCCGTCTGCTGGTCGACCAGGGCTTCATGACCGGCTCGGCGCACCAGCTCAACCAGACCATCGGCCTGTTCCTGCTGCTGGTGGTGGCGCTGGCAGTGGGGACCTTCGCCCGTTTCTACCTGGTGTCGTGGATCGGTGAGCGCTGCGTGGCCGATATCCGCCGGGCGGTGTTCGACCACCTGATCGGCCTGCATCCGGGCTTCTTCGAGGACAATCGCAGTTCTGAGATCCAGTCGCGGCTGACCGCCGACACCACCTTGCTGCAGTCGGTGATCGGCTCGTCGCTGTCGATGTTCCTGCGCAACGCGTTGATGGTGCTGGGCGGGGTGATCCTGCTGTTTGTCACCAATCCCAAGCTGACCAGCATCGTGGTGCTGGCACTGCCGCTGGTGCTGGCGCCGATCCTGCTGTTTGGCCGGCGTGTGCGCAGCCTGTCGCGGCAGAGCCAGGACCGGGTGGCCGACGTGGGCAGCTATGTCGCCGAGACCCTGGGCCAGATCAAGACGGTGCAAGCCTACAACCATCAGGGGCATGACCAGGCGCGCTTCGCCGAGACCGTGGAGGCGGCGTTCGGCGTGGCGCGCCGGCGCATCGTCCAGCGCGCTTGGTTGATCACCCTGGTGATCGTGCTGGTGCTTGGGGCGGTGGGGGTGATGCTCTGGGTCGGCGGCATGGATGTGATTGCCGGGCGCATCTCTGGTGGCGAGCTGGCCGCCTTCGTGTTCTACAGCCTGATCGTCGGCAGTGCCTTTGGCACTCTGAGCGAGGTGATCGGCGAACTGCAACGGGCCGCGGGTGCCGCCGAACGTATCGCCGAGCTGCTGGCGGCGCAGACGGCGATCCTGGCGCCAGTGCCAGCGCAGGGGCTGGCGCAGGGGCGCGTGACGGGTGACATCCAGTTGTGCGACGTGCGCTTCGCCTACCCGTCGCGCCCCACTGCGGCGGCCATCGATGGTCTGAGCCTGCACATCCGCCCAGGCGAGACCGTGGCCTTGGTCGGGCCGTCGGGGGCCGGCAAGTCGACCCTGTTCGACCTGCTGCTGCGCTTCTACGACCCACAGGGCGGCGCGATTCTGCTCGACGGCCAGCCGATCACCGGGCTGGAGCCTGCCGAGCTGCGCCGCCAGTTCGCCCTGGTGGCCCAGCAACCGGCACTGTTCCGTGGCACGGTCGAGGCCAACATCCGTTACGGCCGGCCCGACGCCAGCCTGGCTGAGGTCGAGGCGGCGGCGCGCAGCGCCCATGCCGATGAATTCATCGCCCAGTTACCCCAGGGCTACCAGACGCTGCTGGGCGAGGGCGGCGTGGGCTTGTCCGGCGGCCAGCGCCAGCGCCTGGCGATTGCCCGGGCGCTGTTGGTGGATGCGCCGATCCTGCTGCTGGACGAGGCCACCAGCGCCCTGGACGCGCAGAGCGAGCACCTGATCCAGCAGGCCTTGCCGCTGTTGATGGCCGGGCGCACCACGCTGGTCATTGCCCACCGCCTGGCGACGGTGCAGCATGCCGACCGTATCGCGGTGATCGACAAAGGCCGACTGGCGGCAGTCGGCAGCCATCGACAACTGATCGAGCAAAGCCCACTCTACGCACGCCTGGCGGCGCTGCAGTTCAACCCGGCCTGAGCGGCCATGGCTGTCGCAGTTTTGTAACAATTCTGTAGCAATTGCCTGAGACTATCTGCCTCGCTGTTGCGCAGTTGCTCGCCCTCGCTGCCATCGCCCGATGGCGGCGTTTTCGGGCCAGCGAAAGAGGACAAGGATGCCTCCGTCGGCGGTGCCGTCGTGTGCCGTTTTCCCTCTTCCTTGTTCCGAGATCCGCAATCTTGCGTAAATCCCTCAGAGTGCAAATTCTCTCCCTGCTCGGCGGCAGCCTGCTGGCGATCCTGCTGATCGCCCTGGTGTGCTTCCAGTTCCTGTCGTCCAGCGTGCGCGGCTATGCCGAGCTGGTGGACGGGCCGTTGCGTGCCTCGCAACTGATAGACGAAGCCAATCTGCAGTTCAAGATCCAGGTGCAGGAGTGGAAGAACGTGCTGTTGCGTGGTCGCCAGCCAGCGGAGCTGGACAAGTACTGGCAGCAGTTCCAGGCCCGCGAACAGCAGGTGCAGCAGTTGCTGGGGCAACTGATCGACAGCAGCGAGCCAGCGCTCAGGGCGCGCCTGGAGCAGCTCAAGGCCAGCCACCGGCAGCTGGGCTCGGCCTACGCGCAAGGTCGCCAGGCGTTCCTGGCCGCCGGCGGCGACCCGGTGGCGGGCGACCTGGCGGTAAAGGGCGTGGACCGTGCCACCAGCGACCAGATGAGCGCGTTGGTGGAGCAGTTGCGCGCCGATGCCCTCGGGCGTGCCGCCGCCATCAGCGCCAGCGCCGAGCGCACGGTGTGGCTGGGCGTGCTGGTAATGCTGGGTTCAGCTGTGCTGGTCGGGCTGTTCAGCCTGTGGCTGGTCAACCGTAGTCTGGTCGAGCCGATCCGCCAACTGATCGATTATGTCGCCCAGCTCAGCCAGGGGCGTTTCGCCGCCCGTGTCGACAGCCGCCGCGAGGATGAACTGGGACGCCTGGCGCTGGCCGCCAATACGCTGCGTGACTTCCTCGCCGATACCGTCGGACGCCTGAAGGACAATGCCGAGGAGCTGGAAACAGCCAGTGGCCGGCTGCGCAGCATCGCCGGCGACATGGCCCACGGCACCCACGATCAGTTCCAGCGCACCGACCAGGTCGCCACGGCCATGCACGAAATGTCCGCCACCGCCCAGGAAGTGGCGCGCCACGCCGCCGACGCCGCCCGCGCCGCGGACGAGGCCGACCACAGTGCCCAGGCCGGCGAGCAGGTCATGCAGCGGACCATCGACACCATCGCCGTGGTCAATCGCGAAATCGCCGGTACCGCGACGGTGATCCGTCACCTGGAGCACGACAGCACGCGCATCGGCAAGGTACTCGAAGTGATTCGCGGCATCGCCGAGCAGACCAACCTGCTGGCGCTCAACGCCGCCATCGAGGCCGCCCGTGCCGGCGAGGCCGGGCGCGGCTTCGCGGTGGTGGCCGACGAGGTGCGCAGCTTGGCACAGCGCACCGCCGCGTCGATCGCCGAGATCCACCAGATCATCGAGGCCGTGCAGTCGGGCGCGGTGGAGGCGGTCAAGGCCATCGAGAGCGGCCAGCAGCGCAGCGAGGAGGGCGCTGAGCAGGTGCAGCAGGCCGGGCAGATGCTGCAGCGCATCACCACGGCGGTTGAAGCGATCCGCGACATGAACCGGCAGATCGCCACCGCTGCCGAGGAGCAGACCAGCGTCGCCGAGGACATCTCGCGCAACCTGGTCGAGATCACCCGCATCGCCACCGCCAACCAGGAGGCCGTGCAGCACACCGAACAGGCCGGGCAGCGCTTGCACGGATTGTCGGGGCAGTTGGGCGAGGTCACTTCCCGCCTGAGCGCTTGAAATCGCCTTCGCGGGTGGGGAAATCCGCCAGTTTCGCATGCGGTATCAGATGCCTGTGGCGGATTGTCGCCATCCACTGGGTAGCCGGGAACGCTAGGGGCGGTATCAGTCGTGGCCCAGGCCAACCTGGCACACTCTCTGCTTTACGCCGCCCCGGGCCACGGCCCGAGGCGATCGTGCCCCGATTTCGCAAGACTCCTGCTGACCAGAACAACAACATCCGGGCGTGCACGCCGGGGGCAACGACTGCCAGTCCTTCACTTCAATTGGATTGAGCTAATGAAAAAAATCCTGCTGACGCTCCTGTGCCTGGGCGTCATCGGCTGCTCCAAGCCCGCGGAGCCACAGAAGTCCGTCGATGTCCTGCTGATCGGCGGCGGCATCATGAGTGCAAGCCTTGGGACCTACCTCACCGAGCTGGAACCGAACTGGAAGGTCGACGTCTACGAGCGCATGGAGCAGGTCGCCGAGGAAAGCTCCAACGCCTGGAACAACGCCGGCACCGGCCACTCGGCGTTCTGCGAGCTGAACTACACCAGCGTCGGCAAGGACGGCAGCATCGACATCGGCAAGGCGGTCAACGTCAACGAGCAATTCGAGGTATCCAAGCAGTTCTGGGCCTACCAGGTCGAGCAGGGCGTGCTGAGCAACCCGCGTTCGTTCATCAACAACGTGCCGCACATGAGCTTCGTCTGGGGTGATGACAACGTCGCCTTCTTGCACAAGCGCGTCGAAGCCTTGCAACACAGCTCGCTGTTCCGCGGCATGGAGATCACCGAGGACCACGAGCAGATCCGCAAGTGGGCGCCGCTGGTGATGGAAGGCCGTGACCCCGGGCAGAAGGTGGCCGCGACCCGCATGGCCATCGGCACTGACGTGAACTTCGGCGAGATTACCCGCCAGCTGTTCGCCTCGATGGCCCGCAACCCCAATGTGCAGCTGCACCTGAGTCATGAAGTGCGCGACATTGTGCGCAATGACGATGGCAGCTGGAATGTGGTGGTGGCCGACCTGGCCAACGGTGGCAAGGAGTCGGCGGTCAAAGCCAAATTCGTCTTCATCGGCGCCGGTGGCGGTGCGCTCAAACTGCTGCAGAAATCCGGTATTCCGGAGGCCGAAGGCTATGCAGGCTTCCCGGTCGGTGGCCAGTTCCTGATGACCGACAATGCCGACCTGGTCACCCGCCACAAGGCCAAGCTGTACGGCAAGGCCTCGGTCGGCGCGCCGCCGATGTCGGTGCCGCACCTGGACACCCGGGTGATCGATGGCAAGGAAGTGCTGCTGTTCGGCCCGTTCGCGACCTTCTCCACCAAGTACCTCAAGCACGGCTCGTTGCTGGACATGTTCAGCTCGCTGACCACCCACAACATCAGCCCGATGATGCATGCCGGGATCGATAACATTGACCTGAGCACCTACCTGATGGGCCAACTGATGCTGAGTTTCGATGACCGGATGGCAGCGCTGCGCGAGTACTTCCCCAACGCCAAGAACGAAGACTGGAAGCTGCTCCAGGCCGGCCAGCGCGTGCAGGTGATCAAGAAGGATCCCGAGCACGGTGGCGTCCTGCAGTTCGGCACCGAAGTGGTGGCCGCCAAGGACGGCAGCATTGCCGCGCTGCTGGGCGCCTCGCCCGGTGCCTCGACCGCCGCGCCGATCATGCTGAGCGTGCTGGAGAAGACCTTCAAGGACCGGATCAACAGCGCCGAGTGGCAAGCCAAGCTCAAGCAGATCGTGCCCACCTACGGCCAGAAGCTGAACAACGACCTTGAGCTGACCAACAAGACCCGTGAGTGGAGCAGTGCGCGCCTGCAACTGCTGTACGTGCCGGTGTTGCCGGAGTAAAGCAGTAGAAGCCCGTGCCATGCAGCGTCACGGCACGGGCCTGTCTTACTCCGGGCTTTTCGCAGGCAACAAAAAACCCGCTCTAGGCGGGTTTTTTGCGGGATATGGTCGGAGAGACAGGATTCGAACCTGCGGCCTTCTCGTCCCGAACGAGACGCGCTACCTGGCTGCGCTACACTCCGATGTGCAAAATGCTACTGCATCGCTTTTTTCAACGCAACCCCTTGTTGCAAAAAGGAGTTGCGTCCAAAAGCATTCCCGGATCACAGCTCCTTGACGGTGCGGATCTGGTCTTTGTTGATACGCGTGCGCTTGCCGTCGAGCTGCTCGAATTCGTAGAAACCGGAATCGTCGTCATAGGATGGGGTGTCCACCGCCTGGATCTCGCGGCCGTCGTTCAGGGTGATGACGGTTGGCGAGGCGCAGCCGGCGAGGGCGCCCAGGCCCAGGACAAGCAGGAAGGCGGGAAGGGTCCGTTGGATCATCGTGTTTCTCCAGTGCGATGGTGCTAGATGTCATTAAGACGCAGGGCGTCCACGCAAGTTCCTTGCACAGTCCAGCATAGCGCCATCGCGGCGGCATTGACCAAGAACAACGCCGCAGGCCGCCTGTGATATAACAGCGCACATTCCCAGTTACCCTGCGACGGACTCCCATGAAAGCCAAGGCAGATACCCCATTCGTTGCGCTGAACATCGCCGTGCTGACAGTCAGCGATACCCGCACCTTCGACACCGACACCTCCGGCCAGCTGTTCGTCGATCGCCTGGGCGCCGCCGGGCACCGCCTGGCCGAGCGCGTGCTGCTCAAGGACGACCTGTACAAGATCCGCGCCCAGGTCGCGACCTGGATCGCCGATGACCAGGTGCAGGTGGTGTTGATCACCGGCGGTACCGGCTTCACTGGCCGCGACAGCACCCCGGAAGCCGTGGCGTGCCTGCTGGACAAGCAGGTCGAGGGCTTTGGCGAGCTGTTCCGGCAGATCTCGGTGGCCGACATCGGTACCTCCACCGTGCAGTCCCGCGCCCTGGCGGGGCTTGCCAACGGCACCCTGGTCTGCTGCCTGCCGGGCTCGACCAACGCTGTGCGCACCGGCTGGGACGGCATCCTCGCCGAGCAGCTGGACGCCCGTCACCGGCCGTGCAATTTCGTGCCGCACCTGAAGCAGGCGGCGGCCTGTGACAGCCGTGGTTGAGGTGGCCCGGCCCTTGATGCCGGTGGAAGAGGCCCTGGAGCGCCTGCTGGCGCTGGCCGATACGGCGCCCATCGCCGAGACCGAACACGTAGCGCTGGGCGAGGCCGAAGGGCGGGTCCTGGCCCATGAGCTGGTGGCCGGCCTCGACCTGCCGCCGTGGCCCAACAGCGCCATGGACGGCTACGCCCTGCGCCTGGCCGACTGGCAGGGCGAACCGCTGCGGGTGACCCAGCGCATCTTCGCCGGGCATGCGCCACAGCCCCTGGAGCCTGGCACCTGCGCACGGATCTTCACCGGCGCGCCGCTGCCGGAAGGCGCCGATTGCGTCGAGATGCAGGAAAACACCAAGGTGCTTGAAGACGGCCGGGTGCGCTTTCTTGAGCCCCTGGCGCTGGGGCAGAACGTTCGCCCCAAGGGCCAGGAAACCCGTGTCGGCGAACAGGTGATGAGCGCCGGCACGCGGCTGGGTCCGATCCAGCTCGGCCTGGCCGCGACCCTGGGCTTCGCTACGCTCGAAGTGCGGCGCCGGCCCCGGGTGGCGGTGCTGTCGACCGGCGACGAACTGGTCGAGCCGGGCCTGGCCCTGGGCCCCGGGCAGATCTACAACAGCAACCGACGCCTGCTGGTCAGTTGGCTGCAACGCCTGGGCTGCACGGTGGTCGATGCCGGCATCCTCCCGGACGATCTCGAGCGCACCCGCCAGTGCCTGGGCGGGCTGGGCGATGTCGACCTGATCCTGTCCACCGGCGGCGTGTCGGTGGGCGAAGCCGATTTCCTCGGCCTGGCCCTGCGCGAGGTGGGCGAGCTGGCGCTGTGGAAGCTGGCGATCAAGCCGGGCAAGCCGCTGACCTTCGGTCATTACCAAGGGGTACCGGTGATCGGCCTGCCGGGCAATCCGGCCTCGACCCTGGTCACCTTCGGCCTGCTGACCCGGCCCTATCTGCTGCGCCGACTGGGCGTGGCCCATGTCGCGCCGCTGCGCTTCAGCGTGCCGGCGGGCTTCGACTGGCCCAAGGCCGGAACCCGCCGAGAGTACCTGCGGGCGCGCATCGAGGACGGTCGCGTGCGCATCTACAAGAACCAGAGCTCCGGTGTGCTGCGCAGCGCGGCATGGGCCGACGGCGTGGTGGAAGTGCTCGAAGGCACGACGCCGCAACAGGACGATGCGGTGACATTCATCCCGTTCAGCGAACTACTTGGCTAGTACGCTACCGGTGGCCGCCGCGCCGGTCGGCGCCAGTTGGGTCAGGCGCATGTGCACGTTCTCCAGCTGCTGGGCGGCGACGCTCCAGTCATGACGCTGGCGGGCGAACTGGCGCCCGACCTCGCTGAGCTGGCACATGCGCCATGGCTGGTTGAGCAGTTGGGTGACCAGCAGCGCCAGCTGGCCGCTGTCGTCGCTGCCCAGGTAGTGCTCGCCGTTGTTCATGGCCAGGCCCGAGGCGCCCTTGCTGGTGGTGATTACCGGCAATCCGGCGGCCATCGCCTCAAGGATTTTTACTTTGGAGCCGCCGGCATGGCGCAGCGGTGCGAAGAACAGCGCCGAGCGCCGTTGCAGCTCGCGCAGGTCGGCACGATAGCCCACCCACTCGATGCGCGGGTCGTTCCAGTGCAGCTTCCAACTGGCCGGCAGGGCGTGGCCGGCGATGGCCAGGCGCACCGCCGGATTGCTCATCCACACCTGGGGCAGGATCTCCTCCAGCGCCCATTCGATGGCCTCCAGGTTGGCGCCGTACTCGAAGTTGCCGACGAACAGCAGGCGCTGGCTGTGCGGCGTGGGGCGCACGTCCTGATAGTGGTCGCAGTCCACGCCATTGACCACCACGTTCACCGGGCGGCCGCTGATCTGGCTGATAAGCTCGGCATCGTGGGCGCTGACCGCCACCACCTCCGTGGGTTGGCGCAGCACCCGCTGTTCCCAGCGCCGGTAACGCCAGCGGTCGAAGGCGTTCAATGGCCGTAGCCACAAGGGCAGGCGGTCGTGGCAGGCGGCGCCCGTCACCGATTCCAGGTAGTGCTCGCTGAGCATGTAGGGCAGGCCGCGGGCCTGCAAGGCCTTCTCGAACGGCTGGAAGCTGTAGCTGTGCTCGATCTGGATCACATCCCAGGGTTCGTCCAGCAGTTGCTCGAAACGGTGCCTCAGGCACGGTGCCAGGCCGTTGATGATGGCCCGCATGGGGTAGTCGATAATGGGCGAGGCCAACAGGTTCAGCGGGCTGTGCAGTGGGCGCCGGGGCAGCACCAGCAGGCGCTCCACCAAGGGCTCCAGGGCCTCGCGCGCAGCGTCACACAAAGGGATCTTCGACTGCACCAGCAAGGTGATCCGGTGGCCATGCTGCGCCAGGGCGCGCAGCAGGTGGTATTGCCGGGTCTTGCTGCCGCTGGTGGTGGGCCAGGGCAGGTAGGGCAGGGTCCAGAGTATGCGCATGAGCCCGAATCCTCGCGGTTGGCCGGGTGTCGGCCCTGGATGGCAAGACGCGCCCGCTGGCAGTCAAGCAGATGCTGCTGCCGGGGCGCGTCCATAGATATCAGTAAAGCGCACGATGTCGTCTTCGCCCAGGTACTCGCCGCTCTGCACCTCGATCATCACCAGGTCGATGACGCCGGGGTTGGTCAGGCGATGGCTGCGCCCGGGCTTGATGAAGGTCGACTCGTTGGTGTCGAGCAGAAACTCCTCTTCACCGTTGGTCACGCAGGCCATGCCGCTGACCACGATCCAGTGCTCGCTGCGGTGATGGTGCATCTGCAGCGACAGCGATTCGCCGGGGCGGACCATGATGCGCTTGATCTTGAACCGTGGCCCTTCCTCGAGCACGGTGTACAGGCCCCAGGGGCGGGTCACGGTGCGGTGCAGGCGGTAGGCGTCATGGCCCTGTCGCTTGAGTTGCTGGGCGATCACCTTGACCTCCTGGCTGCGCGCCGCGTCGGCGATCAACAGGGCGTCGGGGGTGTCGATGACGATCAGGTTGTCCAGGCCCACCGCGCCCACCAACCGTCGCGGCGAGTCGATGTAGCAGTTGCTCACGTCATGCAGCACGGTTTCGCCGTTGCAGTGGTTGCCCTGGCTGTCGGCCGGGCGCAGCTCGCGCACCGCTTCCCAGCTGCCGATATCGCTCCAGCCGATGGCGCAGGGCACCACGGCCACCTGGGTGGAGGGCTCCATGAGCGCGTAGTCGATTGAGATATCAGGTGCGAGCGCGAAACTGTCGGCGTCGAGTTCCACCTGCTGGCCGCACGCCCCCTCCTTGAACGCGCTCTGCACCAGGCAGTGGGTCACGTTGTGCAGCAGCTCGGGGGCGTGGGCCTGCAGCTCCTGCAGCACCGTGCCCGCGCGCAGGCAGAACATGCCGGCGTTCCACAGGTGCCGGCCACCGTCCAGGTAGGCCTGGGCGGTGTCTGTGTCTGGCTTTTCGACGAAGCGGGCGACCCGGTAACTGTCGCCGTCGAGCGGCTCGCCCAGTTCGATGTAGCCGAAGCCGGTCTCGGCGCGGGTCGGCAGCAGGCCGAAGGTGGTCAGCCAGCCTTGTGCGGCCAGGGCCATGGCCCGCTGGACAGCCGCCTCGAAGGCGTCCTGGTCCTGGATCAGGTGGTCGGCGGGGAGTACCAGCAGCAGGCTGTCCTCGCCATGCAGGCGGGCGCAGTGCAGCGCTGCGGCGGCGATGGCGGGGGCGGTGTTGCGACCGAAGGGTTCGAGGATGAAGTCCAGGGCGATGCGCTGGCTGCCGACCTGGCGATACTCGTCCTGGGTACGGAACACCACTTCGCGGTTGGTCACCGTGAGTACCCGCTCGACGCCGGGCAGGCTGCTGGCGCGGCTGAAGGTCTTCTGCAGCAGGCTCATGCCATCGGGCAGGCGCATGAAGGGCTTGGGCATGGCCTCGCGGGAGACCGGCCACAATCGGGTGCCGGCGCCGCCAGCGATGATGCAGGGGATCAGAACGCTCATAGTCACAGCCTCGAATCAGGGCGCCGGGGGCGGCGCAATGCACGGAAATCACGACCTGTCAGGCGTCTGGCGGCACAAAGTCAATAAAATGACTTTTCGAGTCGGCTTCGTCCGTGATGGCCAAATATTTGTCAGATGATGCACCTGTGATGCTCGGCTTTCAATGGCATTTGTGTGAAGCGGCGGTTTTTCGGCGTAGCAGGGAGCAATCTGCTCGTCGCAGTGGTCGAGATTGCGGTAGGGCATTTCTATTCGGGGAGAACGGCATGAGCGAGCGCAAGGCACTGTTGATCCTGCATGGCAAACAGGCCGGCAACGAAGAGGTGCGAGCCGCGGTGGGCCAGCTGCGCGAGCGGGGCTGGACCCTGGATGTGCGCCTGACCTGGGAGGGCGGCGACGCCCAGCGCCTGGTCGGCGAGGCCCTGGCCGCGGGCTATGGCCAGGTGGTGGCCGGTGGCGGTGACGGCACGTTGCGTGATGTGGCCGAAGCCATGGGCCTGGCCGCGACCCAGGCCAGCCTGGCACTGTTGCCGCTGGGTACCGCCAACGACTTCGCCAGGGCGGCCGGCGTGCCCCTCGAACCGCAGGCGGCTCTCGACCTGCTGGAGGTGCCGGCGCGGCCGATCGACCTGGGGCGGGTGGGCGACCAGTTGTTTTTGAACATGGCCACCGGGGGCTTCGGCAGCCAGGTCACGGCCAACACCTCGGAAGACCTGAAGAAAGTGCTGGGTGCGGCTGCCTACCTGTTCACCGGCCTGTCACGCTTCAGCGAGCTGCAGGCCGCCTCGGTGAAACTGCAGGGGCCCGGCTTCCAGTGGCAGGGCGAATTGCTGGCGCTGGGCATCGGCAACGGCCGCCAGGCCGGCGGCGGGCATGTGCTGTGCCCGGAGGCGACGGTGGATGACGGCCTGCTGGATATCGGCATTCTGCCGGCGCCGCAGGAGGTGGCGGGGGCCTTGCGCGACTTGCTGGCCGGCGACGGACTGTTCGTTCGTGCGCGGTTGCCATGGGTGGAAATCAAGGGTGCCCAGGGGCTGGACATGAACCTCGACGGCGAGCCGCTGCAGGCCGCCAGCCTGCGTTTCGAGGCCATGCCGCAGGCGTTGCGCGTGCATTTGCCTGCGGACTCGCCGCTGCTCAGTCGTCCAGGCTGATGATCTTTTCGCGCACGGCGAACAGTACCAGGCCCGCCACGTCGTAGATCTGCAGGCGTTTCATGATCTGCGAGCGGTGGGTCTCCACGGTCTTGATCGACAGGCCCAGGCCGGCGGCGATCTCTCGGGTCGACTTGCCGCGCACGATAAGGCGCAGGATCTCCAGCTGGCGACCGGTCAGGTTGTGACCTTCGCTGCTCGGCTGGCGGCTGTTCTGGGCGCGCAGCAGCGCCTGGTTGATGACAGTGTGGGCGATGGCCGGGCTGAGGTAGCGTTCGTCGTTGCGCAGCGCGGTGAGCGCTTGTTCCAGTTCGGTGGCCGTGGTGTCCTTGAGCAGGTAGCCGTGGGCGCCGCTTTCCAAGGCACGCATGATCAATTCCGGATCGGTGTGCATCGACAGGATCAGGACCTTGCAGGTGCAACCGTTTGCGCGCAATTGCGTCAGCGCGTCCAGACCGCTGGTCGAACGCATGGAAATGTCCAGCAGGACGATGTCTGGCGCCAGGCGCAGCACGTGGTCCAGGAGCTGGCTGCCGTCGTCGGCTTCGCCGACCACGGTGTAACCGGGGATGTCCGATACCAGTGCCCTGACGCCTGCGCGAATCAGGGAGTGATCGTCCACCAGCAGTAATCTACAGGTCATCGGGGGCAGGGGTCCTGGCGCGTTCTTGGCTGCGGGGTGGCCACGGAAAGAGGGCTTCTATCTGGGTGCCTTGGCCGGGCTGGCTGGTGATGGTCAGGCTGCCTTGCAGCGCGGTCACCCGCTCCTGCATGCCAGCCATGCCGCGCTGGCCGTATTCTGCGGGGAACTGGGCCGGAACGAAGCCGCCGCCGTCGTCGTGGATCGACAGGGCCAGGCCGGCCGGGGTGCGTTGCAACCTAACCACCAGATTACGCGCGTCGGCGTGGCGTAGCATGTTGGTGACCGCCTCCTGGGTAATGCGGAAGGCGGCCATGGCCACTTCTTCGCTGATGCCGCCCAGGCGCTGGTTGCATTCCAGGCTCCAGTGTACCTCGGTGTTCTCCAGGGTGCGCAGCAGGTGCGCGCGCAGGCTTGCCTCCAGGCCCAGGCTGGCCAGCTGGCGCGGGTTGAGAATGGTGGAAACGTCGCGCACGTTGCTCAGGGTCAGGTCCAGGGTGCTGCGCAGGGTGCTGCAGTGCTCCTGCAGCTCGGCCGGTACCCGGCGTTGCAGCCAGTCGACCTGGAGCTTGGCGGCGGTCAGCAGTTGGCCGATATCGTCGTGCAGCTCGCGGCTCAGTCGCTGGCGCTCGCTTTCCTGCACCTTGAGCATGCGCGTGGCCAATTCCGCCGGGCGCAGGCTGATCGAGCGCGCCCAGTGGCGCAGGTGCCAGCCGACGCCGAGCATCGCCAGCAGTTGCAGCAGCAGCTGGCTGGCCGACAAGGGCTGAGTGCTCAGGTACACCACCAGGTTTGCCGCCAGCGATGCAACGCACAGCAGGGCGGTCGTCCAGCGCAGCAGGGCAACGGGGGGGCGACAACGCTGGAGAAACTTCAAGCGTGGGAGCATAGATAAGGAAGCCACTGAGTTATAGCGGTTTTTAGCATTGCACGCGTCTGCCCCGAGATTTTTCCGCTCCACCACTCATCAAGTGTCGGATGCGGATCCAATCGGCCGATAACCTGGGCGCGCATGTTCGAATGCACGCATGTTATCACTTTGATTGAGTTTGGTCGCGGGGGGATAACTGCTTGAAAGCTCGTATTTTCCGGGCTGTGGCGGGCCTGTCGGGCGAGGGGATGGCTAGCAGAGTGCCATTATTAAATGATGTTTCCGCTGGGTGTGGAATAACTAACATTTCGTCTTTGCCAACACATTTGGAAAAACTTGGCCAACTTTGCAAGTTTAACCCGGGTGCGGGCTTAGTTGGGACTCAGTTGCTCGCTTTAGTGTTGCAGGTCGCAAGCCTCGGTACCGTTATCCACTGTATGGGGGTGAGCGCAGAACACCCCCGTCTGCTGGCAGTCCGCGCACAGCTGCACGGACGGCTGGCCCAGTGCGGTGGCCAGTTCACCCAGCAGCTGCCGCTGTTCATCGGTGTCCATGCCTAGCTGGCCGGTGTGTGGGTCGAGCAACTCCAGTTGCCAGTCGAGCAGGGTCAGGCAGGCGTCCAGTGCAGGCAGGCTGCTGCCGTGCAGGTGCTGCTGGGCGCAGGTGGGTGCTAGCAGCTTTTGCAAGGCGAACGCATAGTGGGCGACCTCGAGCAGGCCGAGCGTGTCTGCACGGCGGGCCAGGGTGTCGAGTGCAGTGGTGAGGCTGTGGCAGGCGTCCGGGTCGTTGGCGATCAGCTCCAGGTGCTGCAGGCATTCCTGGGATCTGGCCAGCAGGACCTGCGCGTCCTGCAAAAAGGCCGCCACGGCGGCGTTGTGCAGTGGTGTGCTATCCATCATGGCGCCCCGTGGTCAGGGATTGGCCGTACCAAGATGATTGCTCGCAAAAGCCTGACTCCGTTCATGCAGTGAGAATGGCGTCACATTAATGGCTAATGGATATTGCGAACATCAGGTTGCACCCGATTGCTACTAGGGGTTTCCCTGATGAGGATTCAGGTGGTTCGTTCGTTGCGAGCGAGGGACGCGGCGGGATGTGGCAGCAGTAAAGCATGATGGTAAAGTGATATCAATCACCTGGAGCGGCTTTTTCCATCAGGGGTCAAGCTACGCGCGCATCCGCCGATACAGGGGGATGCATTCATTTTTACCGACTCACGCCTGGGGGCTTTCCAATGGCTGGCATTCTCGACACGGTAGACCAACGCACGCAACTGGTGGGTGAGAACCGCCTGGAAATCCTGATGTTCCGTCTGGCCGGCCGACAGTTGTTCGCCATCAACGTATTCAAGGTCCAGGAAGTGCTGCAGCTGCCAAAGCTGACGCTCATGCCGCAACGCCATTCCTTCGTCTGCGGCGTGGTCAACCTGCGCGGCCAGACGCTGCCGGTGATCGACCTGTCCCAGGCGATCGGCATGCGCCCGCTGCAGCCGGGTCCTGACAGCACCATCATCGTCACCGAATACAACCGTTCGGTGCAGGCGTTCCTGGTAGGCGGTGTCGATCGTATCGTCAACATGAACTGGGAAGCCATCATGCCGCCACCGGCCAGCGCTGGTCGCCAGCACTACCTCACCGCGATCACCAAGGTCGACGAGAAGCTGGTGGAGGTCATCGACGTGGAGAAGGTGTTGGCCGAGATCGTGCCGTACAACGCCAAGGTGTCCCGCGACAAGCTGGAAGACCCGGTACTGGCCCGCGCCCGTGGCCGCGAAGTGCTGCTGGTAGACGACTCCAGCGTGGCCCTGGCGCAGTTGCGCGACACCCTGTCGCAATTGGGAGTGAAGCTGCACGTGGCCAGCGACGGCCTCAAGGCCCTGCGGCTGCTCAAGGGTTGGGCCGACGCCGGGGAGAATGTCTGCGAGAAGTTGCTGATGATTTTCACCGATGCCGAAATGCCAGAGATGGACGGTTACCGGCTGACCACCGAGATCCGCAACGACCCGCGCCTGCGTGGCCTTTACGTGGTGCTGCACACCTCGCTGTCGGGTAGTTTCAACGAATCCATGGTCAAGAAGGTCGGTTGCGACAACTTCCTGTCCAAGTTCCAGCCCGATCGTCTGGTGGATGTGGTGCGTCAGCGTCTGAACATGGATCACGCCTAGGTGTAAGCTTGGTTTTTAAATGGCAACCAGGTGAGCAGGGATGTTTCTGAGTGCGTTGTATCGATACCCGGTAAAATCGGGGCGGGCCCAAGGCCTGCAAGCGTCCGCGGTCGGCAATCTGGGCCTGGACGGTGACCGCCGCTGGTTGGTGGTGGAGGAGGAGAATGGCCGCTTCCTGACCCAGCGGGCCTGGCCCCGGTTGGGGCAGGTCGGCGCCGATTACGGCGAGCAGGGCCAGTTGCTGCTGCAGGCACCGGGACAGGCACCCTTGGAGGTGCCCGTGCCGCCGGCCGACGAGGCCCTGCGCGGCGTCACCATCTGGCGGGACACCTTGCGCGTACCCGATGCCGGCGATGCGGCTGCAGCCTGGCTCAGCGACCTGCTGGGCAAGGCGGTAAGGCTGGTGTACTGCCCCGAACAGCGGGCCCGCTACCTGCCCAGCGGCTACGGCCTCAACAGTGACCGGGCAGCGTTTCCCGATGGTTTTCCGTTGCTGCTGATCGGTCAGGCCTCACTGGATGAGCTGAGCCAGCGGGTGGGGCGCCCCATGGAGATGCTGCGTTTTCGCCCGAACCTGGTGGTCGAGGGGGCCGAGGCCTTCGCCGAGGACCGCTGGAAGCGTATCCGTATCGGTGACATGACCTTCCGCGTGCTCAAGCCGAGCGTGCGCTGCATCCTCACCACCCTTGATCCCGTCACGGGCGAGCGCAGCCCGGACCGCGAGCCGTTGACCACGCTCAAGACGTTTCGCGAGAAGGAAGGGGATGTGCTGTTTGGCCAGAACCTGGCGGTGGATGGCGAGGGGCAGCTGCAGGTGGGAATGGACGTCCAGGTCCTCGATTAGTGCCATCGCGAGGCAAGTCACATCGGTGCGCCGATGCGACTTGCCTCGCGAAAGGGTTCGATCACATATCGTCGAAATACCGTTCATGCCAATCCACCAGCGGTTGCGGTGAATTGAGCTTCTGCCCATAGATAACCGAATACGACAGCACGTTCTGCACGTACTGGCGCGTCTCGTCGAACGGAATCGACTCGACCCACACATCGAAGCTCAAGTGCTTGGCGCCCTTGAGCCACTGGCGTACGCGTCCGGGGCCGGCGTTGTAGGCGGCCGAGGCCAGCACGCGGTTGCCGTTGAACTGGCTGTGCACCTGGCTCAGGTAGGCGGCGCCGAGCTGGATGTTCTTGTCCGGGTTGAATACCTGGGCCGGCGAGGCCAGCGGGATGCTGAACTTGCGCGCGGTTTCCTTGGCCGTGCCTGGCATCAGCTGCATCAGGCCGCTGGCGCCGACACTGGAGCGGGCGTCTTCCATGAAGGCGCTTTCCTGGCGGGTAATGGCGAACACCCAGCTTGAATGCAGGCCGCGGACCTTGGCTTCGCGCACCAAGGTGTCGCGATGGGCCATGGGGAAGCGGATGTCCAGGTCGTCCCAATACTGGGCCTGGCTGATGGTGCGAATGGCCGGGAAGTACCAGCGCATGTCGTAGGCCAGGCGGGCCTGGGCGACCATCTCGTCACGGTTGAAGTGACGGCTGACGTGGTACCACTCGCGCCGGCCCTCGACGATCTGGCCGCGGGCATGGAACTCCAGGGCGCGACGCACACCCGGGGTGTTGCGGACCTTATTGATCACCGCCTGGCTGAGTGCCAGCGGCTTGTTGTTCAACTGGTAAGGCGTCTGCGCCCGGTCGGCGGCGAGGAAACCGTAGAAATCGCGCTCGCGGGCGACGGTCTTGTACAGCAGCGGAATCTGCGGGTTGTTCGGCTGTGCCAGTTCCAGGCTGCGTGCCTGCCAGTACTTCCAGCGGTTGCTGCTGGCCAGGTCCTGGGGCAGGCGCCTGGTCAGCTCGTAGGCGTCCTCCCAGCGGCCCAGGCGCAGCAGCAGACGCAGGCGCCATTCGCTGACGGTGTTGTCACGCAGCTCGGGGTCGTAGCGGGTCATCAGGTCGAGGGCGCGCGGGTCGTAGCGCCGGGCCAGGGTCAGGCCGATCTCGCGGGCGATGGCGACCTTCTCGTCACGGGAGAAGTGCATGCGCTGGGCGTAGTCGTCGAGCAGCGCCATGGCCTGCTCGGGGTCCTGGCGGGCCAAGCGGCGCAGGCCGAGGCTGACCACGTCGGACATGGCTTCGTTGACCGGGGTGAAGCGCGATGGCTGGTTGAGCAACTCCGGCTTTTGCGCCACGTCGATCAGTAGCTTGCCCTGGGGGGCGAGGGTGGTGAGGGTCTTGACCAGGCTGTTGGCCAGGCCATAGTTGCGCGCCTGGGCCGCCAGCTTGGCGCGCTGCCAGCGCTTGGCCTCGGTCAGTTGGCCTTCGGCGGCCCACATGGCGAACAGGGTGTCGCAGGCGGTGGGCTGCGACTTGCCGACGTTCCACAGCTTGTCGGCGGTGGCAAAACCTTCGGCGCGCAGGCCGTGGGAGAGCTGGTACTGGCCGTTGAGGCAATCCAGCTCGGTGAAGTTGAGCTTGGGGTCGTAGTATCGGGTAAAGGTGTTCCACTCGCCGCGTTCAGCCAGCCAGCGCAGCCAGCGCAGTTTCATCCAGTTGGCCTGGGGCAGGTCGCCGTGGGCCTTGAGGAAGCCCTCGATCTCCTCGTTGCTGGCGCTCTTCAGGCGGGCGGTCAGCTCGTCATAGGTGAGGTAGGGTGTCAGCGGATAATCGCGCAGCGCCTGCGCGTAACGCAGGTAAGGACCCTTGTCGCCCTTGGCCAGGGCACGCTTGGCCTCGTCGTAGTACTGACGCTGCTGGGTGATGTCGACGGCCTGTGCGGCGCTCGCGGCGGTGGCGGTGAGCAGCAGGCAGGAAGCAATTTGTAACAGGCGGCTGCGCATGATACGTCCGGGCAGTAGAACCATGGAAAGTGACGGCGGAGCCAGCACTGTTGGGTATTAGTGTCTAGCTTAGCCGTTTGCCGGTGGCGGGTGAAAGCACTGTGCTTGTATCGAGTTGTTATCCGACGCCCTGCTGCCGGCGATGGGCTTTTGATGCCGTGAAGGGGCAAGTCAGGTAGAATGCGCGCCCGGTTTTTGGAGATGATCATGACCCTGCTCAAATTCAGCGATGTGTCCCTCGCGTTCGGCGCCATGCCGCTGTTGGACAAAGTGTCCTGGCAGATCGCCCGTGGCGAGCGGGTGTGCATCATCGGCCGCAACGGCACGGGCAAGTCGAGCATGCTGCGCCTGGTCAAGGGCGAGCAGAAGCCCGACGACGGCGATATCTGGCGCGCGCCGGGGCTGAAGATCGGCGAGCTGCCGCAGGAACTGCCGGTGGCCGACGAGCGCAGCGTGTTCGACGTGGTGGCCGCAGGCCTGGATGGCGTGGGCGAGCTGCTGGCCGAGTACCACCACCTGAGCCAGAACATCCACGGCGATGACGACCTGGAAAAGCTCATGCACGTCCAGCATGAGCTGGAGGCCCGCGACGGCTGGCGCCTGCAGCAAGTGGTGGAAAGCACCCTGAGCCGCCTGCAGCTACCGGCCGACAAGACCCTGGCCGAGCTCTCCGGCGGCTGGCGCCGTCGCGTGCTGCTGGCCCAGGCACTGGTGTCCGAGCCCGACCTGTTGCTGCTCGATGAGCCGACCAACCACCTGGATATCGGCGCCATTGCCTGGCTGGAAGAGGCCCTGAGCGGCTTCAACGGCGCGGTGCTCTTCATCACCCACGACCGCTCCTTCCTGCAGAACCTGGCTACACGCATCCTCGAGCTGGACCGTGGCGGGCTGATCGACTGGAACGGCGACTACGCCAGCTTCCTGGTGCACAAGGAGGCTGAGCTGGCCGCCGAGGCCACTGCCAACGCGCTGTTCGACAAGCGCCTGGCTCAGGAAGAGGTGTGGATTCGCCAGGGCATCAAGGCCCGGCGTACCCGTAACGAAGGCCGCGTACGCGCGCTCAAGGCGCTGCGCGTGGAGCGCAGCGAGCGCCGTGAGCGCCAGGGCAAGGCCAATATCCAGATCGAAGTGGCTGACAAGTCAGGCAAGCAAGTGATGGTGCTGGAAGATGTCAGCTTCGCCCACAAGGATGGCCCGAAACTGGTCAAGGACTTCTCCATGGTACTGCAGCGCCAGGACCGCATCGGCCTGCTCGGCGCCAACGGTACCGGCAAGACCACGCTGCTCAAGCTGATGCTCGGTGACCTGGAGCCGACGTCTGGCAAGGTCGAACGCGGCACCAAGCTGGAAGTGGCCTACTTCGACCAGATGCGCCATCAGCTGGACCTGGAAAAGACTGTCATCGACAACCTGGCCGAAGGCCGCGACTTCATCGAGATCGATGGCCAGAACCGCCACGTGCTGAGCTACCTCGGCGACTTCCTGTTCAGTCCGCAGCGTGCGCGCACGCCGGTCAAGGCGTTGTCCGGCGGCGAGCGCGCGCGCCTGCTGTTGGCCAAGCTGTTCAGCAAGCCGGCCAACCTGCTGGTGCTGGACGAACCGACCAACGACCTCGACGTCGAGACCCTGGAGCTGCTCGAGGAAGTGCTGTCCAACTACAAGGGCACGGTGCTGATGGTCAGCCACGACAGGGCCTTCCTCGACAACGTGGTGACCAGCACCCTGGTGTTCGAGGGTGAGGGCCGTGTGCGCGAGTACGTCGGTGGCTACGAGGACTGGATCCGCCAGGGTGGTTCGCCGAAACTGCTGGGCGTGACCGAGAGCAAGGGCGGCAAGTCCGAGCTCAACAGCGCGGTGGTAGCCAAGACGGTGGAAGAGCAGGCACCTGCCGCTGCCGTCGCGCCTGCTGCCGATGCCAGCAAGAAGAAGCTCAGCTACAAGCTGCAGCGCGAGCTGGAGGCGCTGCCAGGGCAGATCGATGCGCTGGAACAGCAGATGGCCGAGGTACAGGAAGAGGTCAATGCCTCGAACTTCTACCAGCGTCCTATCGATGAAACCACCGCAGTGCTGGCCAAGCTGGAGAAGCTGCAGGGCGAGCTGGACGTGCTGGTGGAGCGCTGGGCCGAGCTGGAAGGCTGAACGCATCGCGGGGCAAGCCCGCTCCCACGCAGCCCCGTCTGGCGAGCTGTGTGGGAGCGGGCCTGCCCCGCGATTACAGGCTTACTCGGCCTTCTTCTGCAACCGCACCGCCAGTACGTCGCACGGCGCGCCGTGCAGCACGTCATTGGCGGTGGAGCCCAGCAGCAGCGCCAGGCCATGGCGACCATGGCTGCCCACCACGATCAGGTCGCAGTGTTGATCCTTGGCCAACTGGTGGATTTCCTGTCGCGGCTGGCCGTAGACCAGGTGGGAATCGCCACGATTGATGTCCGGATACTTGTTGTACAGACGGTCCATGCGCTCCTTGGCCTGGTCGAACTGTTGCTGCTGCAACTGCGAAAGGTCCATTGGCACGTCGCCGCCGAAGGCCATGGCCATGGGTTCGACGATATGCACCAGGGATACCTTGGCGCCGCTGGCCAGGGCGATGGCTTTGGCCCGCTTGATCACCGGGTCGCATTCTTCGGTCAGGTCGACGGCGACCAGAAGATGTTCGTAGGACATGTGCAGTACTCCTGACAATCGCGATAGTAGAAGTATGGTCGCTTTCGGGCCGGGCGTGCGTGAAACCTGGATAACCCGCTCATTTGCAACGCTTTATAAGGTCTACAGATATGACGGTATGGCTAGTGGTGTCAATCCTTGCGCTGATGCTCAGCCCGCTGGCCTGGCTGCGTCAGTCGCGCAAGCAGAGCGAACAGATGAACCTGCGCCTGGAGGGGCGGCGCATGGGGCTGGCCATGCAGCTGGCACCGCAGCAGTGGCCGCACTGGCTGGAAAAGGAGCCGCCCAGCCCCTGTCCGCAATACCACCGGGCGCGGCGCAAGGGCCGCGAGGACTGCTGGTGCTACTGGCAGATCAGTCCGGGCGTGTGGTGGAACCAGTGGCGCGAACCCTGCGAGGAGCCGCGTCTGGCCGAGGTCTTCGCTCGTCTGCCGGCAACCGTCTACAAGGTCGAGGCCGACCGGCGCATGATCGCCCTGTACTGGAGCGAGCGGGGCGATAAATCTGTTTTGCAGGATATTGCCCAGGCCCTCGATACCCTCGCCTAACCTGATCAACGCAAAACGGCGCGCAGGAGCAACCATGCTCTTGCGCGCCGTTTTGCGTTCTGCAGTGCAGAAAAGGGCCAGGCAGGCCGGAAACACTTTCATGCAGGCCCAGTGTAGCCATCGTTGGCGAATGCGTTTAGAAAAAAGCGCCGTTCGCCGTCGGTGATGGTCTATCGCTGACATGAATGGTCGGCGATCACTGTCATCATTTTTCGTACCCGGTGGGTAGAAGATGACTGGAAAGTCGCGTTTTCACGGTGTTCGCGAGCATTTGACAACGCCGTTCATTTCGGAGAATGTGTGCACACCCAAGTCAAACGGGCGTATGAATTGAGCGTTTGTATGTCAGACGGCTCTTACAGAATCCCGATTAGCGCGTCGACGGGTGTGCCTGGAGCGAGTGACCGGTAGACCGGCTCTTGCGCCAGCGTTCGACGTGTACTGTTCAGCTTCCATATCGTGGAGATCAGTTGATGATTTACGAAGGTAAAGCCATCACGGTTAAGGCTCTTGAAAGCGGCATCGTCGAACTGAAGTTCGACCTCAAGGGTGAGTCCGTCAACAAGTTCAACCGTCTCACTCTGAACGAGCTGCGTCAGGCCGTGGACGTGATCAAGGGCGATGCCTCGATCAAGGGCGTGATCGTCAGCAGCGGCAAGGACGTGTTCATCGTCGGCGCCGACATCACCGAATTCGTCGACAACTTCAAGCTGCCCGAGGCCGAACTGGTCGCCGGCAACCTGGAAGCCAACCGCATTTTCAATGACTTCGAAGACCTGCAGGTGCCGACCGTCGTCGCCATCAACGGCATTGCCCTGGGTGGCGGCCTGGAGATGTGCCTGGCCGCCGACTACCGGGTCATGTCCAGCAGCGCCAAGATCGGCCTGCCGGAAGTCAAGCTGGGCATCTACCCAGGCTTCGGCGGCACCGTGCGTCTGCCGCGCCTGATCGGCTCGGACAACGCCATCGAGTGGATCGCCTCGGGCAAGGAAAACCGTGCCGAGGACGCCCTGAAGGTCGGCGCCGTCGACGCCGTGGTGGCGCCCGAGCTGCTGCAGGCCGGTGCCCTGGACCTGATCAAGCGCGCCATCAGCGGCGAGCTGGACCACAAGGCCAAGCGCCAGCCCAAGCTGGAAAAACTCAAGCTCAATGCCATCGAGCAGATGATGGCGTTCGAGACCGCCAAGGGCTTCGTCGCCGGCCAGGCCGGCCCGAACTACCCGGCGCCGGTCGAGGCCATCAAGACCATCCAGAAGGCTGCCAACTTCGGCCGTGACAAGGCCCTGGAAGTCGAAGCCGCCGGCTTCGCCAAGCTGGCCAAGACTTCGGTCGCCGAGAGCCTGATCGGCCTGTTCCTGAACGACCAGGAGCTCAAGCGCAAGGCCAAGGCCCATGACGAGATCGCCCACGACGTGAAGCAGGCCGCCGTGCTCGGCGCTGGCATCATGGGTGGCGGCATCGCCTACCAGTCGGCGGTCAAGGGCACGCCGATCCTGATGAAGGACATCCGCGAGGAAGCCATCCAGCTGGGCCTGAACGAGGCCTCCAAGCTGCTCGGCAAGCGCGTCGAGAAGGGGCGCCTGACCCCGGCGAAGATGGCCGAGGCACTCAACGCCATTCGTCCGACCTTGTCCTACGGCGATTTCGCTAACGTCGACATCGTCGTCGAGGCCGTGGTCGAGAACCCGAAGGTCAAGCAAGCGGTACTGGCTGAAGTGGAAGGCCAGGTGAAGGAAGATGCCATCCTGGCCTCCAACACCTCGACCATCTCCATCAACCTGCTGGCCAAGGCGCTCAAGCGCCCGGAAAACTTCGTCGGCATGCACTTCTTCAACCCGGTGCACATGATGCCGCTGGTCGAAGTCATCCGCGGCGAGAAGTCCAGTGAAGTCGCGGTCGCGACTACCGTGGCCTACGCCAAGAAGATGGGCAAGAACCCGATCGTGGTCAACGACTGCCCGGGCTTCCTGGTCAACCGCGTGCTGTTCCCGTACTTCGGCGGCTTCGCCAAGCTGGTCAGCGCCGGCGTCGACTTCGTGCGCATCGACAAGGTCATGGAAAAGTTCGGCTGGCCGATGGGCCCGGCCTACCTGATGGACGTGGTCGGCATCGACACCGGCCACCACGGCCGCGATGTGATGGCCGAAGGCTTCCCGGACCGCATGAAGGACGATCGTCGCTCCGCCGTCGACGCCCTCTACGAGGCCAACCGCCTCGGTCAGAAGAACGGCAAGGGCTTCTACGCCTACGAGACCGACAAGCGCGGCAAACCGAAGAAAGTCGCCGACGCCAGCGTGCTCGACGTGCTCAAGCCAGTGATCTTCGAGCAGCGTGAAGTCAGCGACGAGGACATCATCAACTGGATGATGGTGCCACTGTGCCTGGAAACCGTGCGCTGCCTGGAAGACGGCATCGTCGAAACCGCCGCCGAAGCCGACATGGGCCTGGTCTACGGTATCGGTTTCCCTCCCTTCCGCGGTGGCGCGCTGCGCTACATCGATTCGATCGGGGTCGCCGAGTTCGTCGCACTGGCCGACAAGTACGCCGACCTGGGGCCGCTGTACCACCCCACTGCGAAGCTGCGCGAAATGGCCAAGAACGGCCAGCGCTTCTTCAACTGAGCGCCCAACGAGCTAGAGCGAGAATATTGATATGAGCCTGAATCCAAGAGACGTGGTGATTGTCGACTTCGGTCGCACGCCGATGGGTCGTTCCAAGGGTGGCATGCACCGCAACACCCGCGCCGAGGACATGTCCGCGCACCTGATCAGCAAGCTGCTGGAGCGCAACGACAAGGTCGATCCGAAGGAAGTCGAGGACGTGATCTGGGGCTGCGTCAACCAGACCCTGGAGCAGGGCTGGAACATCGCCCGCATGGCGTCGCTGATGACCCAGATCCCGCACACCTCCGCCGCCCAGACCGTCAGCCGCCTGTGCGGATCGTCGATGAGCGCGCTGCACACCGCCGCACAGGCGATCATGACCGGTAACGGTGATGTGTTCGTGGTCGGTGGCGTCGAGCACATGGGCCACGTCAGCATGATGCACGGCGTCGACCCCAACCCGCACATGTCCTTGCACGCCGCCAAGGCTTCCGGGATGATGGGTCTGACCGCCGAGATGCTCGGCAAGATGCACGGCATCACCCGTGAGCAACAGGATCTGTTCGGCCTGCGTTCGCACCAGCTCGCCCACAAGGCGACGGTCGAGGGCAAGTTCAAGGACGAGATCATCCCGATGCAGGGTTACGACGAGAACGGCTTCCTGAAGGTCTTCGACTACGACGAGACCATTCGCCCGGAAACCACCCTCGAAGGCCTGGCGTCGCTCAAGCCTGCGTTCAACCCCAAAGGTGGCACCGTCACCGCGGGTACCTCCTCGCAGATCACCGACGGCGCCTCGTGCATGATCGTCATGTCCGGCCAGCGCGCCATGGACCTGGGGATCCAGCCACTGGCGGTGATTCGCTCGATGGCGGTGGCCGGTGTCGACCCTGCGATCATGGGCTACGGCCCGGTCCCGGCGACGCAGAAAGCCCTCAAGCGTGCTGGCCTGTCCATCGCCGACATCGACTTCTTCGAGCTCAACGAAGCCTTCGCCGCACAGGCCCTGCCGGTGCTGAAGGACCTGAAAGTGCTCGACAAGATGGATGAGAAGGTTAACCTGCACGGCGGCGCCATCGCTCTGGGCCACCCGTTCGGTTGCTCCGGTGCGCGGATCTCCGGCACCCTGCTCAACGTCATGAAGCAAAATGGCGGTACCCTGGGCGTCGCCACCATGTGTGTCGGCCTGGGCCAAGGCATCACCACTGTCTTCGAACGCGTCTGATCGCGTTGCGGGACAGCAGCCGGGGCCATGTGCCCCGGCTTTTGTTTTTTACAGGATTTGTTCAAGAGGGCGAGTGACATGCAGATACAACCTGGTGTGTACCGGCATTACAAAGGCCCTGAATACCGCGTGTTCAGTGCGGCGCGGCATTCCGAAAGCGAAGAATGGATGGTCTTCTACCAGTGCCTGTATGGTGACTACAGCTACTGGGTCAGGCCACTTTCGATGTTCCAGGAGTCCGTCGAGGTTGACGGCGAGCAGGTGCCACGCTTTGCTTTGGTCAAGGCCGAAGAGGGGCTGGGCGAGCGGCTTGGCAAGGCGCACGAGTGATCGACCACGCTTGACCTCACTCTTTTGCCACTATATATAGCGGTGCCGCGTCCGGCACCTGACGCGTTTTTCATCTTCAGATTCAGGAATACTCCGATCCATGGGCAAATCGCTGGTCATTGTGGAATCCCCGGCCAAGGCCAAGACCATCAACAAGTACCTGGGCAGCCAGTACGTGGTGAAGTCGAGTATCGGCCACATCCGTGACCTTCCCACCAGCGGTTCCGCCAGTGCGAGCAAGGAACCGGCGGCCAAGCGCGGCAAGACCGCGGCCCAGGCCCCGGCCTTGTCGCCGAAGGAGAAGGCGCGCCGCACCCTGGTCGCGCGCATGGGCGTCGACCCGGAAGCGGGCTGGAAGGCCAAGTACGAGATCCTTCCCGGCAAGGAGAAGGTGATCGAGGAACTGCGCCGCCTGGCCAAGGATGCCGACACCATCTATCTCGCAACCGACTTGGATCGCGAGGGGGAAGCCATTGCCTGGCACCTGCGCGAAGCCATCGGCGGCGACGACAGCCGCTACAAGCGCGTGGTGTTCAACGAGATCACCAAAAAGGCTATCCAGGAAGCCTTCTCCCAGCCGGGCGAGCTCGATATCGACCGGGTCAACGCCCAGCAGGCGCGGCGCTTCCTCGACCGCGTGGTCGGCTACATGGTCTCGCCGCTGCTGTGGGCCAAGATCGCCCGCGGCCTCTCCGCAGGTCGTGTGCAGTCGGTGGCGGTAAAGTTGGTGGTCGAGCGTGAGCGCGAGATCCGCGCGTTCAATCCGGAAGAGTACTGGGAAGTCCACGCCGACCTGGGCACCGCCAAGAACGCCAAGGTGCGTTTCGAGGTGGCTCGCGAGAAGGGCGAAGCTTTCAAGCCGCTCAACGAAGCCCAGGCCATGGCCGCGCTGGAGAAGCTCAAGGCCTCCAGCTACAGCGTGAGCAAGCGCGAGGACCGGCCGACCAGCAGCAAGCCTTCGGCGCCGTTCATTACTTCCACCCTGCAGCAGGCCGCGAGCAACCGCCTGGGCTTCGGGGTGAAGAAGACCATGATGATGGCCCAGCGTCTGTACGAAGCCGGCTACATCACCTACATGCGTACCGACTCGACCAACCTGTCGACCGACGCGGTCGAGATGGCGCGCAGCTACATCGAGAAAGAATTCGGCAAGCAGTACCTGCCCGCCGCGCCGATCGTCTACGGTAGCAAGGAAGGCGCCCAGGAGGCGCACGAGGCGATTCGTCCGTCGGATGTAAACACCCATCCGACCAAGCTCAGCGGCATGGAGCGTGACGCCGAGCGCCTGTACGAGCTGATCTGGCGCCAGTTCCTGGCCTGCCAGATGCCGCCGGCGCAATACCTGTCCACCAGCGTCACCGTGGTGGCCGGCGAGTTCGAGCTGCGTGCCAAGGGCCGCATCCTCAAGTTCGACGGTTACACCCGCGTCCTGCCGCAGCAGAGCAAGCCGGGCGAGGACGACGTGCTGCCGGAAATGGCCCAGGGCGAGGCGCTCAAGCTGATCCAGCTCGATCCCAGCCAGCATTTCACCAAGCCACCGGCGCGCTTCACCGAAGCGAGCCTGGTCAAGGAAATGGAAAAGCGCGGCATCGGCCGGCCGTCGACCTACGCGGCGATCATCTCGACTATCCAGGACCGTGGCTACGTTACCCTGCACAACCGTCGGTTCTACTCCGAGAAAATGGGCGACATCGTCACCGAGCGCCTGTCCGAGAGCTTCGCCAACCTGATGGACTACGGCTTCACCGCAGGCATGGAAGAGAACCTCGACGACGTGGCCCAGGGCGAGCGTGACTGGAAGAACGTCCTTGACGAGTTCTATGGCGACTTCAGCAAGAAGCTGCAGACTGCCGAGTCCACCGAGCACGGCATGCGGGCCAACCAGCCAACCCTGACCAACATCGCCTGCAAGGAATGCGGCCGGCCGATGATGATCCGTACCGCCTCCACCGGTGTGTTCCTTGGCTGCTCGGGTTACAGCCTGCCGCCGAAGGAGCGCTGCAAGGCCACGGTCAACCTGGTGCCGGGCGACGAGATCGCCGCCGACGACGAGGGCGAGTCCGAGTCGCTGGTGCTGCGCGGCAAGCACCGTTGCCCGATCTGCGCCACTGCGATGGACGCCTACCTGCTCGACGAGAAGCGCAAGCTGCACATCTGTGGCAACAACCCGGACTGCGCTGGCTACGAGATCGAGGAGGGCAGCTACCGCATCAAGGGCTACGAAGGCCCGAGCCTGGAGTGCGACAAGTGCGGCAGTGAGATGCAGCTCAAGACCGGCCGGTTCGGCAAGTTCTTCGGCTGCACCAACCCTACCTGCAAGAACACCCGCAAGTTGCTCAAGAGCGGCGAGGCAGCGCCGCCGAAGATGGACAAGGTGGACATGCCGGAGCTCAAGTGCGAGAAGGTCGACGACACCTACGTGCTGCGCGACGGCGCTTCGGGGCTGTTCCTGGCCGCCAGCCAGTTCCCGAAGAACCGCGAGACCCGTGCGCCGCTGGTGTTGGAGATCGTTCCGCACAAGCACGAGATCGATCCGAAGTACCACTTCCTCTGCGAAGCGCCGCAGAAGGACCCGGATGGGCGCCCGGCGGTGATTCGCTACAGCCGCAAGACCAAGGAGCAGTACGTGCAGTCCGAGGTCGACGGCAAGCCGACCGGCTGGAAGGCGTTCTACGACGGCAAGGCGTGGAAGGTAGAAGACAAGCGCTGATCTAAGTTGTGACTGGGGCCGCGAAGCGGCCCCAGTCATTTGATGACAAGCAAAGCGCAATCCCTGAAACTGCAGGCAATCGTCTTGCAGCCTTCAGGAGTCAGCCGAAATGGCCCAGGAACTCTACACCCGCACCAACCAGAAACTGTTCTTCGCCGGCCTCGCCCTGGAATCCATGGCCAAGGCCGTCGACAGCCAGGCCATGAACGCCCAGGGCCTGCTCCAGGCCGAGCGCGAATCGGCGCTGTTCCACCTGTATGGCGCACTGCTGGGGTTGTGCCACGAGATCGCCGGCTTCTACCGCTTGCCGCAGGCTTCAGCGCCACGGGCCGAGCTGCTGTTCAGTGACGAGGTGCTGCAGAGCGTGGCGATCCCGGAAATGGCCGAGCTGCTGGAGCTCGCCCGTCAACCGGAAACCTGGCTGGCGCGTCTGCTGGCCGCTTATGCCGATTTGTTCCGACCGCCGGTCGCGCAGAAACCCGTGAAGGGCGACGTCACCCAACCGCTGATCCAAGCCGTCAATCTGGACGCGCGCGAGCCAGCCGAGCTTTCCCGCGAGGAGCTCGAAGCCTGGAGGCAGAATCTGAAAAGCCTGGTGAGACGCTTCCGCGAAGCGCTGAGTGAGTGCTGACTGCCGCCATGGCTGGTACACTACTGGCCTTTCGTGAAAAGCAGGCCCTTTATGTCAACGTCCTTTCTAGAAATTGTCGAGTTGCCTGATGGCCGGATCGAGCTGCGCCGCGCCGAAGATGAAGGCTCCCTGGTGACCTTGGATTTCTCCGAGGATGCCAAGGCATTCCTGCAAGGACAGCATGTGGAAGTGGCCAAGGCCATGCTCAGCGTCGGCGTGCAGATGGCCGGTCGCCTCGTCGAGGGTGACTTCGAGCGTGAAGAGGGGCCACGCGTCCTTCACTGAGGCAGGTTACAGGCCCAGGGTTTCAAGCGTTTGACAGGCAAAGCCTGAACATCAGCCGAGGCGGATGTTCAGGCTTTGTGCGTTTCCGCTGGCGGCGGCGCGCTGGAGCTGTTGACGAGCATTGCTATTCAGGGTGCCTAGCCAGCTGACCACCGTGTGGCTGTGGCCCAGGCGCAAGGCTTCGCAGGCCAGTTGCAGGGCGGTCTGGTTGCCGCCGGGTTGTAGCAGCAGGATGCGTTCACGGTTCAGGCCGGCATCGCGCAGCCAGGCCTGGGTGAGGCTGCCGGGCGGGGCGATGAGCGTCAGCCAGCGGCTGTCGTCTTCTTCGCTGAGTTCGCGCAGGACCGGTGCCAGCAGACTCTGGCAATGCCCGGGTGCGCCGCGCAGGGTCAGTTCGCTGAACAGCTCGGGCTGGCTGCTCTTGCGCGGCGTCGGGGCGGGTTTGAGGCCAGGCAGAACCGGCTGGGCGAGAAAGGCTTCGAACAGCGGCAGCTGGGCTTGCTGGGGTGCATGGGTGAACGGCTGCATGGCGCCTCCTGGTTCAGCGGCGCAGGACGCCGACGCTCAAGCCCTCGATCACCAGCTCCTGTTCTTTCAGGTCGACTTCGATGGGGGCGAATTCGGGGTTTTCGGCGAGCAGCCAGACCTTGCTGCCTTCGCGCTTGAAGCGCTTGACGGTCACTTCGTCGCCGATGCGGGCCACCACCACCTGGCCGTTGCGGGCTTCGCGGGTGGTGTGCACGGCCAGCAGATCGCCGTCGAAGATGCCGATGTCCTTCATGCTCATGCCGTGTACGCGCAACAGGTAGTCGGCGCGGGGATGGAAGAAGGCCGGGTTGATGTTGCAGGATTCCTCGATGTGCTGCTCGGCGAGGATTGGTGCGCCGGCGGCGACCCGGCCAATGATGGGCAGGCCGCTGTCGTCGCTTTTCGGCTCCAGGCCGGGAATGCGGATGCCGCGGGAGGCGCCGGGGGTCATCTCGATGGCGCCCTTGCGGGCCAGGGCCTTCAGGTGTTCCTCGGCGGCGTTGGGTGACTTGAAGCCCAGCTCCTGGGCGATCTCGGCGCGGGTCGGCGGGAAGCCGTTGTCTTCGAGGCAGCGCTTAATGAAGGCCAGAATCTCGGCTTGGCGTGGCGTCAGTTTCAGCATGGGCGAGGGCTCTGTCTTTTTATACAGTGACTGGGATTATATACAGTGGCTCGCAGCCTGCAACCCACCCGGACCAAGAAAGATCGGATGGCCGACGCATCTTGTCGCTTGCAGCCTGACTCTTGGCGCTTTTAAATGGCGACCGACCGGTCACCCAGCCTTGACATTGGCAGGTCTGAAACGTATGTTTCAAACAACTGTTTGTCAGGCGGAGTAGTCATGGCCCAATCGGAAACCGTTGAACGCATCCTCGATGCGGCGGAGCAGCTGTTCGCGGAGCGCGGGTTCGCGGAAACCTCATTGCGGCTGATCACCAGCAAGGCCGGGGTCAACCTGGCGGCGGTGAACTACCATTTCGGTTCGAAGAAAGCCCTGATCCAGGCGGTGTTCTCGCGCTTCCTGGGGCCGTTCTGCGCGAGCCTGGAGCGCGAGCTGGAACGCCGCCAGGCGCGTCCCGAGCAGAAGGCCTCGCTCGAGGAGCTGCTGGAAATGCTGGTGGAGCAGGCCCTGGCCGTGCAGCCGCGCAGCAACAACGACCTGTCGATCTTCATGCGCCTGCTGGGCTTGGCCTTCAGCCAGAGCCAGGGTCATCTGCGACGTTACCTGGAAGACATGTACGGCAAGGTGTTCCGCCGCTACATGCTGCTGGTTAACGAGGCCGCGCCGCGTATTCCGCCGCTGGAGCTGTTCTGGCGCGTGCACTTCATGCTTGGCGCCGCGGCGTTCAGCATGTCGGGGATCAAGGCCCTGCGGGCCATCGCCGAGACCGATTTCGGCATCAACACCTCGATCGAGCAGGTCATGCGCCTGATGGTGCCGTTCCTGGCCGCCGGCATGCGCGCCGACAGCGGCGTTACCGACGAGGCCATGGCCACGGCGCAGTTGCGTCCGCGCAGCAAGTCCGCCGCCCCCGCCAAGGCCTGAGCACTGGGCGGGGCAGGGCGCTTGCGCTAAGCTAACGCCCATGCCAGACCTTGTCTCCCGCCGCATTTTCCGCCACCACGGCCGCTTCGCCACTGAACCATCGGGCAGTTCGTTGTCCGATGGTTGCGTGCGCCCGCGCCACGGCGAAGCGCCCCTGGACCTCCTCCCATGAAGGACTCCCTATGACTTCCAGCCTGCAAGGCTCCCTGATGGTGGATATCGCCGGTAAATGGCTGACCGCCGAAGACCGCCATCTGCTGCGCCAGCCCGAAGTGGCCGGCCTGATCATCTTTGCCCGCAACATCGACAGCCCGCGTCAGGTGCGCGAGCTGTGCGCGTCGATCCGCGCCATCCGCCCCGAACTGATCCTCGCCGTGGACCAGGAAGGCGGGCGGGTCCAGCGTCTGCGCCAGGGTTTCGTGCGCCTGCCGGCCATGCGCGCGATCGCCGACAACGCCAACGCCGAGTACCTGGCCGAGCAGTGCGGCTGGCTGATGGCCACCGAGGTGCTGGCGGTGGGCCTGGACCTGAGCTTCGCTCCGGTGCTGGACCTCGATCACCAGCGCAGCGCCGTGGTCGGCAGCCGC
>NZ_NIBE01000093.1:36416-43648 GCF_002205115.1 Pseudomonas sp. DrBHI1
ATCCACAGCGTGCCACCGCGCTGGCTGGTGCGTTCATCCGCGGCATGAACGCCGCGGGCATGGCTGCCTGCGGCAAGCATTTCCCCGGCCACGGCTGGGCCGAGGCCGACTCCCATGTGGCGATCCCGGTCGACGAGCGCAGTCTGGAGCAGTTGCGCGCGGCCGACCTGGTGCCGTTCACCCGCCTGGGTGGCCAGTTGGCGGCGGTGATGCCGGCCCACGTGATCTATCCGCAGGTCGACAATCAGCCGGCCGGCTTCTCCCGGCGCTGGCTGCAGGACATTCTGCGGGGCGAACTGGGCTTTGACGGGGTGATCTTCAGCGACGACCTGTCCATGGCCGGCGCCCATGTGGTGGGTGATGCCGCCAGTCGTATCGAGGCGGCCCTGAGCGCCGGCTGCGACATGGGCCTGGTGTGCAACGACCGAGCGGCGGCGGAGCTGGCGCTGAGCGCGGCGCAGCGGATGAAGGTCAAGCCGTCGCCGCGCATCGCGCGGATGCGCGGGCAGGGCTTTGCGCGTACCGATTACCGTCAGCAGCCGCGTTGGCTGGAGGCGTTGGGGGCGTTGAAGGAAGCCCAGCTGGTCGATTAACCTCGCCGGCCTCATCGCGGGGCAGGCCCGTCCCCAAGAAGCCCTCAGGGCTCGTGGGGCGGGCTTTTACTTACTTCGTTTGCCTGGCAGCGGCGCGAACAGCGCCTCGATCTCGTCATCCCCCAGCCGCCATTGCCCGGCCTGCCCGCCATCGAGCAGCCCGGCCGCCAGCGCTGCCTTTTCCTGTTGCAACTGCTGGATCTTCTCCTCCACCGTCCCCCGGGTGATCAGCTTGAACACGAACACCGGCTTGTCCTGGCCAATACGGTAGGCACGGTCGGTGGCCTGGTTTTCGCTGGCCGGGTTCCACCACGGGTCGTAGTGGATCACGGTGTCGGCGGCGGTCAGGTTCAGTCCGGTGCCGCCGGCCTTGAGGCTGATCAGGAACACCTCGCTGTCGCCATTCTGGAACTGCTGTACCGGTGCGCGGCGGTCGCGGGTGTCGCCGGTCAGCAGGCTGTAGCGGATGCCACGCTTCTCCAGTTCGAACTCGATCAGCGCCAGCATCGAGGTGAACTGCGAGAACAGCAGTACCTTGCGCCCCTCGCTGAGCAGCTCCTCGAGCATTTCCAGCAGGCTGCCCAGCTTGCCTTTGTCGGCGAATGTGCCCTTGGCCTCGGTGCCCTTGACCAGGCGCAGGTCGCAGCACACCTGGCGCAGCTTGAGCAGCGCGTCGAGGATGACGATCTGGCTGCGGGCGGCGCCGTTGCGGGCGATTTCGTCGCGGACCTTCTTGTCCATCGCCACCCGTACCGCCTCATAGGTGTCGCGCTGGGCGTCGCTGAGCTCGACCCAGTGGATCATCTCGGTCTTGGCCGGCAGCTCGGTGGCCACCTGCTCCTTGGTACGGCGCAGCAGGAACGGGCGGATGCGGCTGGCCAGGTGGGCCATGCGCTCGGCGTCGCCGTGGCGCTCGATCGGGGTGCGATAGTCCTGGGTGAAGCGCTTGCTGTCACCCAGCCAGCCGGGCATCAGGAAGTGGAAGATCGACCACAGTTCGCCGAGGTTGTTCTCCATCGGGGTGCCGGTCAGGCACAGCCGCTGACTGGCCTGCAGCTCACGCACCGCCTGGGCGGCCTTGCTGGTGCTGCTCTTGATGTTCTGCGCCTCGTCCAGTACCAGCAGGTGCCAGGACTGGGCCTTGAGGTGTTCAAGATCGCGAGGGACGAGGGCGTAGGTGGTCAGTACCAGGTCGTAGTCGGCCAGGTTGGCGAAGTGCTTGCTGCGGCCGGGGCCGTGCAGGGCCAGGACGCGCAGGTCGGGGGCGAAGCGCCGGGCCTCGTCGAGCCAGTTGGGCACCAGGCTGGTGGGCATCACCGCCAGTGCCGGGTGGACCAGGCGCCCGGCTTCCTTCTCCAGCAGCAGGTGGGCCAGGGTCTGCAGGGTCTTGCCCAGGCCCATGTCGTCGCCAAGGATGCCGCCGGTGCCCATTTCGCGCAGGGCCTGCAGCCAGTTCAGGCCTTGCTGCTGGTAGGGGCGCAGGGTGGCGTTCAGGCCCTTGGGCGGCGTCACCTGCAGGTCGCGGGCGTCACGCAGGCGCCGGCCCAGGTCGCGGACATGGTTGCCGCCTTGCCATTGCAGTGGCAGGTGGTCGATGTCGTTCAGGCGCGCGGCGTCGGCGCGCTCCAGGCGCAGGCTCGGGCCGCTGGCGTCCTCATGCAGGTACAGCTCGCCCAGGGTGCCCATCACTGCCTTGATCCGCCCGTAGGGCAGGGCGACTCGCAGCGCCGGGCTGTCGTGGCGGGCGCGGTTGAGGTCGATCAGCAGGTGTTCATCGTCACTGCGCCGCGCCAGCTCGCTGGGGCGCAGCAGCTCGGGGCTTGCGCGCAGTAGCTGCAGGACTATTGGCAGCAGGCTGTGTCGCTGGCCGTCGACGACGATGCCCAGCTCCAGGTCGAACCATTCGTGGCCCGGCGCTTCGTCGATGGTGGCGTACCAGTCGTCGACCTCGTGCAGGTTGAAGGCGAAGTCGCGGTGCACGTCAATGGCCCAGCCGGCCTCGCGCAGGCGCGGCAGGCCTTCGCGGGCGAAGCGCAGCCAGGCTTCGTCGTCGGGCAGTTGGTACATTTCGCCGGCGCTGTTGGGCAGGGCCTTGCTCTGGCGGGTGGCGGGCTTGAAGCCCTGCTCGCGCAATGCCTTGCGCAGGGCCTGCTCGGCCTGGGGCTGGCGGCGGATGCGCTGGCTGGTGCTGCCCACCAGGCGGCTCAGCGGCTTGTCGTCGCCGCCGCTGGCGCGCAGGCCGTCGTAGTCGAACGCCAGCGCGGCGCGGTGCTGCATCTGCCGTTGCATGCGTCCGGTCTTGGGCGTGTAGGCGCTGAACTCGAGGCTGCCGAGGGTCAGGTGCGGGATCGGCTCGATGTTGTCGAGTTGTTCCTGTTGCACGGTAGTGGGCGTCGGCAGCTGATGATTGAGGGCGTTGAGCTTGTGGCTGAGGGGCACGATAAGGTGTTCCGGTACATCGGGAGCAAGGGACAGCTGCAGGGCGGTGTGCGGATCCAGGTCGTGGGAAACGGTGCCGACTTCCTGGGTGTCGATATCGAAGTAGTACAGCGGCACCAGCGGCAGCACGCAATCGAGCGGTACCTCGCCGTTGTACCACAGGCCGCGATAGTCGCCGTTGTCCAGGCGTACCCAGCGGAACGCTGCCTGGCGGGGCGCGCCCGGGATCAGCAGGGGCAGGCCTTCGATGAACATCATGCGCCCGGTGTCCAGTGCCCGTTGCAGCAGCTCGCCGCCTTCGTGTCCCTTGAGTGGATAGCCGCGCTCATGGCCGTAGGGTGCAGTCTGCGCCGAGAGCTGGCGCAGGATGCGCAGGTCCTCGTCCTTGACGAACTTTGGCGGCTCGTAGAGCAGTTCGTACAGCGACTGGACGCGGCTGTAGCGAATGCCGTGCTCTTCGCGGGTGCCTTTGCGCACACGCAGCGCGCAACTCTGGTCGTCGTTGAGTATCAGCTGGTAGCAGACCATGCGGCCGCGCTTGTCTTGCGTGGCGTCTTGTCGCGGCGCAGGCGGCTCCAGCCCCTGCAGCCAGTGCTGCAGGTGATGGGGCAGCTGGTCGCCGTTGGCCGCGACCTGTCCGTAGCGGTTGGCCAGGGTATAGAGCGCGGCGGCGCAGTGCTTGCAGTTGGTGCCGACCGGACAGGAGCAGTCGCCGCGCACATGGCACTGCCCGGAGGGACCGGCAGTGATGATGATCCGCTGGCGGTAGACGTTGCCGCCGCTGCCGTGGCAGGTGGATTCGATGCGCGAGTCGCCGTGGGACTGGATCTGCACCAGGCCCTGTTCGGCGTACCGTTCGCCCCGTTGCAGGGTGGCTGCGGAAAAGTCGCGCTTCCAGCTCGGGTTCTCGGCTGCCAGCTTCTGCACATCGGCGTTCACGTCACTGCTCCATCATTTCCGGGTCCGGCAGTGGGATCTTGCGCATGCCGGCCGGCGAAACCCTGAGCAGCAGCGCCAGGTGACCGCCATCGAAGAAGGTCAGCTGGCCGGCCTTCATGTTGCTGTTGTTCTGCTTGAGCTGTTCGCTCTGCAGCACGCTGCCGTTGCCATCGAGCTGGTTGACCCAGAAGTTGGCGTCGACGGCGATGAAGCGATCTTCCCTGATGCTCAGGTTGCCCTCGATGGGGAAGTGGCCGAACTGTTCGTCGCCGACGCCCAGGGCGACAGTCTCGGTGTCCTGCTGCCAGGCCTTGTGCAGCAGCACGGTGTAGTCGGCGGTGGCCTGCAGGCGGGTGACTTCATCACCCAAACCGGTTGGACGCTCGGCGCCTTTTTCCAGGCGCGGCGCGCCGGCGCTCCAGTCTTCCGGAGCGAAGGGGCTGGTGATCGCCGGCACGGCGTTCTGCCGCACCAGGATCATTTCTACCTGGTAGGGGCCTGCGGCGAAGGCAGCCGGCGCGAGCAGGGCCAGCAGCAGGGTCAGGCAACGGATGGCACGCATGAAGCTTCCTTATGGATTTTGTGGAGTGAGGCGCTCGAACAGCGCTTCCAGGGTGTTGAAACGTTCTTCGGGGCGTTCCATCGGCACCAGGAAGCGGAACTGGGTCGCGCCTTCGAACTTGTAGCGTTTGGGCTGGCCCTGGATCAGCTTGATCAGGGTCAGCGGGTCGACCGGGGTCTCGGCCTCGAACTCGAGCTTGCCGCCGTTGGGGCCGGCGTCGACTTTCTTGATGCCGAGCTTTTCCGCCTGCAGCTTGAGCAGGGTCAGGCGCATCAGGTTCTTGGTAGGCTCTGGCAGCAAGCCGAAGCGGTCGATCATTTCCACCTGCAGGTCCTTGAGGCCCTCTTCGTCGGCCGCCGAGGCGATGCGCTTGTAGAGGATCAGGCGTGCATGCACGTCGGGCAGGTAGTCCTCGGGGATCAGCGCCGGCAGGCGCAGGTTGATCTCCGGGCCGCCGCCCAGCGGCTGCTCGAGGTTCGGCTGGTTGCCCTTGCGGATGGCCTTGACCGCGCGCTCGAGCATTTCCATGTACAGGGTGAAGCCGACGGCCTGGATCTGCCCGCTCTGGCCTTCGCCAAGCAGTTCGCCGGCGCCGCGGATCTCCAGGTCGTTGGTGGCCAGGACGAAGCCCGCGCCCAGGTCCTGGGTATTGGCGATGGCCTCCAGGCGTTTCTCGGCATCGGCACTGATCTGCTGGCGCGGCGGCGTCAGCAGGTAGGCATAGGCCTGGTGGTGGCTGCGCCCGACCCGGCCGCGCAGCTGGTGCAGCTGGGCCAGGCCGAACTTGTCGGCGCGCTCGATGACAATGGTGTTGGCGCTGGGCACGTCGATGCCGGTCTCGATGATGGTCGAGGCGATCAGCACGTTGAAGCGCTTGTGGTAGAAGTCGCTCATCACCTGTTCGAGTTCACGCTCGCGCATCTGCCCGTGACCGATGCCGATGCGCGCCTCGGGCACCAGTTCGGCCAGTTCCGCGGCGCACTTCTCGATGGTCTTGACGTCGTTGTGCAGGTAGTACACCTGGCCGCCGCGCAGCAGTTCGCGCAGCAGCGCTTCCTTGACCGTGCTCTTGTTCTGCTCCATGACGAAGGTGCGCACCGACAGGCGCCTGGCCGGCGGAGTGGCGATGATCGACAGGTCGCGCATGCCCGACACCGCCATGTTCAGCGTGCGGGGAATCGGCGTTGCGGTCAGGGTGAGGATGTCCACTTCGCTGCGCAGGGCCTTGAGCTGTTCTTTTTGGCGCACGCCGAAGCGGTGTTCCTCGTCGATGATGGCCAGGCCCAGGTCCTTGAAGCGCACATCATCCTGCAGCAGCTTGTGGGTGCCGATGAGAATGTCGATCTTGCCTTCGGCCAGTTCCGCCGCGGCGCTGGCGACTTCCTTGGCCGACTTGAAGCGGCTCATCACCTCGACCTTCACCGGCCAGTCGGCGAAGCGGTCGCGGAAGCTGTTGTAGTGCTGCTGGGCGAGCAGGGTGGTGGGTACCAGCACCGCCACCTGGCGGCCACTGTGCACGGCGATGAAGGCGGCGCGCATGGCCACTTCGGTCTTGCCGAAGCCGACGTCGCCGCAGACCAGGCGGTCCATGGGCTGGCCGGCGAGCATGTCGGCGCGTACCGCCTCGATGGCGGCCTGCTGGTCGGGGGTTTCCTCGAACGGGAAGCCGGCACTGAAGGTGGCGTAGTCGGCGGCCGGGTCGGCGAAGGCATAGCCTTTGCGCGCGGCGCGGCGGGCATAGATGTCAAGCAGCTCGGCGGCGACGTCGCGCACCTGTTCGGCGGCCTTGCGCTTGGCTTTCTGCCAGGCTTCGGAGCCCAGCCGGTGCAAAGGCGCCAGGGCGTCGTCGCTGCCGGTGTAGCGGGCGATCAGGTGCAGGTTGGCCACCGGCACGTAGAGTTTGGCGCCCTCGGCGTATTCGAGGGTGAGGAACTCGGCGGCCTGGCCGTCGATCTCCAGGGTCGCCAGGCCCAGGTAGCGGCCCACGCCATGGTCGATGTGCACCACCGGGGCGCCTTCGCGCAGCTCGGTGAGGTTCTTGATCACCGCGTCGTTGGCCGCCTCGCCGCGTTTCTCGCGGCGCCGGCGCTGCATCACGCGCTGGCCGAACAGCGGGCTTTCGGCGACCAGGGCCAGGCTGGGGTCGTCCAGCAGCAGGCCGTCGTCCAGCGGCGCGATGGTGATCGCCAGGCGTTCGCCGCCATTGACGAAGTCGGCCCAGCCGTCGACGGTGTGCGGGCGCAGCTTCAGGCGTTCGAGCAGCTCCAGCAGGACTTCGCGCCGGCCCGCCGATTCCGCCGTGAACAGCACCCGGCCGGGGAACTGGTCGAGGAAGTTCGCCAGTTCCGCCAGCGGCTGGTTGGCCTTGGCCTCGATGGCCAGGTTGGGCAGGGCGCGGGCCGGAAAGCGCTCGCGGCCGACGCCGGGCTCGACGTCGTCGGCACCGATCACCACCCGTGGCCATTGCTTGAGGCGGGCGAAGCAGTCCTCCACCGGCATGAACAGCTCCGCCGGCGGCAGCAGCGGTCGGCTGAGGTCGCCGCGGCGCTCTTCATAGCGCCCGCGCACGTCGTTCCAGAAATGCTCGGCGGCCTGCTCCACGCCCGGCAGGGAGAACACCTGGGTGTCCGCCGGCAGGTAGTCGAACAGGGTGGCGGTCTCTTCGAAGAACAGCGGCAGGTAGTACTCGATGCCGGCGG
>NZ_NIBE01000093.1:43688-82676 GCF_002205115.1 Pseudomonas sp. DrBHI1
AGCGCGTCACCTCGTCCTTCTGCATGGGAAACTCGCGCGCCGGCAGCAGTCGGATCGAGTCGACCTTGTCGATCGAGCGCTGCGACTCCGGGTCGAAGGTGCGCAGGGTCTCGATCTCGTCGTCGAACAG
Organism: Pseudomonas sp. DrBHI1; assembly: GCF_002205115.1. Classification (NCBI taxonomy): domain Bacteria; kingdom Pseudomonadati; phylum Pseudomonadota; class Gammaproteobacteria; order Pseudomonadales; family Pseudomonadaceae; genus Pseudomonas; species Pseudomonas sp. DrBHI1. Next base: position 43,819 of record NZ_NIBE01000093.1, read on the forward strand.
GTCGATGCGGTACGGCTGCTTGCTGCCCATGGGGAACAGGTCGATCAGCGCGCCGCGCACGGCGAACTCGCCATGCTCGTAGACCGTGTCAACGCAGCGGTAGCCGCTGGCCTCGAGGCGCGTGCGCATCTGCTCGACGTCGATCTTCTGGCCGACGTCCAGCACCAGGCTGCTGCCCAGCAGGAAGCGCGTGGGGGCCAGGCGGTGCAGGGCGGTGGTGATCGGCACGACCAGGATGCCGTGGTCCAGCTCCGGCAGCCGGTAGAGGCTGGCGATGCGCTGGGAGATGATGTCCTGGTGCGGCGAGAACAGGTCGTAGGGCAGGGTTTCCCAGTCTGGGAACGGCAGCACCGGCAGCGCCGGCGCGAAGAAGCGCAGCTCCTGCTCGAGGCGGTCGGCCGCCTGGCTGTCGGCGGTCAGCAACAGGGTGAAGCGACCGGCGGTACTGGCCGCCTCGGCGATGGCCAGGCTCAAGGCGGCGCCGGGCAGGTTGCCCCAGGTTTGTTTGCCGGCCGTGGCCGACATTTGCGGTAGGCGCAGAACTGACACGGGAGATCGGACTCCAAGCGATGCGGCAAAGAGGTCGATTGTACCGGTGCCGGGGCTCGCTGTCAGGCTCGCGAGGGCATGACGACGGGGTCTGGCGTCGGCGACAGGCGCTCATTGCCCGATACGCCGAGGGGCGTCATAATGTAGCCCCTTTTTTGTTCCCCTACATGTGGAAGGTTACCGTGACTCAGAAGCCCGACCAGTGTCTTGGTGAGTGGATCGATCGTGAAGCCCTGGCTGAAGCGATGATCCCGCTTATCGGTCAGCTCTACCGCAACAACAACGTGGTGAGCTCGATCTATGGCCGCAGCCTGATCAACCGTTCGGTTATCTCGATCCTCAAAGCCCACCGCTTTGCCCGTCACCGTCAGACCGACGAGACCGAGCTGTCCGTCCACGAGACATTCCCCCTGCTCAAGGCCATGAGCGAGCTGAAACTGGGTGCCGCCTCGGTGGACCTGGGCAAGCTGGCCAACAAGTTCAAGGCCGAAGGCAACGGCCGCAGCGCCGAGCAGTTCGTCCGTGACGAACTGGCCGACGTCGTGGGTCAGCAGAACGCTTCCGCACGCAAGGGCACCGACGTCGTCCTGTACGGCTTCGGCCGTATCGGCCGCCTGCTGGCGCGCATCCTGATCGAGAAGACCGGTGGTGGCGACGGCCTGCGCCTGCGCGCCATCGTCGTGCGCAAGGGCGCCGAGAACGACCTGGTCAAGCGCGCCAGCCTGCTGCGCCGCGACTCGGTGCACGGTCCGTTCGACGGCACCATCGTCATCGATGAAGCCAACAACACCATCACCGCCAACGGCAACCTGATCCAGGTGATCTACGCCAAGAGCCCGAGCGAAGTCGACTACACCCAGTACGGCATCCACGATGCGCTGATCGTCGACAACACCGGCGTATGGCGTGACGCCGACGGCCTCGGCCAGCACCTGGCCTGCCCGGGCGCTGCTCGCGTGATCCTCACCGCACCTGGCAAGGGCGCGCTGAAGAACATCGTGCACGGCATCAACCACGGCGACATCAGCGCCGACGACAAGATCATCTCGGCGGCGTCCTGCACCACCAACGCCATCGTGCCGGTGCTCAAGGCCATCAACGACCAGTACGGCATCGTCAACGGCCACGTCGAAACCGTTCACTCGTTCACCAACGACCAGAACCTGATCGACAACTTCCACAAGGGCAGCCGTCGTGGCCGCGCCGCGCCGCTGAACATGGTCATCACCGAGACCGGTGCCGCCACCGCCGCCGCCAAGGCCCTGCCGGTGCTCAAGGGCAAGCTGACCGGCAATGCCATCCGTGTGCCGACGCCGAACGTGTCGATGGCCATTCTCAACCTGAACCTCGAGAAGGCCACCACCCGCGAAGAGCTGAACGAGTACCTGCGCCAGACCGCCATGCACTCGGAGCTGCACAAGCAGATCGACTACGTCAGCTCCCAGGAAGTGGTGTCCACCGACTTCGTCGGCTCGCGCCACGCCGGTGTGGTCGACGCCGAGGCGACCATCTGCAACGACAACCGCGTTGTCCTGTACGTCTGGTACGACAACGAGTTCGGTTACAGCTGCCAGGTGGTACGCGTGATGGAAGACATGGCTGGTGTGAACCCGCCAGCGTTTCCACGCTGATCCGCTTGTAATGCGTTGAAAAAACGGGAACCTTCGGGTTCCCGTTTTTTTTTGCTCCTCGCATCAGCGCGGTCGCTGTGGGCCGGTCAACCGAGAAATCCATGTTGCGCACAGTTCTTCTGCTTTGCCTGTTGTTGCTGTCAGCCTGCAATCAAGGCCCCACCCTCGAGCGCTTCGGCGGCCCGACCATGGGCAGCAGCTACAGCATCCAGTACGTGCGCCAACCCGGCGGCCCTGCGCCCGAGCAGGTCCAGGCCGAGGTCGAGGCCATCCTCCAGGCCATCGACGCCCGCTACTCCACCTACCGCGGCGACTCTACCGTCAGCCGTTTCAACCAGCTCCCGGCCAATCAGTGCCTGCCCATCGACGCCGACCTGTTCGAGCTGGCCAGCTTCGGCCAGCACCTGGCCGAGCAGAGCCGGGGTGCCTTCGACCTCACCGTCGAGCCACTGCTCGACCTCTGGGGCTTTGGCCCGCAGGCCCGCGAGATGCACGTGCCCGACCCGCAGGCGCTGGCACGTGCACGTGAGCGTGTGGGCTACCGGCACCTGCGCATCGAGGGTGACGCCCTGTGCAAGGACGCCCCCATCGAGCTGGACTTCAACAGCATCGCCGCTGGCCACGCCGTCGACCTGATCGCCCAGCGCCTGCGCGGCATGGGCATCGAGGCGTTTCTCGCCGAAGCCACCGGCGAGCTCAAGGCCGTGGGCCGCAAGCCCGACGGCAGTGCCTGGCGGGTGGCCCTGGAGCTGCCGCGCGAGGATCGCCAGATCGCCCGCCAGGTCATCGACGTGGAGGACATGGCCGTGTCGACCTCGGGTGACTATCGGCATTATTTCGAGGACAATGGCCGGCGCTATTCGCACACCTTCGACGCCCATCTCGGGCGCCCGGTCGAGCACGACCTGGCGGCGGTGACGGTGCTCGACGGCTCGGCGCTGCAGGCCGACGGCTACTCGACCCTGCTGTTGATCCTCGGGCCGCAGCAGGGCTGGGATTTCGCCGTCGCCCACGGCATTGCCGCGGTACTGGTGACCCGGGTCGAGGGTGGTTTCGTCTCCCGTTCCACGCCGGCCTTCGAGCGGGTGGTGAAAGGCGAGTGAAAGGCAAGCCACGGATGATCAATGCCAGGGAAGCGGTGAAACGACATGTAGTGCAGGCAATAATGGCCTACGACGCGACCAAGGGTTAATGTGCGCGGCGTTCACGCTTGATTAGACTGCACCCGAATTTTCTCATGGCGCCCCGGCGACATGATCGCGCCCCGCGGCCATCCGGCCGGCGGGCCAGTTCTGAAGGAGTACGCATGGCTGTCTACAACTACGACGTAGTGGTGCTGGGTTCCGGCCCGGCCGGAGAAGGCGCGGCAATGAACGCCGCCAAAGCAGGGCGCAAGGTGGCCATGGTCGACAGCCGTCGCCAGGTCGGCGGTAACTGCACCCACCTGGGCACCATCCCGTCCAAGGCGCTGCGTCACTCCGTGCGGCAGATCATGCAGTTCAACACCAACCCGATGTTCCGCGCCATCGGCGAGCCGCGCTGGTTCTCCTTCCCCGACGTGCTCAAGAGCGCCGAGAAAGTCATCAGCAAGCAGGTTGCCTCGCGTACCGGCTACTACGCGCGCAACCGCGTCGATGTGTTCGTCGGCACCGGCAGCTTCGCCGACGAGCAGACCGTCGAAGTGGTCTGCCCCAACGGCGTGGTCGAGAAGCTCAACGCCAAGCACATCATCATTGCCACCGGCTCGCGTCCGTATCGCCCGGCCGACATCGACTTCCACCACCCGCGGGTCTACGACAGCGACACCATCCTCAGCCTGAGCCACACCCCACGCAAGCTGATCGTCTACGGCGCCGGGGTGATCGGTTGCGAATACGCCTCGATCTTCAGCGGCCTGGGTGTGCTGGTCGAGCTGGTCGACAACCGCGGCCAGCTGCTGAGCTTCCTCGACTCGGAAATCTCCCAGGCGCTGAGCTACCACTTCAGCAACAACAACATCACCGTGCGCCACAACGAGGAATACGACCGCGTCGAAGGCCTGGACAACGGGGTGATCCTGCACCTGAAATCGGGCAAGAAGATCAAGGCCGACGCCTTGCTGTGGTGCAACGGCCGTACCGGCAACACCGACAAGCTGGGCCTGGAGAACATCGGCATCAAGGTCAACAGCCGTGGCCAGATCGAGGTCGACGAGACCTACCGCACCAGCGTGCCGAACATCTATGGCGCCGGTGACGTGATCGGCTGGCCGAGCCTGGCCAGCGCCGCCCACGACCAGGGCCGCTCGGCCGCCGGCAGCATCGTCGACAACGGCAGCTGGCGCTTCGTCAACGACGTGCCGACCGGCATCTACACCATTCCGGAGATCAGCTCGATCGGCAAGAACGAGCAGGAGCTGACCCAGGCCAAGGTGCCCTATGAAGTGGGCAAGGCCTTCTTCAAGAGCATGGCCCGCGCGCAGATCGCCGGCGAGCCGCAGGGCATGCTGAAGATCCTGTTCCACCGCGAGACCCTGGAAGTCCTCGGTGTGCACTGCTTCGGCTACCAGGCCTCGGAGATCGTCCACATCGGCCAGGCGGTGATGAACCAGCCGGGCGAACAGAACAACCTGAAGTACTTCGTCAACACCACCTTCAACTACCCGACCATGGCCGAGGCCTATCGGGTAGCTGCCTACGATGGACTGAACCGGCTTTTTTGAGCGGCTCCGACCGGTGGCCTGAGCCGGTCGGGGAGACCGATTTCAGCCCTACCCGAGGGTGGTCCTGGCCAAACCGGGAAAGTCTGTAATCAGGCTGTCCACGCCAAAGTCGGCGAGCCGGCGCATCAGCGCCGGTTCGTTGACCGTCCATACCGACACATGCAGGCCCTGGCGCTGCGCCTTGATCAGGCGTTCGGGGGTGCACAGCGTCCAGTTCAACGCCAGCATCTCGCAGTCGTAGTTCTGCGCGACCTTCAGCGGGTCGAGCCAGGCGTACTCGGCAACCAGTCCGCGCTTGATGTCGGGTACCAGCTCCTGGGCGGCGCCCAGCACTTCCCGTGAGCTCGAGGTGATGGTCACCTTGTCCAGCAGGCCATGCTGCTGGGCCAGTTCGCGGATCGCCAGCACGGTGCTGGCGGCACGGGTGCGCGAGGCACTCTTGACCTCCAGCTGCCAGTGCTCGAACGGGCACTTCTCGAACAACTCCTCGAGCCGCGGGATGGGGCAGGGCTGCACATGGCCCGGGCCGCCCTTGCGCGCATCGTAGGTGACCAGCTCGGCGGCGGTGTGCTCGACCACCTTGCCGCGCCGGCCAGTGGTGCGCTTGAGGGTCGGATCATGGATTACCATCAGCTCGTTGTCGGCCGACAGGTGCAGGTCGAGTTCGCAGCGGGTCACGCCATGGGACAGGCACTGGCGAAAGCTCTGCAGGGTATTCTCGGGCGCTTCGCCCTTGGCGCCGCGGTGGCCATAGATCAAGGTCACGTTCGTTCCTTCAAATCAGAGAGAAAAGGGCTTCAGGAAGCGGGGTCGTTCTGTTCCAGCGCCTGGCGTCGTTGCTGTTGCTGGCGCTGCAGGATGTAGCGGGCCAGCAGCTGGCGCTGGGCGTCGGTCATGTCGATGAACTCGGTGCCTACCTCGTAATCGCCATCCGGGCGCGGGTCGCAGTGGGTGACCCGGCCGCGCAGGAGCAGGCCATGGGCGCGGGGCATCAGCACCATCTTCACCTTGACCCGGGTGCCGGGGTCGATCTTCTGCGCCTGTGCGAACTCGATGCCGCCTTCAGAGATGATCACCGGCTGCGGCTGGCCGATTTCGCCGATCAGGGTCTGGGCGACCACGGCGCTGAGCAAGTCGAGACGTTTGTTCTGGGCGCGCAGGAAGGCGGCCAGGGTGCGGTCTTTTTCGCTCAGCTGGCGCAACAGGTGCTGCGACTCGAAGTCTGAAAGGTGCAGCTCGCTGAGCAGGTTGAACAGCTCGGAATCATCCTGCAACAGTTCTGTTTCAAGGGCTTCGGCCGCGCTGAGGGGGCTGATTTGAAGTGCGATCCGATCTTCGATGCGGTAGTATTCGCGGCGATCTTCTTCGTCTAATGTCGTCATGGCGAACCCAAGGTTACGGCGGTGGTCCGAGTGTAAAGCCGCCGTAGGCGCCTCGCCACAAGGACGTTCCCTTTCATCCGAACAAGCCCCGACATGTTCAGACCTCTATTCGTATTCATTGGTACGCGTTACACCCGTGCCAAGCGCCGCAATCACTTCGTCTCGTTCATTTCGCTCACCTCGATGATCGGCCTCGCCCTGGGCGTGGTGGTGATGATCGTGGTGCTCTCGGTGATGAACGGGTTCGACCACGAGATGCGTACCCGCGTGCTGGGTATGATCCCCCATGCAACGCTGGAGACCGGCCAGCCGATCGACGACTGGCAGGCCCTCGCCTCTAAAGTAAAGCAGAATCCGCAGGTGCTGGCGGTCGCGCCATTCACACAGATGCAGGGCCTGCTGACCCATGAAGGCAAGGTGCAGAAGGTGCTGCTCAACGGTGTCGACCCGGCCCGCGAGCGCGAGGTGTCGATCATCGACAAGTTCGTCCTCGACGGTAGCCTCGACAAGCTGGCCCCGGGCGAGTGGGGCATCATGATCGGCGACAAGGCCGCGCAGAAACTGGACGTGGGCATCGGCGACAAGCTGACTTTCGTTGCCCCCGAGGTCAGCGTCACCCCGGCGGGGATGTTCCCGCGCATGAAGCGCTTTACCGTGGTCGGCACCTTCCATGTCGGCGCCGGCGAGATCGACGGCTATCTGGGCCTGACCAACATCGCCGACCTGTCGCGCCTGCACCGCTGGAAGGCCGACCAGGTCCAGGGCGTGCGCCTGAAGTTCGACGACCTGTTCCAGGCCCCGCGGGCCTCTTGGGCCATCGCCCAGCAGCTGGGCGAGCAGGAGTTCTACCCGCGTGACTGGACCCGCACCCACGGCAACCTGTACCAGGCGATCCGCATGGAGAAATCCATGATCGGCCTGCTGTTGCTGCTGATCGTCGCGGTGGCGGCGTTCAACATCATTTCCACCCTGGTGATGGTGGTCAACGACAAGCGCGGCGACATCGCCATCCTGCGCACCCTGGGCGCCACGCCCGGGCAGATCATGGCCATCTTCATGGTCCAGGGCACGGTGATCGGCGTGGTCGGCACGCTGATCGGCGCGGTCCTGGGCATCCTCGGCGCGCTTAACGTGAGCGCGGCCATCGCCGGCATCGAGACCCTGATCGGGCACAAGTTCCTCAATGCCGATGTGTACTTCATCGATTACCTGCCGTCGCAGATCCAGGCCCAGGACGTGTACATGGTCTGTGGTGCGGCGCTGGTCCTGAGTTTCTTCGCCACCCTGTATCCGGCCTGGCGCGCCTCGCGCACCCAGCCGGCGGAGGCGCTACGTTATGAGTGAGTCGCGCATGAGTGATAAAGCCGTGTTGAGCTGCCGCAACCTGGGCAAGAGCTACGAGGAAGGCCCGGAGTCGGTCCAGGTCTTGTCGGGGTTGAACCTCGAACTGCACCCGGGCGAGCGGGTGGCCATCGTCGGCAGCTCGGGCTCGGGCAAGAGTACCTTGCTCAACCTGCTCGGCGGCCTCGACACCCCGAGCCAGGGCAGCGTCTGGCTGGCCGGCGAGGAGCTGTCGGCGCTGGGCGAGCGGGCCCGCGGCCTGCTGCGCAACCGCGCCCTGGGCTTCGTCTACCAGTTCCACCACCTGCTGGCGGAGTTCACCGCCCTGGAAAACGCCTGCATGCCGCTGCTGATCGGCAAGACGCCGATCGCCGAGGCCCGCGAGCGTGCCGAGGCGCTGCTCAAGCGCGTTGGCCTGGGGCACCGGTTGAATCACAAGCCGGCCGAGCTGTCCGGTGGTGAACGCCAGCGTGTGGCGATCGCCCGCGCCCTGGTCAACCGCCCGGGCCTGGTCATGCTCGACGAGCCCACCGGCAACCTCGACCACCACACCGCCCAGGGTATCCAGGAACTGATGCAGGAGCTGTCGAATCACTCGCAGACCGCATTCCTGGTTGTGACCCACGACCTCAACCTGGCGCGGCAGATGGACCGTGTGCTGCGCCTGGAAGACGGGCACCTGGTGGCGATCTGAGTCGCCTGCATGGGGCGGCCTGAGGCGGCCCCGATTCATTTTTCACTTGGGTGTCCTCGTTCATGTTCAGACCCTTGTCGTTGTTCATCGGTGCCCGCTACACCCGTGCCAAGCGCCGCAACCACTTCATCTCGTTCATCTCGATGACTTCGATGATCGGCCTGTCGCTCGGCGTGCTGGCGATGATCACGGTGCTGTCGGTGATGAACGGCTTCCAGCGCGAGATGAGCTCACGCGTGCTGGGCCTGGTGCCCCATGCCGCGATTCTCGGCGCGCAGCCGCTGGACGACTGGCGCAAGGTCGCCAGCGCCGCCGAAAGCAACCCGGCGGTGATGGCCGCGGCGCCGATCACCGAGATGGAGGGCATGCTCTCGTACAAGGGGGCGATGCAGCCGATTCAGGTCGCCGGCATCGACCCGGCCGAGGAGGGCAAGGTCTCCATCGTCACCCAGCATATTGTCCAGGGCAGCCTGCAGGACCTGGTGCCGGGCGAGTACGGCGTGGTCATCGGTGAATTGACCGCCCGGCGCTTTCGCCTGAATACCGGCGACAAGCTGACCCTGATCGTTCCGGAAATCAGCAAGGAGCCGGGCGGCATCACCCCGCGCATGCAGCGCCTGACCGTGGTCGGCATCTTCAAGGTCGGCGCCGAACTGGATGGCTCCCAGGCCTACATCCATATCGCCGATGCCGGCGAGATGCAGCGCTGGGCGCCGGGCCAGGTGCAGGGCGTGCGGCTGAAGCTGCATGACCTGTACGCTGCGCCGCAGGTGTCCAAGGCCATCGCTGCGGGGCTGGGCGACGGCTACCGTGCCGATGATTGGTCGCACACCCAGGGCAGCCTGTTCAGCGCCATGAAAATGGAAAAGACCATGATCGGCCTGCTGCTGATGATGATCATCGCCGTGGCTGCCTTCAATATCATCGCCACCCTGGTGATGGTGGTGAACGACAAGGGCGCGGATATCGCCATCCTGCGCACCATCGGCGCGACGCCGGCGCAGATCATGGGCACGTTCATGGTCCAGGGCAGCCTGATCGGCATCGTCGGCACGCTGATCGGTGGCGTGCTCGGGGTGATCCTGGCACTGAACGTCAGCGCCGTGGTCGGCTGGATCGAGCGAGTCAGTGGGCAGCACATCTTCACCTCCGACATCTACTTCATCAGCAGCCTGCCCTCGGAGCTGCAGTGGGGCGATGTGGCGATCATCTGCGTGGCTGGGCTGGTGATGAGCTTCCTGGCGACCCTCTATCCTGCGTACCGCGCTTCGCAGATCGAACCGGCGATGGCGTTGCGTTACGAGTAAGGCAGGGGCGCTTTGCGCCCCTTTCGCCGGCTTGCCGGCGATGGGCTGCGCAGCAGCCCTCTAGGCAGGCAACTCGATCACGAAGCGCGTCCACCCACCTTCGCACTGGGCCCGAATATTCCCGCCGTGCGCCTGCACGATCGAGCGGGTGATGGCCAGCCCCAGGCCCGCATGCTCGCTGCTGCCCTCCTGGCGCGCCGGGTCTGCCCGATAGAAACGGTCGAACAGCCGCTCCAGCAGTTGCGGGGCGATTGCCGGGCCACTGTTGGCCACCTCGATGCGCAACCCCGGCGCAAGGCTCACACGAATCTCGCCCCCCGCCGGGGTGAAGCGCAGGGCATTGTCCAGCAGGTTCGACAAGGCCCGGCGCAGCATGTGTCGGTCGCCCTCGGCATGCGCCTGGCCCTCGCGAGACAGCCTGACCTCGGCTTCCTCAGCCAGCGGCGCGTAATACTCCAGCAGCGCATCGACCTCGATCGCCAGGTCCAGCGCCTGACTATTGGGCATCAGCAGACCGTGGTCGGCCTTGGCCAGATAGAGCATGTCGTTGACCAGCTGGGCCATCCATTGCAGTTCCTCGAGATTGCCATGCAGGGCCTCGCGGTACTCCTCGAGGCTGCGTGGGCGAGTAAGGGTGACCTGGGTGTGGGTCAGCAGGTTGGACAGCGGCGTGCGCAACTCGTGGGCGATGTCCGCAGAGAACGCCGACAGGCGTTGGAAAGCATCGTCCAGGCGCTGCAGCATGGCATTGACCGCGCCGGCCAGCTCGGCCAGTTCCTCGGGCATCTCGGCGGCCGGCAGGCGAGTGGTCAGCGAGCGGGCGTTGACGCTGGCGGCGACCTTGCCCATCCGCCGCAGCGGCTTCAGGCCACGGCGCACGGCCCAGGCACCCAGCAGCGCGGTGACCAGCGCGCTGAGGCCGACCGTGAGCCAGATCAGGCGCTGCATGCCTTGCAGGAAGTGCTGGTGATGGGTGATGTCGAGGAACAAGGTCAACTGCGGCGAGTCGGGCCGGGTTTCGTCCAGCGGCAGGCTCAGTCCGCGGTAGTCGATGCCCTGGGTATGCAGCGTGGCCAGGCCGAGCTGGGCGGGGGCGTCCGGCAGGTCGCCGCGGCTGGCGAACCAGGTGGTGCCGTCGACCGCGCGCACGCGCAAGGCCAGGTCGGACTGGTGGCTGAGCTCGTTGAGCAGCCCCGGCAGGCGCGTGGCCAGTTGCTCGGGGGTGGTGACGCCGTCGAGCAGGCTGCGCATCAGCGACAGGCGGCCGCTGAGCAGTTGCTGGTCGAGCTCGACGAAGTGCTGCTCGCTGGCGCGGCTGAACAGCAGGCCGGCGCCCAGCGAAACACTGGCGGTGCAGGCGGCGAACAGCAGCGCCAGGCGACGGCCGAGGGACAGGCGGCGCATCAGTCCTGGCGCTCCTCGAGCACGTAGCCCATGCCGCGCACGGTATGGATCAGCTTGGTGGCGTGATGGTCGTCGATCTTCAGGCGCAGGCGGCGGATGGCCACCTCGATGACGTTGGTGTCGCTGTCGAAGTTCATGTCCCACACCTGCGAGGCGATCAGCGACTTGGGCAGCACCTCGCCCTGGCGGCGCAGCAGCAGTTCGAGCAGGGCGAATTCCTTGGCGGTCAGGTCGACGCGCTGGCCGGCGCGTTCGGCGCGGCGGCGGATCAGGTCCAGGCGCAGGTCGGCCAGGTTCAGGCAGGTGTCCTGGCTGGCGCTGGCGCCTCGGCGCAGCAGGCTGCGCACCCGGGCCAGCAGTTCGGAGAAGGCGAATGGCTTGACCAGGTAGTCGTCAGCGCCCAGCTCCAGGCCGTGGACGCGGTCCTCGACGGCATCTCGGGCGGTGAGGAACAGCACCGGCGTTTCCAGCCCGGCCTGGCGCACGGCCTGGAGAATCTGCCAACCGTTGCGCCCCGGCAGCATCACATCGAGGATCAGCAGGTCGTGGTCACCGGTCAGGGCCAGGTGCTGGCCGGTGTCGCCATCGTTGGCAAGCTCAGTGACGAAGCCGGCTTCGCTCAGGCCCTGGCTCAGGTACTGGCCGGTCTTGGCCTGGTCTTCGACGATCAGCAGTTTCATGTGTTTACCAATGTTCGGATCAGCGCGATGCCGAAATCATACGTGACGATCTGGCGGCCTGCCCAAGCTGACAACGTTGTAATCTTCCCGTCAGCCAGCTGCCAGCCAGCCTTTTCGAGAATGGTCTCATTCTCCCAGAACGACCCGGAGTCACCCATGAAACACCTGTTCATCGCCGCCGCCCTCGCACTGGTCAGCCTGCCGAGCTTTGCCGACAACGGCAAACCCTTCGCCTTCGGCGAGCCGGCCGAGGCGGCCAAGGCCACCCGCACCATCGAGGTGGTACTCAAGGACATCGCCTTCGAACCGAAGAGCATCAAGGTCAAGGCTGGCGAGACCGTGCGCTTCGTGCTGGTCAACGAAGGCAAGCTGCCCCACGAGTTCAACCTGGGCGACAAGGCCATGCACGCCGAGCACCAGAAGGAAATGATCGCCATGCAGGGCAAGATGTTCACCGCCGGCATGAACCACGAAGGCATGGACCATGGCCAGATGGATCACGGCCAGATGGGCGCTGGCCACGGTCATGCGGGTGGCAACACCGTGCTGGTACAGCCCGGCCAGCGCGCCGAGCTGACCTGGACCTTCCGCAAGTCGGCGCCCATCGAGTTCGCCTGCAACGTGCCTGGCCACTACCAGGCGGGCATGGTCGGGCCGCTGACCATCGAGTGACATCGGCTCCAAGGCGGGGTGCAAAACCGGTAGACTAGGGCAATTTCGAACCTTCAGGTCAGTTTCCATGCATCCCGCCGCCGAACATTCCCCGCTGGGCAAGTCCAGCGAATACATCGCCACCTACACCCCTTCGCTGCTGTTCCCGATTCCCCGCCTGGCCAAATGGGCCGAGCTGGGCGTGAGTGGCGACGCGCTGCCGTGGCAGGGCGTGGACTTCTGGAACTGCTTCGAACTGTCCTGGCTGCTGCCCTCGGGCAAGCCGGTGGTGGCCATCGGTGAGTTCGCCATCCCGTGCGATTCGCCGAACATCATCGAGTCCAAGTCCTTCAAGCTGTACCTCAACTCGTTGAACCAGACGGTGTTCGAGTCGGTAGCGGCGTTGCAGGCGTGCCTGGTGCAGGACCTGTCCGCCGCAGCCGGCAAGCCGGTCGCGGTCAAGGTCAGCACCCTGGCCGAGGTAGAGGGGCAGGGCGTGACCACGCTACCGGGCCAGTGCATCGACGCGCTGGATGTGAACATCAGCAACTACGAGCAGCCGCAACCGGAGCTGCTGCGTTGCGCGTCGGAGCGCGTGGTGGAAGAGACCGTGCACAGCCACCTGCTCAAATCCAACTGCCCGGTCACCGGCCAACCGGACTGGGGTAGCGTGGTGGTGGAGTACAAGGGGCAGGCGCTGGATCATGCCAGCCTGCTGACCTACCTGATCAGTTTTCGCCAGCATGCCGACTTCCACGAACAATGCGTGGAGCGGATCTACCTGGACCTGAAGAACCTGCTCAAGCCTGAGCACCTGACGGTGTATGCACGCTACGTGCGCCGCGGTGGGCTGGATATCAACCCGTACCGCAGCACTGGGGCGATCAGCCCGCAGAACCTGCGATTGGTGCGTCAGTAATGTAATGGGGCCGCGTTTGCGGCCCCATTCGGTTCAGATCCCCATGCTGTGCAGGTGATTGGCGATATTGCGCAGGATGGCGGTAAGGTCTGGGTGATCGGCCTCGAAACGTTCAACGGCGGTATTGACCCCATCGACCAGGTTGTTGTCGTTGGTCGCTTCCTCGAGCTTGATCTGGGCTTCGATCTGCTGCATCAGTTCATGCAGGTGGTCGCGCTCTTCCAGCGAGAGCGGTGGATTGCGGTCCAGTTGCTCGCGCAGGCTATCGAGTTGCTCTTGCAGTTCGCGGGCAGGCATTGTTCGTTCTCCATCAATGACTTGGCAAGCCATGGACCTCGGCGACACGGTAAAGGTTCTGGCCTGCCTTCTAGCGTAATCCACCTGCCGCAGCTTTGCATGACCCGCATCAACGGGGATGTATCAGGGTTTCTCGCCCCTGTATCGGCGCTGGGCAATGTCCGCAAGGCAGGTGTCGAGGGATTCCAGGTGATCGATCACCGAGTGCACGCCCAGGCCGAATAGCGCCAGGGTCGCCTTGCCACGGGTGCGCTCCTGTTCCTGCCGGGTCATGGCCTGCCATTGACTGGGGCCGAGGTCGCAGGCCGCCAGGCCCACCGTCCACAGGCCGGCGTTGAGCCCGGCCTGCAGCAACCGTGGCTCACCGCTGACCAGCACGCAGCCTTCCAGGCGCTGGCTGTCGAGGCTCATCAGCGCCTGCCAGCAGGCGTTGGGCGCCGGCCATTTGCAGCCGTTGACCAGATGGCCCGGTAGCCAGCCGGGCAGCACGCTGCTCAGGCGCTTGCCCTGGGCGGCGCTGAGCTCGTCGAGCCAGATGCACGGCACCGCCTGCGCGCGCAGGCGGTGAAGGGAGTCGAGGGCGCCGGGGGCGGGCAGGGGGCTGCCGTCGTTTGCCTGGACCAGGCAGCCGCGCAGTCCGAACAGCACGGCGGTGAAGGCGGGTGCGTCTTGCATGGCAACGTCCCTAAATACCCCGCAAGCTACCCGGCGATTGTGACCAAGGGATGACGACTACAGTTGTTCACGAAATCTTGACAGAGATATGTAAAACTACCGTTCAGCCAGCAAGCCAGTATACTTGCGCCCTATCGAGCAGCGCGCCATAGGCCGTTGCCGCCGTGAAATCCGATGGAGAAACATCTATGCGTAGGATCGGTGCCGGAGTGATCGAGCGAGTCACCCAGGCCTGTGTCTGCGCCAGCTTGCTGCTGGCGCCCGTGGCAGCCACCCAGGCGGCAACCGAGGAGGATCCGTGGGAGTCGGTCAACCGACCGATCTTCAGGTTCAACGATGTCCTCGACACCTATGCCCTCAAGCCGCTGGCCCAGGGTTACCAGTACGTCACCCCGCAGTTCCTCGAGGATGGCATCCACAACATCTTCCGCAACCTGGGCGACGTCACCAACCTGGCCAACAACGTGCTGCAGCTCAAGCCTCGAGCGGCGGGCATCGACACGGCGCGGCTGATCGTCAACACCACCTTCGGCCTGGGCGGTTTCTTCGACGTCGGCACCAAGATGGGCCTGCAGCGCAGCGACGAGGATTTCGGCCAGACCCTCGGCTACTGGGGCGTGCCCAGCGGGCCGTACGTGGTCATTCCGTTCCTTGGCCCGAGCACCGTGCGTGACGGCCTGGCCAAGTACCCGGACACCTACACCGAACCCTACCGCTACATCGACCATGTGCCGACCCGCAACTCGATCTTCGCGATGGACGTGATCGACACCCGCGCCAGCCTGCTGTCGGCGGAGAAGCTGATCCAGGGCGACAAGTACATCTTCCTGCGCAATGCCTACCTGCAGAATCGCGAGTTCAAGGTCAAGGACGGCCAGGTCGAAGACGACTTCTGATCGACCGGCTTACGAAAAAGGCGACCTTCGGGTCGCCTTTTTCGTAACAGTTCAATGCATGGCCAGGATGCGCAGGCCGAACTTCTGCGCGCCGCCGGGCTGGTCGGCAATCCACACCACTTCGGTGCTGGCGTGCAGGCCGGCGAGGGCGGCGTGGTCGGAGTCGATGCGCACCTCGAGCTGGTCGCCCACTTTGAATCGCTGCGGTGCCTGGACCTGCATGCCGCTGCTGGAGAGGTCGATGCACACGGCACTGATCACCTGGCCGGCGTGCAGCAGGCTGACCTCGGCTTCAATGCGCATGCGTATGAAATCGCGTTTTTCGCTGTAATCCACGGGGGGCTGGGACATGCTTGCATCCTTTCGTCAGGTTGCGCCGATGTGCTTTCTTATAACGCCGGGTGATTTGCCCTGTAAAGTGCGGGGGAGTCTTCCTTGCCATGCTTGAAACGCCAGGCGGATGGGAGTACCGTCAGCGCCTTACAGGGCACCTCGCTATTTGCCGGACCAGTCTTCTTGTCCTACAACTCAAATAGAGAGTGGCTAAAGAGCATTCCAGTAGCCGTCTGTCGGTCTTCCACAGTCGCTACGCCAACCCAAATCTGGCGCCGTTCGCCCACATGCAGAAACCCAGTGCAACGCTGCTGATCATCGATGACGACGAGGTGGTCCGTGCCAGTCTCGCCGCCTATCTGGAAGACAGCGGCTTCAGCGTCCTTCAGGCCGGCAACGGCCAGCAGGGCCTCCAGGTCTTCGAAGCACACCAGCCCGACCTCGTGATCTGCGATCTGCGCATGCCGCAGATGGGCGGCCTTGAACTGATCCGCCGGATCAGCGAGCGCGCGCCGCAGTTGCCGGTGATCGTGGTGTCCGGTGCCGGCGTCATGAGCGACGCGGTCGAAGCCTTGCGCCTGGGCGCGGCGGACTACCTGATCAAGCCCTTGGAAGACCTGGCCGTGCTCGAGCACTCGGTGCGCCGCGCCCTCGATCGCTCGCGTCTGGTGCTGGAAAACCAGCGCTACCGAGAGAAGCTCGAAGCGGCCAACCGCGAGCTGGAGGCCAGTCTGCACCTGCTGCAGGAGGACCAGACCGCCGGTCGCCAGGTGCAGATGAACATGCTCCCGGAAAACCCCTGGGTGGCTGGCGAGTTCGCCTTCGAGCACCAGATCATTCCGTCGCTGTACCTGTCGGGCGATTTCGCCGACTACTTCCGTGTGGATGACCGGCGCATCGCCTTCTACCTGGCGGACGTCTCCGGTCACGGCGCCTCGTCGGCGTTCGTCACGGTGCTGCTCAAGTTCATGACCACGCGCCTGCTGTTCGAATTCAAGCGTGGCGGTAAAATGCGCGAGTTCAAGCCTTCGCAGGTGCTCAGCCACATCAACCGTGGGCTGATCAACTGCAAGCTGGGCAAGCATGTGACCATGGTCGGTGGCGTCATCGACGAGGACACCGGCCTGCTCACCTACAGCGTCGGCGGCCACTTGCCGCTGCCGGTGCTGTACACCCCGGGCCAGGCCCGCTACCTCGAAGGCCGCGGCCTGCCGGTGGGGTTGTTCGACGAGGCCAGCTACCAGGACCAGGTGCTGGAACTGCCACCGCAGTTCAGCCTCACCCTGATGTCCGATGGCATTCTGGACCTTTTGCCCGGGGACACACTCAAAGATAAGGAAGCGGCCTTGCCGGAAATCGTCAAGGCGGCAGGTGGTAGCCTGGAGGGGCTGCGCCAACGATTCGAATTGGCTACGCTTGGGGAGATGCCGGATGATATCGCCCTATTGGTGTTGAGCAGGAACCTTGAATGAGTACTGGTAGAATCCAGTTCGCCGAGCAGAGCGGGACCTTCGTTCTGAAATTTGTCGGTGAAGTGCGCCTGACCCTGTGTTCGGCGCTGGATGCGACGATCGAGAAGATCTTCACCGCGCTGAACTTCTCGGCCATCGTCATCGACCTGACCGAAACCGAGAGCATCGACAGTACCACCCTCGGCCTGCTGGCCAAGCTGTCGATCCTGTCCCGGCAGAAGGTTGGCCTGCTGCCCACCCTGGTCACCACCAACCCGGACATTTCCCGCCTGCTGCAGTCCATGGGCTTCGACCAGGTGTTCAACATCGTCGACCGGCCGGTGCCGTGCCCGGAATGCCTGACCGATCTGCCGTCCCAGGACCAGGACGAGAGCGTGGTGCGTTCCAAAGTGCTGGAGGCGCACAAGATCCTCATGGGCTTGAATGACTCCAACCGAGAAGCGTTCCACGACCTGGTGAGCGCGCTCGAGCGGTCCTGAACCTGCGCTGAACCTGCCGACACCATCGCGGGAGGTTTCGATGGTGTCAGTCCTGGATGAACGCCGTAGCCGGCGAACCATCCGCATTCAACTGATACACCCGCTCCGGCCGCCCCTGGCCATCGAAGAACACCTGCCCCAACCCCGCGCTGTTCCACAACCGCTCCCCGGCCTTGCTGCGGCTAGGCGTGCGCGGCACCACTTGCATTTCCCGGCGCTTGGTGAACCAGTTGAGCGGCGAGCGCGGTGAGTACAGCCAGCGGTTGAGCCGGTCGAGCACATCCAGCAGGCGCCGGGGAAACTCGTTCTTGATCCCGCTGCTGGTCACCTGCCACAGGTGCGGGCTGCGCTGGCGGTGGCGGATCAGCACTTCGTAGACGAACGAGTAATGCACGTCGCCCGACAGCACCACGTAGTGCCCCGGCGTGCGCGAATGGCGGAAGATGTTGAGGATCACCTGCGCCGCGCCGCGATGGGCCATCCAGTTCTCCGCATCCACCAGCAGCGGGTAGCCCAGGGCGCTGAACACCCGCTGCACGGTCTCGATCAGCTTGACCCCGAAGATCGGCGCCGGCGACACGATGATCGCCGAAGGGTGGTCGAGCAGCGCCTGCTGCAGTTCGCTCAGCGCCTCCCAGTCCAGCAGGCCGGAGGGCTTGCCCAGGTTGCTTTCGCTGCGCCAGCGGCGGGTGCGGGTGTCCAGCACCAGCAGTGGCGGGTCGCTGGGCAGCGCGTACTGCCAGCCCTGGAAGCGCAGCAGCTCGCCGATCAGCTCGTCCCGTGCCTCGTTCAGTTGCCGGCATTGCCCGACCAGCACCGCGCAACCGTCCGGATCGTTGCCCCAGCCCTGGCACAGCAGATAGCCGAGCAAAGCGTTGCCGATGATGCGCCGCGAGAACGGGTGGCCGTAGGCGGTTTGTTCCCATTGCGCCGACAGGTTCCAGTCGTCGGTGATGTCGTGGTCGTCGAAGATCATCAGGCAGGGCAGGTGGGCCATCACCCGCGCCACCTGGTCGAGGCCGTCGCGGAACGCCTCGATCAGCAGCAGTTCGCGCTGATAACGGGCCTGGCGCTGCTCGGTCAGGCCCTCTGGCATGTCCATCCGCACCAGCGTCCACGGCAGCGGCGACCAGACCAGCAGGTACATGGCCATGACCTCGGCGAAGGTCACCAGGTGATTGTCGGCGTTGCTGGACGAGAAGATCGGCTTGCGCTTGCCGCCGAAGAAGCGTTCGCGCAGGGTTTCGTTGCCTTCCTGGGCCGGCAGCAGGTCGGCGCGGTGGTAGTAGCAGGCCGGATGGCGATAGAGCGCGGCGCCGCTGTCGACCAGGGCGCCATCGAGGGACTCGTCGAACAGGCCAAGACGCTCGATCAGCGTGTGGATGGCACGCAGCATGGGGCCGGCGACATCGTCGGCATAGACTTGGTCACCGCTCATCAGCAGCACGGCGGGGCGTTTTTCAGGGCGCGGATCGGCGGCAAGCAGGCGGTCGGCACACAGCAGGCCGTCGGCGGCCGGATGGTGGGGCTTGCGGCAGGAGCCGTGGAGCAACTGGTCGAGACGATCGCGCAGTACGAAGCTGGGGCGGCTGGCTCCGGAGTAGAGCAGGTGCGGGGCCCATTCGGCGATGCCCTGGCCGTTGGCTAGGCGCAGGTCGTATTCGAGCGTCACATTGCAGGGCAGCGGGTGGTCGAAGCGGATGTCCAGCAGGTGGATGAAGGCGTGCTGTCCGACCGGGATCACCTCAGCGTGCATCGTGGCGTTGATGCCGGTGTGCTCGAGCAGGAATTCGGGTTGCAGCGGTTGCGAGCCGACCAGCCAGATGGCCAGGCGTTGCGGTTCCAGACGGCGCAGGATGGGGCCGGCGAGGACGAGGGGGAGCGAAGCGGTGGCGGGCATGGATGGCTCAGGTTCGTGTGATGCTGATGGCCCTATCGCGGGGAATGGCCACCCCAACGAAAAACGGGCGGGAAATGCTCTGCATTAACCGCCCGTCGATCAAGCCGAAGATGTATCAGGCTTTGTCAGCCAGCCATCAGTGCTTCCAGCTTTTCCTGGTCGCGGGCGAACTGGCGGATGCCTTCGGCCAGCTTTTCGGTGGCCATGGCGTCTTCGTTCATCGCCCAGCGGAACTGGCTTTCGTTCAACTGTTGCTTGGCCTCGCCGGCATTGCCCGGCTTGAGCAGGCGTGGCAGCTCGCCCTGGTCGTCCGACAGTTGCTGCAGCAGCTCGGGGCTGATGGTCAGGCGGTCGCAGCCGGCCAGTTGCTCGATCTGGCCGATGTTGCGGAAGCTCGCGCCCATGACCACGGTGTTGTAGCCGTTGGTCTTGTAGTAGTCGTAGATGCGGGTGACCGACTGCACGCCCGGATCCTCGGCGCCGACGTATTCCTTGCCGGTGCTTTTCTTGTACCAGTCGTAGATGCGCCCCACGAACGGCGAGATCAGGAACACCCCGGCATCGGCACAGGCCTGGGCCTGGGCGAAGGAGAACAGCAGGGTGAGGTTGGTCTGGATGCCTTCCTTCTCCAGCTTCTCGGCGGCGCGGATGCCTTCCCAGGTGGAGGCCAGCTTGATCAGCACGCGGTCTTTCGGCACGCCGGCCGCTTCATACAGCTCGATCAGCTGACGGGCCTTTTTCAGCAGCGCCGGCTCGTCGAACGACAGTCGCGCGTCCACCTCGGTGGAAATGCGCCCCGGAATGACCTTGAGAATGCCCGAGCCCACCGACACGGCGAACTTGTCGCAGGCCAGGTCGACATTGCCCTTGGCATCGGCCTTGACCTGCTTGAGCAGGTCGGCGTAACCCGGGATGGCGGCGGCCTTGAGCAGCAGCGAAGGGTTGGTGGTGGCGTCGACCGGCTTGAGGCGGGTGATGGCGTCCAGGTCGCCGGTGTCGGCGACGACGGTGGTGAACTGCTTGAGTTGTTCCAGCTTGGAGGTCATGGGCGTGCTCTGTCCTGTGCAATGACTCGACATTACCCGAGCCCCGACAGCCACTCAAGGCCCGTCGCAGGCGTATCGGGAAACCCTTCGAAGCAGCCCGCTCCCGTGTGTAGGAGCGGGCTTGCCCCGCGAAGGGCTGCAAAGCAGCCCCGGCCAACGCCAGGGCCGCGGTAAAAGGCTAACCCTTCGAGTGCCAACCCCGCCCCAGGTTCCCTCAACGCCCCTGCAACAGCTCGGCAGCCTGGTCCAGCACCTTCAGCGGCTCGCTGGTCTTGTGAATGTCCGCCGACAGCAACTGCCGGAAGCGCCGCGCCCCCGGGAAGCCCTGGCCCAGCCCGAGGATATGCCGGGTGATGTGATGCATCGCGCCGCCGCTTTGCATGTGCGCGACGATGTACGGACGCAGCTTTTCCATCGCCTCGGCCCGGCTGACCACCGGCGCCGCGCTGCCGAACAGCTGCTGGTCGACCTCGGCCAGCAGGTACGGGTTGTGGTACGCCTCGCGCCCGAGCATCACGCCGTCGAAGGTCTGCAGGTGGGTGCGGCACTCGTCGAGGGTCTTGATGCCGCCGTTGAGCACCAGTTCCAGGTCCGGGAAGTCGGCCTTCAACTGCGCCGCCACGTCATAGCGCAGTGGCGGGATCTCGCGGTTCTCCTTGGGCGACAGGCCTTCGAGGATGGCGATGCGCGCATGGACGGTGAAGCTGCGGCACCCGGCGTCGCGCACCTGGCCGACGAAATCGCACAGCTCGGCGTAGCTGTCGCGGCCGTTGATGCCGATACGGTGCTTGACCGTGACCGGGATGCCGACCGCGTCCTGCATGGCCTTGACGCAATCGGCCACCAGACCCGGATGGCCCATCAGGCAGGCGCCGATCATGTTGTTCTGCACCCGGTCGCTGGGGCAGCCGACGTTGAGGTTGACCTCGTCGTAGCCGGCCTCTTCGGCCAGGCGGGCGCAGGCGGCCAAGTCCGCCGGCACGCTGCCGCCCAGTTGCAGGGCCAGCGGGTGCTCGGATTGGTCATGGCGCAGGAAACGCTGGGCGTCGTTGTGCAGCAGGGCGCCGGTGGTGACCATTTCGGTGTAGAGCAGGGCGTGCTGGGAGAGCAGGCGCAGGAAGAATCTACAGTGTCTATCTGTCCAGTCCATCATCGGTGCGACAGAAAACCTCCTAACTACCGTATCTGCTGGTTTTCCGGTGTTTTCTGTCTGTGCCTGCTGCATTTTCGAATCTCTCATTTGATGCGTTTTGCTATCGTTTCTACTTATCCCTCCCCTCATGCCCATTACCACAATGTAGAAACCCGAATCAGCCGTGTGGCAGATCCAAGGGAGTCATCACGCAGCGCAATTGCAAGGATGGGGCATCGGGCCTCACCGCCCAGATCCGCATCTCATAGGAAGGGCTCGCAGTCTATCAGGAAAGCAGGCCTTCAGCCGCGAGGCTGGCAAAACCAGAAGGCCTAAAACAAGGTGTTCAAGCGGTTGCACCTCATAGGTTCTGTGCGAAATGCATCCACAGTCACCCATACTGTGTTGAAGCGGGGCTCGGGATGCTCATGTACTCCAACACTCCGCTTCCTCGCCCGTTTCGCCTTGTCTGGCCTTCGATACATATTTCGTACATACCCAAGTGCAAGCTGGCGGAAAGCTCCGCTGCGATGGTCGCAGTGCAGCGTTAGTTCAGTGCCTAAATCAACGATCTCGGATTGCTTGGCTGAGCGCAGTTAAGTCAATCTCTGTGATGTTCAGCTGTCATGGGATATGGCGATAATGGGAGTTGCTTGGTAAGCAGGGTGATGTTTGTTGGTCTTGTCTCATGAAATGGTCTCCCTGTTTATTTTGTGCTATTTGATTTTGGATATGTTGGCGTCAAGCGATTCGGTCAAGAGGGCTAAGGGTATTTGTATCTGGAGCAGTTTCAGATTATGCCTGGATTTTTATTGTTAGTTTTTTAAGGGGCATAAGGGCGCGTTTCACGGCTGAAAGCAGCGAGGTTGGTTGGGGCAATCATTTATGTGTCGATAGAGGCGTCGTGGCTTGGTCTTCTGTCTGGGGCGTCCATGCTCGAGGTTTTTTCATCACTGTAAGATGTTGGGGGCTGATTCTTGCTCTGGTTTTTATCTATAAATCAATGGATTGCATTTTGCGGTCGAGGTGACATCGCTTTCGCTTTTAAGTTCATTATTTTGTTACATTTCCGATTGACGGCACTTTCGTTCGGCTATAAAATTCGCCGCCCTCGACCTAAAATACGGATTTTTGTCGTGATCTTGATTCCTGCGTACGAACCTGATGGAACCCTAGTCAAGCTAGTAAATGAACTAACTGAGATGATGCGCGCCACCCAGCAGAACGTGCCGCTGCTCATCATCAATGACGGTTCCCGTCGGGAAGGTGCGCTCCAGGTGTTTGCCGATCTGGAGGCACTGGGCGTCGAGGTTGTGACCCATCCTGAAAACAAGGGAAAGGGCGGGGCATTGAAAACCGGCATCGCGATCGCACGTGATCGAGGAATGCCCTTCGTGGTAACCGCTGACGCCGACGGTCAGCACCTGCCAGTAGATATTCTCCGGGTAATGGCGGCCGGCATTGAGGCCGACGATTCAGTGATCCTGGGGCGCCGAGTGTTTGACAAGACCACGCCGCTGCGCTCCAAGTTCGGCAACGAATTGACTATCCGGATCTTCCACTTGGTGCACGGAAAACGCGTTAATGACACTCAGACGGGCTTGCGATTCATTCCTCCAGCTCTTTATGAGGATCTCTTGGGTATCCCCAAGGACAAATATGACTTCGAGCTGGCGGCATTGATTCTCTTTGCGCGCAGGAACAAACTGCAGGAAGTCGTTATTCAAACTGTCTATGAACCGGGCAACCCGTCTTCACACTTCCGTAAACTGCAGGATTCCGCCAAGATCTATGCCGTGCTATTGCGTGGGGGCATGGTCTCGTTGCTCCTCGCCCTGATGGACTTTCTGACGTTCCACCTACTCGATTTGTTGACAGGCTCTACCCTGCTGTCTGTGGTCGTGGCCCGTACTGTTGGTACCCTGGGCTACTTCTATCTTGCCCGAAGCTTTATATACAAGGTGGGAGGGGACACTATCAGAACCTTCATAAAGTACCTCCTTCTGGTGCTCCTGAATATCTCAATTCTGGCGCCGTTAATCGATCTGGCCAAAGAACAGTTCGAAATGCCGAAGGTGCTGACCTATATCGTCGGTACACTGAGCCTGTTCTTCTTCAATTTCTTCGTACAAAAAGCCGTTATCTTCAAGCCGGCCACTGCGGGCACGTCTGTGACACCTGAGTTGCCAAGTACCCAAGCACCTCGGTAATTCCTTTCAGGTCAGGCCTGGTCAAAGCATCTCATCCCTGATGCTTTGGCCTTCGGCCAGCGACTTCCATCCTAAGTCGCCGCCTCTACCCTGTTTTTGCGAGTCAGACATGAATCGGATCAATCAAGCGCCCCTTTCCTCACCGGGCAACGAAGTACAACTGCCTGTGCGCACTTTTCGCGTGATCGCGGCATTGCTGGTGCTGTGGCTTTTCATCGGCGCGAGCTACCTGTATCGGCAAGAGTTGTCCATACGCTTTGGATTGTGGGACAACTTCGACATCAATGCGGTGAATTACTCCCGCTATAGCGACGCTCGTGACACCGAACAGTTGTTCCAAAACCAGTTGCTCTTGGTCCGTCAGGGCTACCGTAGTGGTGCGCTGTTCGTAGGTCCTAACGACCTTTACAGCCGTCAGTTGTTGCCCATCGACAGCAGCCAGAGCTACCAGATGAGTTTTGATCTGATGGCTGTCGCCGATGGTACTGACGACAAGGGCTCCTCCACGTACGCCGGCTTGATGTTCTACGACCAGCACAAGAACATCATCCTCGACCCGCAATCCCACATGTTTGGCGTGGCCGCGAATCACATGATCACCCGTGCCAATGGGCGACTTAGTCTGAGTGGCGTGTTTTCACCAACCGGACAGGGACCGAACCGTATCCCACCCAATGCCCACTACATGAAGATCGCTTTCAGCCTCAACTACGCCGACCCCAAGGCATCCGTGATGCTGTCGAGCATCAAGTTTGAGCCCTATGTCGGCGCTGGAGACAATAAATGACGCTATTTTTTGGTTTCATGGCGGTCGTGCTGTTCATGTTGCTGATCGGGTACATTTGGCCGATCAGGGGGCGTATTGATGGCGCATGCTTGGCAACGTTGACTGTGGCTAGGTCGCTTTGGTTGAGCTGGCTGGTGGTATTCGTATCCTATTGGCTGAACTTGGGCGACCTGTCGTTGCCGATACTGATACTGGTGGCCATGGTGACCGTGCGCCGTTTTCTCAAGGGGAACGACGCCAGCGTCGCCTTCAGTTTTGGCGGGCTGATGCTGATGCTGGCATTCATGTCGCTCGGCCTGCTGTTGAGTCCGTTAGGAGCGCTCAAGCCAATCTTTGGCGGAGAAATTGTTCTCTCCGGATGGGACGTCAATGCCTCCTGGAACAATTGGGCCATGCAATTGTTCAACAACGCCTATTCCCCATACACCGCCGCCTATCCTTTGTTCCTGCCGGGGCTGTGGTCGCTTGTGTACAAGGCCCAAGCCAACCCGATGGTATGGGTCATGACCCGTTTGTTGCTGTGTGTCTTCCCATTGTTGCTGGTTGTGCAAATCGGTTCTTTGGCCAATGCCCGCCGGCCGCTGGCGGCGCTGCTTGTGTTTCTCCTGGTGTGGGGCATTTTCATGCTCAACCCGACTCTATTGGCCGGCATCACCGACCCGATCGTGATGATGCTCACCCTGATCGCGGGTACGGTGTTGTATTTGGCGACATGCTTTAGTCGTCAAGACGAGCGGGTCGACCACTACACCCTGTGCGCCGCGTTGTTTGCTGGTATCGGTGCTATTACCAAGCAGCCGGGTGCAATTAGTGCGGTCGCGATTGCATTGAGCCTGATCCTGATCGGTTTGCGCTCATCTAAAGGGCTTAGCTGGTACTTGGCGCGGTTGCTGCTGATTATCGTACCGCCTACAACGTTCATGATCATCTTCTACTCCGCGCCTTCGATGCCGACCGCTTTGGGGAATCTCAGTTTTCTCATGAGTCTGACCTCGCGGGCGTCCGATGGGGGGGGGATCTATGAGCATGGCTGGAGCTTGGTGACTAGCATGTTCGGGCGCTTCCCGCTGTTCCTCATGCTGACCTTGGCCGCATTCAACATGTTCACCCCGAAGCGCCTGGTCAACCAGATCGGTTTGATCTACCTGGTATGCTCGGCCGTGGCCTTCGGCGTTTATTCGAACTGCTGCGCTTACGATGAACGCAACGGCTGGTTCTTGATGGCGCTTCTGGGTATGTCTGCGATCTGCGGCGCGTCCATCCTTGAGGGTGCATTGATGCGCGAACTGGTGCCGCTACAGAGAGTCTTTGGATCGGCGCAGAGTGCCCTATGGCGTCAACGTACCCGTGGCAGTGCGACATTGCAGCTCATGGGGCTGATTATCGCCGTAGTCTTCGCTGGCCTGTTGCAGTTGGTAGTGGGCGAGGCGCGCTATCTGGAGGCAGCCAAAGAGGCCCGTCGTGAAATTGTCTGGCCTACGGTCAACCACTTGGCCTATACCGATATCGATAATCTGGGCGACGGCTTGATCATTACCAACTACCAGTTCATTGCCCTGCTGCCGGATTTGGAAAAGCGCCATCGGCTCTGTCCGGACATCGCCTGTCTCAGTGCCACCATCAAGCAGCATCCGGGCAGCCGTGTTCTCATGGGGCCGGATTCCTTCAACTACCCGCTGCTACGTGCCTCTTTGGCAAGTACGGATTACCTGGCCAGTGAGGATAAACACGGATTTCTGATTACTCGGGGATTGACGGTTAAAGATCTGCCAACGGCGGTAATGGCGACTTCCAATCCTTGATACCGTTTTCCGAGGTGTGGGAAAAAATGGGCGGTGGATTGGAATGACGCCTCCTCGGCACTCTTTGGATGCCCATTCTTTTCTCCGCCCTTGCTGATCGACGTGCCTGGTCAGCAAGGGGCAGGCCTGGGGTCTTCGTTACATGTCCCGAGATGCGAGACCATCAGGCCGATTGCCCGCACGCCTCTGAGCAGTCCGATATCAGAAGATCTGGCAACCGCTCTTCTCCCGTTACGCTGGGGCGTGATTAATACTGCAGGCTTTTCAGCCCAGGTGAGGGCGTGCACAGAATTGACGGAATCTCAGCGGCCGAGGGACGACGATTGGCGTTCTCGG
Organism: Pseudomonas sp. DrBHI1; assembly: GCF_002205115.1. Lineage (NCBI taxonomy): Bacteria > Pseudomonadati > Pseudomonadota > Gammaproteobacteria > Pseudomonadales > Pseudomonadaceae > Pseudomonas > Pseudomonas sp. DrBHI1. The sequence continues at coordinate 70,443 of NZ_NIBE01000093.1, forward strand.
GATTTCGTACAGCGCCAAGCGATATCTATGGCGGGACGATAGTCTGAGTAAAACGATCAACCGTTATAGCATATATTTCTATTGTGAAAGCCAAATGGTCGAGTGTTTCAGCGAATGCTGAAAAGTAATGGGTGTCAGCCTGTTGTAGAAAGTGCTATTCCAGTACTCGCTTTAGTGTGAGTGGTGTTCAGATTTGTGTTGGAAGATAAATAGCTTTTGGCCGCTGTTCACTAATCGCCAATAATTCTAATTGCTCCGTAGCATATTTTTTTGTGATGGCTAAGCTCGTGGTCGCGCAACGGATGTTAGGGGCGTACGCGCGTCTATCATGCTGCATCTACTAAGGACTATCCCATGGAAAGCTTCGCTATCGCAGCCTCACAAATAAACTGGAACGGTGGCCAATGGATTACTTTGACTCCGGGTGATACAGCTACCTGCACGACGTTGCGGCCTGGCTAGATTTACGGGATTTTCATCTATAACTCTGCAGGTAGTGATAATAACGCCACTGTCAATGTGGTATGGAGCAATAGCCAACCCCTGCGCGCATACTGTTCCAGGTACCACTGCCAATGCCGGCTTGGCTTCGCTGGGCTTTGTTTCGGGTACCGATACCCAGACCATCTCGGTTTCGCTGCCCAGCAACAGTGGCATCGCACAGGTCGAGCTGTGGCTGGGCAGTACCAGCATGCCGACCAATACAAGCGGGCTGAACAATAACCAGTTGCAGGCTAATGGTGAGCAGTATCCGTTCAATAAATATAACCGCTATTATGCAGTGCCTCCGTCAAATTGGATGAATCTGACCATTGTTAGCAAAATTACTCAGTTTGTCTCGTGCCAGTTTCGGGAGGCGGCTGCTACTGTGTTTGTTGTTAATGAAGCCTCCAATGGTCTGCTGTATGGCCAAGTTGCCAATATTGGGCCTACGGCTTCGGAACCAGGCGCTGTCACCATTGTTGCGACTCAGATTCAAAGTGTCAGCAATAACTTGCAAGGCGACGGTACGCAGTGGGTTTGGATGGGCGCAGATAGTCAACAGGACTCTACGAGTGCCAGTATTTCTCTGCAGTCACTTTAAAAGGGCGGCAAGCTGAAATAAAAGAGCCACGCAGTGCGTGGCTCTTTTGTTTTGAGGTGGTAACTTTCCTGGCGTGCCATCAACGCTTCATTGCATCCATTCGCTGTTGCCAATTCGCTGCTTTGGTCCAGAGGGCTTACCTATTGCAAGGTAAGCCCAAGTCTTCTCTCGCTTCAGTGGCTCATGCCCAGTTCCGCATCATCCATCAGCGCCTTGGCCAATGCGCTCAGGTAATACGCCGCCCAAAGCATCTGCGGCTTCTCCTCCATGATCCCGCTGATGGTCAGGTCACGAACGCAACCCATCAGTTCGGAGGCCTAATCCCGCGCATGCTGGCAAGGGATCCCAGGTTCGATGCAAAACAGCGGGTCGGTCTGGCCTTCGCCCTGGTAGAACTTGGTCTTGCCCACGGTGGTGTGTGGTGGTATCTGTGGTCATCATTGAATCTCCCTGAAGTGTTCCGCTGCCTGGTCTGTCGCTATCGCGGGGCAAGCCCGCTCCCACGTCGGGGCGCAATGGCGTGGGAGCGGGCTTGCCCCGCGATGACGTCAACTCAGGCGCCACATACCTTGTGATCTAGTGCAACGGACGCGGCTGCGCGTTCGGCATCTGTACCTGGATCAATGCCGATTCCAGTAGCACGCGCAGTGCCTCCATCTCATGCATGGAAGCCAGCATCAGAATCGCGGCGGGTGACTTGGGCTGCAGCAACACGGCCTGATGCGCCACGCTTTGCGCGCACAGGGCGTACTCGGTGGCCTGGATGAGGGTGTCTTCGAGGGAGTGGTGGTCGTGGGGTGGGTCGGGGACGATCTTGAGCATGTACTTATTCCTTTCGAAGGGCTGCCACCTGCCTGCTGTCAAACATTAGGGTGGCAGCTGTACGTGGGTTGACAGACCGGCGGAATAAGCAAAGTTCCGGCGCACGCAAGCGTGCCCGCACGTACAGCCGCCATCGAGGGCTAGCCGTATGCTTAATACCATTGCGGCCTGTCAAAGCCGGTCGCTGAACACCAGCGACTCGCCCGAGACTAGAGTCCGGTCAGAGCAGTCGCAACGGAAAAAAGGCGGCAGCAGTATGTTTGGGAAATGGACTACAAGGAAGGGGCTTAATCTGATTCTCGCTGCATTTCTGAGCGTTCTATAAGTAGTGACTGGCATAGGGCTTGGGCAATGGGTGTACATCGCATGCAAGGTGGTGTTCCATGCCGAGCACCCGTGTCCCTGCTGATACACCTCAACCTCAAAGGCCAGCGAAATGCCTGATTTTGTCGACCTGATTTGCCAGTGGTATGGCGCAGACGAACTTGAGTCTGTCGACGCGATAGCGCGTTTGATTCCGGCGCTGGAGTTCGTTGCCATGACCGCAACACAGCAGGAGCAAGCGCTGCCGGGTTGCCTAGCCTGCGAGGTGTGGAACGCCAGGATGCGTCATGTACAGGACGCGCTCCAGGTCGTCGGTAATGCCTTGCCTGATTCGATTACGGCGCCATTGAGCCGCGTATGGGCGCTCTATGCGTCGATGGGCGACGGCGACCTGCCTTGCCATGATCGGTCGATCTTTCAGCGTGGCCACTGGCAACCGATGCGCGAGGCCGCCACACAGGTTTTGAGTGCCATGGGGCCTGAGGCGGTCAAGACGTTACTGGCAGACCTTTCCCGTTGAGGCTGTTACAGGGCAGGTTACATCGTACAAAACGTCATTCAGCAGCTTCGCCATGGTGAAGTGGCTTCCTGCGCAGCGCATTGAATACCGCCTCGGTGTACCAGATTTGCGGCCCGATCAGAATGGCGTCCAGTGGCTCGGCATGTAGCTCGATCTGTGTGGTGATACCTTCGATGGCCAGCAGTTGCCGGGCATCTTCAAGTTGCCGGCGGATACCCTTTAACCACAGCCGGCCTGCCCCCTTCAGAAGGAACAGAGTATCGGGATAGGAGTAGGCGAGCTTCTGTCGCAGATTGATCACCGCCGTTCTGTTTTCACGAGAGAACGAAGGCGCCAGTACATAGGTTTTGCCCGCTGCGGCATGGAGGTCGTCCTTGTCCTGCAGGTATTCCTCGATAGTGAAGCAGTTGGCGACTGTTTCGAGCGCGCCGCTGTTTACATCGACCAGATGGGCGTTGACGCCGACGTAGCAGTACTCGGTCTTGCCATGCACTACGCAGTCCTCGCTGTTGCAACGAACTACCCAGTAGTCACCCTTCGCAGTGAGTTCACAGGACTGAATGACGAACCGTTCCGGGCGGCCGTCTCGGATGACGTCTTTAAGAAAGTCGAGGACGATGGCGCTGGCTTGGTGTGCGGATAGCATCTACTGGTACTCGAGTAAGCGTCGCGTCAGGATAGTCATTTCCGAATGAACGGCATCGATGGATGTTCACCGGCTCATAGAGCCCCGTTCACAAGTGAATCGCGAGTAATGAAACCATGTTTGACCACTACCTGAAACGATGGGCGCTTACCCTCGACGGGGACGCGCTCGTTTCGTTGAACGGCCATCTTCTCCCGGTTCGCCAGGGCGATACACCCGCCATGCTGAAAATCGCGCATTCACCCGAAGAGCAGGCCGGCAACCAGCTCATGGCCTGTGGGGCGGTGATGGTGCGGCCTCGGTACTGGCTCATGATGGCGAGGCATTGTTGATGAAGCGGGCGCAAGGCTCGGCATCCCTGGCGCAGATGGTTGCCGATGGCCGGGATGATGAAGCCACGCGCATCCTCTGCGCGGTGGTAGCCCGCCTACACGCCCCACGCGCTGAGCCAATGCCTGCGCTGGTTCCGCTGGCGCAATGGTTCGAAGCGTTGTGGAGTGCGGCGGCAACTCACGGTGGGGTGCTGGAATACAGTGCCAGGGCGGCGAGGGCGCTTTTGGCCGAACCGCAGGATGTGGTAGTGCTGCACGGCGATATCCATCACGGCAACGTGCTGGATTTCGGGCCGGCTGGATGGCTCGCCATCGATCCCAAGGGGCTGTACGGCGAGCGCGGCTTCGATTACGCCAACATCCTCTGCAACCCCGACGATGCAAGCGCGTTGGCACCGGGGGCCTTTGCGCGTCGGATCGCGATTATCTCGACGGCTGCCGGTATTGATCGGCGCAGGATTTTGCAATGGGTGTTGGCATGGGCAGGGTTGTCGGCGACCTGGATGATCGAGGACGGTGTCGAGCCGTACCGTAGGCTTGAGATGGTGAAGCTGGCAGCTTCGGCGCTCGACTGCGACGTTCAGGTTTCTGACTGAACCGGGGGCCTCACAGATTCGACAGGGTTGACACTACCCCAGAGGTTCGTTGCAATGGCCCGGCATGTCACGGACGATGCAAGGGACTTGTCATGGCCAGGACGCTATCGCTCGCCCAGAGCAATCTGCTCTGTTTCTCCGCTGGCTGGTCAAAGACCGGCTGCGCTTTCCTGTCCGGACTTTCCAGCATTGCACCCATAGAAGCGTGTGGCGCAAGCCTGCTGGTGCCTCAGCCAGTCATCGTGCCTATCCCAGGGAGCGGCCATCAGCGGGTCGCATGGACTTGCCGCCGCCACCCGGCGCGGCCCCATACAAGGAGATTCTGATGCGACTGCAATTCCCATTGACCCTCAGTACCAGCGACTGGGAGTACGAGACTGCCAGCAGTGGCGGATTGACGGTGATGTTCGCAGCGGCCAGTGGTGGCATGCTGACCTTGAAAGATCCCACCGGTGCCCTGCATCAGTATCGCTACGGCTCGGCCGGCGTCGGCGCTGGTGCCGGTGCCCGCCTGCCACGGTACGGCAAGGTCAACTTGCAGGTGCGGGGCAAGAGCGTCGGGGCGGCAGGCGCGACTGAAGGCTTCTATGCCAGGGGCAAAGTGCTGGTAGCTGACTCGATCGCAGCGCGCGGCCTGAACCGCGAGGACTTCAAGGGTGCTTGCGTGTTCATCGAAGGGGGGCTGGGGCTGATAGGCGGCGCCAGCTTCTCGGGCATGCTGTTCGGTCTGGACACCAAGCTGCTGGCCATGACTGCGGCCACGGTGATTCCGGTGGGCCAACTGCTCCTTCCGCAAGACACCACCGAGCGCCTGCTGCGCTCGGCCAAGGGTGTGATCCTCACAGGCGGCGTGAACGCGGGGTTGCAGGCTGGGGTAGGTGGGACATTTACCTTGGGCGGGCTGTTCTGAGCGGCGATCCTGCGTGAGCCGATTGAAAGCAACTGGCTTATGGGAATGGCGTCATATGCCGGGATGGCGATAACGCTCGGCCACGGGCGCTGATCCAGCAGCAGATTGCGTTGCAGATCACCGAGTTTCTGGCGCAGTCATTTCACAACTGACGACGATCCATCATGGGCGGATCAATTGTTGCGCAGCTGATGCAGGCAATCGATCCGTTCATGAAAGGCTATCCAGCAATGTGAGCGTACCTGCCACCATTCCCAATTCCGCCCTCACTCAGTACACTTGCGACAAATTCTTATTTGCACCTGGTAATCTTTTTGGGGGAGGGCGTGATGTCCACCGTTGTTCCCGCCGGCACTGTCCACTGCGGCCTGGAAACGCTCTACCGCGAGCACAGCACCTGGCTGCACGGCTGGCTGCGCCAACGCCTGAACAGCTCCGCCGATGCCGCCGACCTGGCCCAGGACACCTTCATCCGCGTGCTGCTGGCGCGCACCGCCGGCACCCTCAACCAGCCACGTCATTACCTGGCCACCATCGCCCGTGGCCTGGTCATCGACCTCTATCGCCGCCGGAGCCTGGAAACCGCCTATCTCGAAGCGCTGGCGCTGCAGCCGGAGAGCTACGCACCTTCCGCCGAGACCCACGCCGCCATCCTCGATACCCTGATGGCCATCGACCGGATGCTCGACGGCCTCGGCCCGCGCACGCGGGCGATCTTCCTTGCCGTGCAACTGGACGGATTGAGCTACGAAAAGGCCGCCGAACGCCTCGGTGTTTCGGTGAGCACCGTGCGCAAGCACCTGGCGCGCGGGCTGATGCACTGCCTGCTGGTCGAGGGTGCATGAAGGCCATTCTTGCCGAGGCCGTGGACTGGTACGTGCGCTTGCACGACAGCAACGTCGACGCCGCCACCCACGCCTCCTGGCAAGCCTGGCGCGCCGCCGACCCTCGCCATGCCGCCGCCTGGGCGCGGCTGGAGGCGCTGCAAGGCCGCCTGGGCAACGCCCCCAGCGGCGCCGCGCAGACCCTGGAAATCGCCCGACGGGATCGGCGCCATGCCGTGAAGGCCCTGGCGCTGTTGCTGGGGGCCGGTGTGGTGGGTTGGCGGGGTTACCGGAGCTCGCCGTGGAGCACCGATTACTCGACCCGGACCGGCGAGCGGCGCCAAGTGACCCTGGCCGATGGCACGCGCCTGGACCTCAATACCAACAGCCGCGTCGATATCCGCTTCGACGCTGGCCAGCGGCTGATCCACCTGCGCCAGGGCGAGATCCTGGTGGAAACCGCCAAGGACCCGCGTCCGCTCAGCGTACGCACCGCTGAAGGCGTGATCCTTGCCCTCGGCACCCGATTCAGCGTGCGCCAGGACGCCGGGATGAGCCATGTGGCGGTGGCCGCCCATGCCGTGGAGGTGCGGCCAGGGCAAACGTCGCGAGTGGTGCGTATCGATGCCGGGTATGGGCTGAGCTTCGCCGCTGACAGCCTCGGGCCGCTGCGTCCCCTGGCTACCGGCGCCCAAGCCTGGGCACAGGGCATGCTGGTCAGCGTCGATTGGTGTTTGGGCGATGTGGTGCGTGAGCTGGCGCGCTATCGGCCTGGTTATCTGGGGTGTGCGCAGGAGGTTGCCGGGTTGCGGCTGTCGGGGGCGTTCAATCTTGATGATACCGATGTCGCATTGGCCAGTCTGGAAGACGCGTTGCCGGTTCGAGCGCGGCGCGTGACGCGCTATTGGGTGCGCCTGGAGCCACTTGGGATGGGGTAGGTAGAACACACCCTTCTGAAATTTTTTCGTGGGTGATTGCTCATCCTTTCTCAACATTCGAGAATTTTTCGCATTTGGGGTAGCAGATTGTTCGCGCTGCTTCGGCTCTTCAGGGCGCGCGCTTCAAGCGTGCCCAAGCCAACCAGCACAGGAACCCCTTTTCATGTCCGCACGCCGTACCTCGCTAGCCTGCAGCATTCGCCAGGCGACCCTTGCGCTTGGCCTTTGCGGTGCCGCATTGGCCACCTCGACCGCCTGGGCGGCCGCGCAGCGCTACGATATCCCGGCCGGCAGCCTGGCCGCTGCGATCAGCCAGTTCGCCGCCGCCAGCGGCGTGACCATCAGCTTCAGCAACGACGAAACAACCGGGCTGCACTCATCGGGGCTGCAGGGCAGCTTCGAACTGGAACAGGGGTTCACCACGCTGCTGCAGGGCTCCGGATTGCGGGTACAGCAGGTGGGCGAAAAGCGCTATGTGCTGAGCAAGGTACAGAACGACGGCGCCGTCGAGCTGGGCGCCACCAGTATCGATGCGTTGGGCCTGGGCAGCACCACCGAAGGTACCGGCAGCTACACCACGGGCTCCGCTAACACCGCGACCGGCCTGCGCCTGTCGGCGCGGGAGACGCCGCAGTCCGTCAGCGTGGTAACCCGCCAGCAGATCGAGGACCAGAACCTCACGGATGTGACCCAGGTGCTCGAGCAGACGCCGGGCGTGGTCGTCGACAGCATGGGGCCAGCCGGTAGCGACGCCAACCATATCTACGTGCGGGGCTTCCAGGTCGGCAGCATCCAGGTTGACGGCGTCAACCGCCCCGATACCTTCGGCTTTCGCGACGACCTGGCCGACATGGTGTCCTACGACCGCGTGGAGGTGGTGCGCGGGGCCACCGGGCTGATGTCGGGCACCGGCGATCCCGGCGCCACCGTCAACCTGGTTCGCAAGAAGCCGACCGTCGAGATCCAGCGCAAGCTGACCCTCAAGGCTGGCTCGTGGGACAGCTACCGTACCGAGCTGGACCTGTCCGGCAAGCTGTCTGAAAGCGGCCATGTGCGTGGCCGTTTCGTGGCCTCGACCACCGACAGCCAGAGCAACGTCGATCGCCAGTCGCTGGAGCGGCAGGTGGCCTACGGCGTGGTGGAATGGGACGTCACCGACAGCACGATGCTGACCGTGGGCGCGGAATACCAGGAGATGGACAACGATGGCGCGGGCAACCACGGTTTCCCGATGTACAACGCCGATGGCAGCCATTTCAACCCGTCGCGTTCGTTCAACTCGGCCTCGGACTGGAGCTACCACAAGCGCCGTACGAAAACCCTGTTCACCACCCTGGAGCATCAGTTGGACAGCGGCTGGCAACTGAAGCTGAACGCCGAGCACAGCCGTCGCCGCTACGACGACACCTTCGCCACCGCCGCCAGCGGCACCGTCAATCCCGATGGCAGCGGCATCAGCACCTGGACCGGCCGTTGGGCGGGCGAGCCGCGGCAGACGTCGTTCGACCTCTCGGCCACCGGCCCGTTCGAGCTGCTGTCCCGTGAGCACCAGGCGTACCTTGGTGCCAGCCATTACCGGGCCTACTACCGTAACCCCGGCTACCAGCTGTGGACGATCCAGCCGATCGACAACATCCATACCTGGGACGGTTCGCTGGCGATCCCGGATGCCATCCACACCAAGTATTCGCAAGACGCGCTGGACGAAACCCAGGACGGCCTGGTGGCGTCGGTGCGCTGGAGCCTGAACGATGACCTGTCGCTGATTACCGGTGCGCGGGTGATCGACTGGAAGCGCAATGAAACCGGGACGACCCTGTCGACCGGCGCGACCACACGCACCTTGCGCAGCGAGACCGGAGTGGTCACGCCCTACGTGGGGCTGGTCTACGACTTCGCCGAGAACTGGTCGGCCTACGCCAGCTACACCGCCATCTTCAAGCCGCAGAGCAGGCAGGATGCCAGTGGTGGCTATATCGAACCGTTGGAGGGGGTGAACTACGAACTGGGTATCAAGAGCGAGTTCTGGGACAAGCGCCTGACCACTGCCTTCAGTGTCTTCGAAGTGCAGCAGGACAACCTGGCCGTGCCCGACGGCGACAAGCTGGCGCCGAACGGCGACCAGGCCTACCGCGCCGAGTCCGGCACCAAGACCCGTGGTTTCGAGATGGAGGCGGCCGGGCAGATCCTGCCCGACTGGCAAGTCTCTGCCAGCTACACCTATGCCCAGGCCGAGGACGCCGATGGCAAGCGCCTGCTCACCGAAGTACCCCGCGACACCTTCAAGCTGTTCACCAGCTATCAACTGCAGTCCCTGCCGCAGCTGAAAGTCGGCGGCGGCGTGCGCTGGCAGGGCATGGAGTACAAGAAGAAAGCGGGGCCCCATGGCGAGACGTTCACCCAGGACGCCTACAGCGTGGTCGACCTGATGGCGCAGTACGCGATCACGCCGCAGACCAGCGTTTCGCTGAACCTCAACAACGTGCTGGACGAGAAGTACTACTCGGCGATCGGCGCACGTGGCTGGTATGGCACACCGCGCAGTGCCACGGCGACGTTGGTCTACGCGTTCTAGCGTTGTGGCGTCCGATGGTTCCCATGCGTGGGAACCATCTCCTTCCTGAAAGTACCTGTTACACCCTCAACCGACACGCCTTTCCCTGGCAAGCCATAGTGCTTACCCAGGCGTTTTCCGCATCCCGGAGCAACAGCAGCGCCGCCGGTCGGCTGAATCAACTGCAAGAGTGGATTCTGTCGAGGTTTTGTACGATGATTTTCGTAATGACAGGGAAGGATCATGCCAAAAGGTTTCATGGCAGTCAGGAGCGCGGTAGTCGCCGCACTCGAATCCGGCAATTATCTGCATGTTTCAAGGGGCGATATCGAGGTCAAGAACCTGCTGGCCATTGGCGAGGTCGGCGCAGGTGAAGTCATCGACATCATCCATTCCTGCGACGGTAGCCACTACAGCAGCAGTCCGCATCATGCCGTGCCGGCCATCGAGGTCCACGTGCTCAAGCGCCTTGGCTGGTACATCAAGTTCTATTTCATCGAACCCCAGACGTGGTTCATCAGCGTTCACCAGTGAGTATTCCGACCATGAAGATCCTGTTCGAAGGCGATACCGGCCAGGCCCTGTGCGAGCACTGCCAGGCGCTCGTCGGCATGCATTACATCCGGCGTGATGTGCCCTTCAGCGATGGCCAGGGCATTGCGCGGGACATCCTGGTGGGCGTGTGCGATGGCTGCGACACGGTGGTGGCCATCCCGCCGCAGTCCACCCCGGCGATCCGCGAGGCGCGCAAGCAGCAGCTCAAGTCCATCGAGGCGCGGCTGCCGGCGGTCTATCTCGATGTGCTGGATGCGGCGATGCAGGCCGTGTGCAGCGAGGCGGGCGCGCACCTGCGCAAGCTGTTCCTGGCCCATTACTTCCAGTGGCTGGTGCAGGCGCGCCAGGGCATGGGATTGCAGCCTGGCCACGAGGCCTTCGTGACGGCCCTGGAGGCGCAGCGGCGTCAGCGTGGGTTGCAGGCATCGGGGGCCACCCGGCGCTTGTCGATGAAGGTCAATCCGCACATGGCCGAGGATTTTCTGGCGTTGCTGCAGCAGACCCGGATGAGCCAGACCGAGCTGCTCAAGGCGGTGATTGCGCGGATCCGGATGGATGTGCTCGAAGTGCGCGATCCCCAGGTGATCGAGGTGTTGCAGCGGTTGGTGCGAGTGGCGGGGTAGCGGTCGCATCGTGGCTCACATGTGAGACTTGCGAACGTCACAATCCAGGCGTAACGTACCTCACATGTGAGACAAGGACACCCCTCGATGGCAGGCAAGAAAAGCTCCACCGACTACATGCGCGACATGCGTGCCCGGCTCAAGGCCGCCGGCCTGGTCAAGCGTGAGTTGTGGATCCTGCCAGAGCATGCCGCCGCCTTGCGCGGTATCGAGAAGGCTTTACGTCAGCCCCTCGCGGGCAAACAGGTCAGAACGGAGGATTTCATGACCGAGCACAACCATTGGACGATCGAATCGCTGCACGGCGCCCTCCAGGGCCTGGAGGATGTGCGTGGCGGGGCGATCGGCCTGTCCCTGCAACAGGGCGCCGAACCCAGCCTGAAGCTGGTGATGCACGAGCTGGACGGCCTGCCGCTGTACATCGCCGTGGCCGGCGAGCAGATCCTGGTCGACACGCTGCTGGTCGAAGCCAGCCAGGTGAAGGACGCGGCCGCCTTCAACGATGCGGTGCTGCGCACCCGCGACGTGTTCCCGCTGTCGTCCATCGGCCTGCACAGGCTGCCCTCGGGCGAGTCGGTGTACACCATGTTCGGCGCCCTGAGCGCGGCCTCGTCGCTGGACAACATCGTCCAGGAGATCCACACCCTGGCCGACAACGTCATCACCGCCGCCGAAGACTTCGAAGACTACTTCACCCACTGATTCCGGAGATTGCCCCATGAGCCTGTTGAAAAAGATCGTCACCGCCCTGCGTGGCGGCGCTTCGGAAGTCGGTGAGGCGATCGTCGACTCCCAGGCCCTGCGCATCCTCGATCAGGAGATCCGCGACGCGGACAACAACCTGATCGATGCGCGCAACCAGCTGGTCAAGATCATGGCCAAGCACAAGACCGCGCAGCAGCGCATCACCGAGTTCGACAAGACCATCGGTGACTGGGAGCAGAAGGCCATCGCCGCCCTGGACAAGGGCGAGGAAGGGCTTGCCCACGAGTGCGCGGCGCGCATCGCCGACTTGACCAACCAGCGCGATTCCGAGCAGGCGCTGGCCGACCAGTTCGGTGCGTCGGTGGCGACCCTGACCGCCACCGTGAGCAAGACCGAGGCGCAGATCAAGGGCCTCAAGCAGCAGGTGGACCTGGTCAAGGCCCGCGAGAGCGTGCAGCGCGCCCAGGTGAGCGCGGCGTCGGCCACCGGCGGCGCCAATGGCAGCCTGGAGACGGCGGTCGGCTCGCTGGACCGCATCAAGAAGCGCCAGAGCGAACGCGCGGCCGAGCTGGAAGCGGCGGCGGAGCTGGCCGGCAAGGCCGATGGCAGCGACCTGGAGGCACGCCTGAAGGCGGCCGGGATCGGCGCCAGCAACAGCGGCGCCGATGATGTGCTGGCGCGCTTGAAGGCCAAGGCGGCGAAGCCGGCGGAGTGATCCGCTGATCGGGCCGGCCTCATCGCGGGGCAAGCCCGCTCCCACGGGTAAAATCTGGAGCGGCTTTGTGGGAGCGGGCTTGCCCC
>NZ_NIBE01000093.1:82700-96771 GCF_002205115.1 Pseudomonas sp. DrBHI1
CGTGTCGCCCCCGCCAAAGGACTGCCGCGACCCAAGGGATCTTCAATGTCGCCTTCTCCCCACAGGCCCTGCCTGTTCGCTTCAGCACCTGCATTGGCTCCGGTTCCGTCACCCTCTCACCCAGGAGATGCCCCGTGGGTTGGTTGAAACGCTTCATGGGCTTCGAAGCCCCCAAACCTGCCGCCGGCAGCCAGGCCCAAGGCAACCTGCCGTTTGGCCTGGGCAGCGGGCGCATGCTCAAGCTCGACCCCTCGCTCAAGCTGCTGCTCGACGGTCACTCTGAACTGGAAGTCCCCGAGCAGGAATTGGTCTGGGCCGTCGGCGAGGTCGACCTTGGCCAGTCGGTGCGCCTGGCGCGCTTCTACATGGAAGACGAAGACTACTGGCTGCAGGTGGTGATGAACGGCACGTCTGCCGAGGACGTGCGCGATATCATCCTGTTCGGCTACTACAGCGTGCTGCCGATCAACAGTGACGCCGAACTCAAACGCCTGGTGGGCCCCGAGTCGACCATCGGCCTGCCGTACTACGAGCACGAAGGCTATGAGTTCGTCCGCCAGTGGGGCAGCGAAGAGGGGCAGACCGAGCTGACGCCGATCAGCGAACGTGTCACCAGCCCCGAGACCAGCTACCGCATCCAGCACCTGTCCATGCTGTATGCCCGCGAGACCGGCCTGACCGATCGCCGCGAGTTCCTCCTGCTGTCGGTGGAGGAGGACGAACAAGGCAATGTCAGCCTGACCACTTCGGTGGGTGTCACCCTGCAATCAACGGACTTCAACGTCATCTGACAAGGATTCACCATGCTCGACGCTCTTCGCATGTCGCTCAACGCCCAGGCAGTGATCGGCTTCATCCTCTACATCAGCGTGGCGCTGGTGCTGTTCTGGGTATTCCAGTTCATCTACACGCACCTCACCCCGCACCGCGAGTTCGCCCTGATCCGCGACAACAACAGCGCCGCGGCCATCGCCCTGGGCGGCGCGCTGATCGGCTTCTCGCTGCCGGCCAGCAACATCATCGCCTACAGCGTCAGCCTGCTCGATTTCGTGGTCTGGGTGGTGATCGCCGCGGTGGTGCAACTGCTGGCCTTCGGCATCACCAGCCTGGTGCTCAAGGGCCTGGCCAGCCGGATCGCCAAGGGCGAAATGGCCGCCGCGATCTACGCCGCCGCCGTGGCGATCAGCGTGGGCTTCCTCAACTCGGCCTGCATGACCCCGTCGGTCTGAGCCGTTTGCGCGCAAGGAGCCCTACATGAGACGAAGTTCCGTCAAGCTGGTGCTGGCCAGCTCCCTGCCGCTGGCGCTTACCGCGTGCAGCGCGCCCGAGGAGACCTACACGGTCAGCAAGCGCAGCAACTACACCACCGTCCAGGCCTGCGTCGATGACAAGATGCCGGTGGACGTGTGTTCCGATGCCTACATGGAAGCACTGGCCGATCATCGCCGGGTCGCCCCGACCTATGGCGACAAGGCAGCCTGCGAGGCCGATTTCGTGCCGGACTACTGCCAGGTCACCAGCGACGGCCGCTACATGCCGCGCCTGGGTGGCTTCGAGCTGGCGGTGTCGGGTGAAGTGAGCCAGTCGCAGGTCGACGCGGCCCGCGCCCAGGTCGAGAGCAGCGGCCAGGCCGTCAGCGGGGGCAGCAACTTCAACGGCCTGCTTACCGGCCTGCTGCTCGGCCAGATGATGAGTGGCGGCAGCCGCCAGTACTACTCGCAGCCGGTCTACCAGTACCGCGACAGCCGCGGCGACTACCGCACCACCACCCTCGGCCAACAGATCGACCAGGGCAAGCGCTTCGAGCGCTCCGACCAGGCCCAGCAGAGTGGCGGCAGCTACAGCAGCTACTACTCCGGCAATTCAGGCGGTAGCAGCTACAGGTCCAAAACCTCGACCCGCTCCAGTGTGTCCTCGTCGATCTCTCGCGGCGGCTTCGGCAGCCAGGCCACTGCGCGCAGCGGCTGGGGCGGCAAGAGCAGCGGCGGCTTCAGCTTCGGCGGTTGAGCATGCGCAAGATCAGCATCGACGAACGCCCGGACTGGCGCGCCACCGCCGAACGTGAAGGTTTCGCCTTCCACACCATCGACGGCGAGCGCTACTGGGACGAGCGCGGCTACTACCAGTTCAGCGAGGCCCAGGTCAGCCGTGACCTGGAGGCGCCCACGCAAGAGCTGCATGCCATGTGCCTGGAGGCGGTCGAGCGCATCGTCGACAGCGAGGTGTTGATGACCCGCCTGGCGATCCCGCCGGCGTTCTTCGACCTGGTGCGCCTTTCGTGGAAAGAGGGGCATCCGCACCTCTACGGGCGCTTCGACTTCAGCTACGACGGCCAGGGCCCGGCCAAGTTGATCGAGGCCAACTACGACACGCCGACCTCGCTGTACGAGGCGGCGGCGTTCCAGCTGATCTGGCTGGAGCAGCAGATCGAGCGCGGCGTGCTGCCGGCCCATGCCAGCCAGTTCAATACCCTGGCCGAGGACCTGGTGCGGGCCTTCGGCGCCTTCGAGCGCGAAAGCCCGTTCTACTTCTCGGCCATCGCCGGTTCCGTCGAAGACCGTGGCACCACGGATTTTCTGCGCAAGATGGCCGGGCATGTGGGTATCAGCACCCGGCATATCGACTTGGAGGACATCGGCCTGAACGGCGAAGGGCGCTTCGTCGACCTCGAAGGCCGGCCGATCCCGCGCCTGTTCAAGCTGCACGCCTGGGAGCATATCTTCCACGAGGACTTCGGCCAGGCCATCGCCGGCTGCGATACCCAGTTCGTGGAACCGGCGTGGAAGGCGCTGATCTCCAACAAGGGCATCCTGCCGCTGCTGTGGGAATGGCACGAAGGGCACCCGAACCTGCTGCCGGCGTTTCTCGACCAAGACCCGCGACGCCCGGTGCCCAAGGGCTGGGTACGCAAGCCGTACTTCTCCCGCGAGGGTGCCAACGTGGATATCCGCACCGCCGACGACCAGCGGGTGTTCGAGGACGGGCCCTACGACGATGCGCCGTACATCCTGCAGGGCTTTGCGCCGTTGCCCAAGTTCGGCGACAGCTACACCCTGATCGGCTCCTGGGTGATCGGTGACCTGGCCTCGGGGATCGGCATTCGTGAAGACGACACGCTGATCACCAAGGACAGCTCGCGTTTCCTGCCCCATGTAGTACTGGACTGACCGCCTGCGCTCTCCTTGTAGGAGCGGCCTTGTGTCGCGAAAGGGCCGCAAAGCGGCCCCGGCAATCTTTGCGTCAACGCTGAAATCCCGGGGCTGCTGCGCAGCCCTTTCGCGACACAAGGCCGCTCCTACACGAGCAAGCAACTGACTCATGATGGCACCTCCGGTGGTCGGTTTCAGGACGCGCCGGGTCGCCCGTGCACAACCCCCTCGTGCAATAACTGCCATGCTCTGAAGATGCCCGTGGACCGAGCGCAGCTAGACGCCCGGCCATGGACAAGGAAGGTGCCCGGCCTGCCGCCACCGTGAGCTGGCCCGCGCACCACAGCTGAACACCGCCGGACCGCCGCCCGCCAACGGGCTGCCCCGGGATGCCGAGGTCTGCTGTATGCCTGATGACTTGAACCACCTGCCCCTGATCCAACGCGTCCTGGCCCGTGAGCAGGATACCGCCGGCGCCCTGTTGCCGATCCTCCACGCCATCCAGGCCGGCGCCGGCTACATCCCCGACAGCGCCGTCGTCGAGATCGCCCACGCGCTCAACCTCAGCCAGGCCGAGGTGCGCGGGGTGATCAGCTTCTACCACGATTTTCGCACCACACCGGCGGCCCGCCATACCCTGCGCCTGTGTCGCGCCGAATCCTGCCAGAGCCGTGGCGCCGAGGCGCTGGCCGCGCAGTTGCGCGAGCAGCTCGGGCTGGAGGATCTCGGTCGCACCGAGGATGGCGCGCTCGACCTGCGCCCGGTGTATTGCCTGGGTGCCTGCGCCTGCTCGCCGGCCCTGGAGCTCGATGGCCGGCTGTACGCCCGCGTCACCCCCGAACGCCTGCGAGCGCTGGTGGACGCCTGCCGCGAGGAGGTGAAGGCATGCTGAACCTGTGCATCTCCTGCGATTCGCTGGCCCGCGCCGTCGGTGCCGACGAGGTGGCCGAGGCGTTTACCCGCGAAGCCACGCAGCGGCGCCTGCCACTGCATATCAAGCGCACCAGCTCCCGTGGCCTGTACTGGCTGGAGCCGCTGGTGGAGCTGGACACCGCCCAAGGCCGCGTGGGCTTCGGGCCGGTCACCCCGGAGGATGTGCCCGGGCTGCTCGACGCCCTGGCAGGCGATCCCGGCAGCCATGCCCTGGCGTTGGGGCCTGTGGAAGCGATTCCCTACCTGAAGTCCCAGCAGCGCCTGCTGTTCGCCCGCGCCGGCATCACCCGGCCGCTGTCGCTGGACGACTATCATGCCAACGGCGGCTTCGATGGCCTGCGCCAGGCCACGCTGCTGGACGGCGATGAAGTGGTCGCCGCGGTGCTCGACTCCGGGCTTCGCGGCAGGGGCGGCGCGGCGTTTCCGGCGGGCATCAAGTGGCGCACCGTGCGCCAGGCGCCGGCCGGGCAGAAGTACGTGGTGTGCAATGCCGACGAAGGCGACTCCGGCACCTTCGCCGACCGCATGCTGATGGAGGGCGATCCGTTCCTGCTGATCGAGGGCATGATCATCGCCGGCCTCGCCGTGGGGGCGAGCAAGGGCTACATCTATGTACGCTCGGAATACCCGGACGCCGTGCGGACCTTGAACGAAGCCATCCTGCTGGCCCGCGAGGCCGGGTACCTGGATGTCGCCGGCAACGGCGTGGCCTTCGACCTGCAGGTGCGGGTGGGGGCGGGCGCGTACATCTGCGGTGAGGAAACCGCGCTGCTCGAATCCCTTGAGGGCAAGCGTGGCATCGTCCGGGCCAAGCCGCCGCTGCCGGCGCTCGAAGGCCTGTTCGGCCAGCCGACGCTGGTGCACAACGTGCTCACCCTGGCCTCGGTGCCGATCATCCTGGCCAGGGGCGCGGCGTTCTACCGCGATTTCGGCATGGGCCGCTCGACGGGCACCTTGCCGTTCCAGCTGGCCGGCAACGTCCGCCATGGCGGCTTGGTGGAACGGGCCTTCGGCCTGACCCTGCGCGAGCTGGTGGAAGGCTACGGCGGCGGCACCGCCAGTGGTCGGCCGATCAAGGCGGCGCAGGTCGGCGGCCCGCTGGGCGCCTGGGTACCGCCCGCGCAGTTCGACACCCCGCTGGACTACGAGGCCTTCGCCGCCCTGGGCGCGATGCTCGGCCACGGTGGCGTGGTGCTGGCCGACGACACCCTGAACATGGCGGGCATGGCCCGTTTCGCCCTGCAGTTCTGCGCCGAGGAATCCTGCGGCAAGTGCACGCCCTGCCGGATCGGCTCGACCCGCGGTGTTGAGGTGGTCGATCGGCTGATCGCCAGTACCGACCCG
Organism: Pseudomonas sp. DrBHI1; assembly: GCF_002205115.1. NCBI lineage: Bacteria > Pseudomonadati > Pseudomonadota > Gammaproteobacteria > Pseudomonadales > Pseudomonadaceae > Pseudomonas > Pseudomonas sp. DrBHI1. The sequence goes on from NZ_NIBE01000093.1 coordinate 88,127, forward strand.
GCGTACCGCGCCAGCCAGGCCGGCCTGCTGCGTGACCTGTGCGACACGATGCAGTACGGCTCGCTGTGCGCCATGGGCGGGATGACCCCGTACCCCGTGGTCAGCGCCCTCAAGCACTTCCCCGCCGATTTCGGCCTGGAGGCCGCGCAATGATCAACTACTTCGATCCCCGCAACGACATAGACCTGGGCACCCCGGAACGGATCAGCGAGGTGCAGGTCAGCCTGGTCATCGATGGCCGTTCGATCAGCGTGCCCGCCGGCACCTCGGTGATGCGCGCCGCCGCCATGCTTGGCACCAGCATTCCCAAGCTGTGCGCCACCGACAGCCTCGAGGCCTTCGGCTCGTGCCGTATGTGCATGGTCGAGATCGACGGCATGCGCGGCTACCCGGCCTCGTGCACCACGCCGGTCAGCGAGGGCATGGTGGTGCGCACCCAGACACCCCGCCTGGCCGACCTGCGGCGCAACGTGATGGAGCTGTACATCTCCGACCATCCGCTGGACTGCCTGACCTGCTCGGCCAACGGCAACTGCGAGCTGCAAACCGTCGCTGGCCAGGTTGGCCTGCGCGAGGTGCGCTACGGCTACGACGGCGCCAATCACCTGAGCGAACGGAAGGACGTATCCAACCCGTACTTCGACTACGAGCCGAGCAAGTGCATTGTCTGCAACCGCTGCGTGCGCGCCTGCGAGGAGATCCAGGGCACCTTCGCCCTGACCATCACCGGGCGTGGCTTCGACTCGCGGGTGGCGGCGGCAGGGGGGGATGATTTCCTCAGTTCCGAATGCGTGTCCTGCGGCGCCTGCGTGCAGGCCTGCCCGACCGCCACCCTGAGCGAGAAGAGCCTGATACAGCTCGGCCAGCCCGAGCGGGCGGTGATCACCACCTGCGCCTACTGCGGCGTGGGTTGCTCGTTCCGCGCCGAGATGAAGGGCGAGCAGCTGGTGCGCATGGTCCCGGACAAGAACGGCGGTGCCAACCATGGCCATGCCTGCGTCAAGGGGCGTTTTGCCTGGGGCTACGCGACGCACCCGGACCGCATCACCAAGCCGATGATCCGCAAGCGCCTGGAAGACCCGTGGCAGGAGGTCAGCTGGGACGAAGCGGTCACCTATGCCGCCAGCGAGTTCCGGCGGATCCAGCTTAAGTACGGGCGCGATTCCATCGGTGGCATCACCTCCAGTCGCTGCACCAACGAAGAGGCGTACCTGGTGCAGAAGCTGGTGCGCACGGCCTTCGGCAACAACAACGTCGACACCTGTGCGCGAGTCTGCCATTCGCCGACCGGCTATGGCCTCAAGCAGACCCTGGGCGAGTCCGCCGGTACCCAGAGCTTCGACTCGGTGATGCAGGCCGACGTGGTGCTGGTGATCGGCGCCAACCCCACCGACGCCCATCCGGTGTTCGGTTCTCAGCTCAAGCGCCGGCTGCGCCAGGGCGCGCGGTTGATCGTCATCGACCCACGCCGCATCGACCTGGTCGATTCGCCCCACGCCCGCGCCGAGCTGCACCTGCAACTGCGACCGGGCACCAACGTGGCCATGCTCAACGCCCTGGCCCATGTGATCGTCACCGAAGGCCTGCTGGCCCAGCACTTCATCGACGCCCGCTGCGAGACCGAGGATTTTGCCCGCTGGCACGATTTTGTCGCCCAGCCCGACAACGCCCCTGAAGTGCTCGGCCCGGTGTGCGGCGTGCCCCCCGAGCAGATCCGCGCCGCCGCCCGGCTTTACGCCACCGGCGGCAACGCGGCGATCTACTACGGCCTGGGTGTGACCGAGCACAGCCAGGGCAGCACCGCGGTGATGGGCATCGCCAACCTGGCCATGGCCACCGGTAACATTGGCCGCGAAGGGGTGGGGGTCAACCCGCTGCGCGGACAGAACAACGTGCAGGGTTCATGCGACATGGGCTCGTTCCCTCACGAGCTGCCCGGCTACCGGCATATCTCCAACGAAAGCGTGCGTGCCGAGTTCGAGCAGGCCTGGGGCGTGACCTTGCAGCCCGATCCGGGGCTGCGCATTCCCAACATGTTCGAGGCCGCGCTGGACGGCAGCTTCAAGGCGCTGTACTGCCAGGGCGAGGACATCGCCCAGAGCGATCCCAACACCCAGCACGTCACCGCCGCGTTGCTGGCGATGGAGTGCGTGGTGGTGCAGGACATCTTCCTCAACGAGACCGCCAAGTTCGCCCATGTGTTCCTACCGGGCAGCTCGTTCCTGGAGAAGGACGGCACCTTCACCAATGCCGAGCGGCGCATCTCGCGGGTGCGCAAGGTGATGGAGCCGCTGGCCGGCAAGGCCGACTGGGAGGCCACCGTGGCCCTGGCCGGTGCCTTGGGTTACTCCATGCAATACCGTCATCCCTCCGAGATCATGGACGAGATCGCCCGCCTGACCCCAACCTTCCGCCGGGTCAGCTATGCCGAGCTCGACCGTCACGGCAGCCTGCAATGGCCGTGCAACGACGCCGCGCCCGACGGCACGCCGACCATGCACATCAACCAGTTCGTACGCGGCAAGGGGCGCTTCATGCTCACCGGCTACGTGCCCACCGACGAGAAGGTCAACAGCCGCTACCCGCTGCTGCTGACCACCGGGCGCATCCTCAGCCAGTACAACGTCGGCGCGCAGACCCGGCGCACCGAAAACGTCGCCTGGCATGACGAGGATCGTCTGGAGATCCACCCCAGCGATGCCGAGAGTCGAGGTATTTGCGACGGTGACTGGGTAGGTATCGGCAGCCGCTCCGGGCAGAGCGTGCTGCGTGCCCGGGTCAGCGGACGGGTGGCGCCGGGGGTGGTGTACACCACCTTCCACTTCCCTGAGTCCGGCGCCAACGTGATCACCACCGACAACTCCGACTGGGCTACCAATTGCCCGGAATACAAGGTCACTGCGGTGGAGGTGGCCAAGGTGTTCGAGCCGTCGGAGTGGCAGAAACGCTACCAGCGCTTCAGTGACGAGCAGCGGCGCTTGCTCAAGGAGCGCCGGCAAGCGGAAACGGCGGAGGTGCGTCGATGAGCAGCGACAACCTGGTGAAGATGGCCAACCAGATCGCCCATTACTTCGACAGCGAACCGGATCACACCAAGGCGGTGCAGGGGGTGAGGCAGCACCTGCAGAGCTTCTGGACGCCGGGCATGCGCCGGCAGTTGCAGGCGTGGAGCGAGGCCCATGCAGGGGAGGGGTTGGACCCGAAGGTAAGGGAAGCATTGGGCTAGGCGTTCCGAGTGCTGCCTGTACCGCCCCTTCGCCGGCTTGCCAGCGAAGGGGCGGTACAGATTCAAGATGAAATGTCCTTCATTCTTACAAGGTTAATCCTGGGCCGGTGCTACGCTCGCGAAAACACCGTCACGGAATCTCACCATGGACATGAACTGGCACCAGGCCCTGCAAGAGAGCCTGAGCTGGCTGGCAATCGCCTCGTTGGTCACCCTTGTCTGCTTCACCATTACCGCCTTGCTGGCGGTGCGCTACACCCGTTGGGGGGCGCAGTTCTGGCAACTGGCCGGCCCCTATTTCAGCTTGCGCCGCAGTTGGCGGCCCTTGTTGGCGTTTGCGCTGCTGCTGGTCCTGACGCTGTTCGCGGTGCGCCTGAACGTGCTGTTCTCGTTCTGGTACAACGGCTTCTACAGTGCCTTGCAGGCACTGGACCAGACCGCGTTCTGGTACCTGCTCGGGGTGTTCGCGGTGCTGGCGACCATTCATGTGCTGCGCTCGCTGTTCGCCTTCTACGTCACCCAGGCGTTCAACATCCGCTGGCGGGTGTGGCTTACCGAGCGCCTGACCGCCGACTGGATGCACGGCGATGCCTACTACCGCGGGCAGTTTCTCGCCGAGCCGGTGGACAACCCCGACCAGCGTATCGAACTGGATGTGAACGCCTTCGTCACCGGCTCCGTGTCGCTGGCGCTGGGGGCGGTGAGCGCACTGGTGTCGCTGGTGGCCTTCACCGGCATTCTTTGGGGTCTCTCCGCGCCGCTGGCGGTGGCCGGCATCGAAGTCCCCCGGGCGATGGTGTTCGCCGTGTATGTCTATGTGCTGATCGCCACCTGGATTGCCTTTCGCCTCGGCCAGCCGCTGATCCGCCTTAACTTCCTCAACGAGAAGCTCACCGCCAACTTCCGTTACGCCTTGATGCGCCTGCGCGAGAACGCCGAGAACATCGCTTTCTACCAGGGCGCGCAGGTGGAGCGGGGCACCTTGCTCGGGCGCTTCTTTGCGTTGATTGGCAACGCCTGGGCGCTGGTGTTCCGGAACCTCAAGTTCAGCGGCTTCAACCTGGGCGTCAGCCAGGTGGCGGTGGTATTCCCGTTCATCCTCCAGGCGCCGCGTTTCTTCAGCGGCGCGATCAAGCTCGGCGACGTGATGCAGACCGCCCAGGCGTTTGGCCAGGTGCAGGATTCGCTATCGTTCTTCCGTGAGTCCTACGACACCTTCGCCCAGTACCGCGCCACCCTCGACCGTCTGACCGGTTTCCTCGATGCCAACCAGCAGGCCAGCGAGTTGCCGCGCGTAGTTAGCGTGGATCAGGAACACGCATTGGGGATTCAGGGCTTGCAGGTGCGTCGCCCCGACGGCCACGCGCTGATCGCCGATCTCGACCTGAATTTGCACAGCGGCCAGGCGCTGCTGATCAAAGGACCATCGGGCAGCGGCAAGACCACCTTGCTGCGTGCCCTGGCGGGCCTGTGGCCTTATGCCGAGGGTGAGGTCAGGCGGCCGTTGGGGACGCAGGCACTGTTCCTCTCGCAGCGCCCGTACCTGCCGCTGGGCGACTTGCGCACCGCCATCGCCTACCCGGCACAGGGTGCGCCCGGGGACGATGCGCGCATGCAGCAGGCCCTGCGCCAGGTCAACCTCGCTCATCTGGCCGAACGGCTGGACGAGCAGCGCGACTGGTCGCGGATCCTGTCGCTGGGCGAACAGCAGCGACTGGCGTTTTCCCGGGTGCTGTTCAACCGGCCGCAGGTGGTATTCCTCGACGAGTCCACCTCGGCGATGGATGAAGGGCTGGAGCATGCGCTGTATTCGCTGCTGCGCGCGGAGCTGCCGGCGACGCTGCTGGTCAGTGTCGGGCATCGCAGCACCCTGGCGGGATTCCACTCTCATCGGCTGGAGGTGGACGGGCAGGGGGGATGGTCGTTGCTGGAGCAGCAGCCTGCGACGGAGGTGCCTGCCTAGCGTCTCTACGTAGCACGGTGCTTCTTTCGATCCGCTATAATCGCGATGTGTTCACCCATCAAGGTGTGTAAAGGTGAAAGGGATCAGCCTGGAAACCAAGAAGGCTGACTGTGCCAAGACACGTCGCTCTAACTATGTGGCCAGCCTGCGGCTAGAGGGGTTCACCGTGTCGCCGGACGCGGCTGAGCGAGAGCTTCCCACCCGGGAGGAACTGCTGCGTAAATACTGTAAGCAGAGCTGACGTTGGATAAATACGGGGTCGGGCAGGATGCATATTGCTATGCCGGCACCTCGGTTTTGCGCAATCGGCTCGGTATTCATGATGACGAGGAGCTGTGCAGGGCCGAGCGGGACTTCTCCGAGTTGGCCGCGAGCGAGATCGAATTCAGTCTGCCACCCTATGATCTTCGGCGCTGGAGCGTATTTTTCACCAATCCCTGGGTTTGTCGGCAATCAAGTGAAGTCCGATTTCCGCGAGCTGATTTACATTCGGTTCTTGGAGCGTAGGGATCTAGCTGTCAGGCAGGGTAGGTCGAAATTAGAGTAGGGAAAATAAATCTGTACACGTTTCGGTGCACTTTTCGCTTAACGGTTAAGATTGAAAGTTAGCGAACAGTGAACGCCCTGCGTTGATGCGTAGAGGGCGCCTGAATACAAACCGTATTCATTGGTTGGGCATGGTGCTCTCGAGGATGGCGTCAAGTTCACTGTAGTCGAGCCATGCGCAAGTTCTGTGGAGCGGCCTTGCCGAGGCGTCGGACCGGTCGGAAAGGGCCGCAAAGCGGCCCCGGCAATCTTTGCATCAACGCTGAAATCCTGGGGCTGCTGCGCAGCCCTTTTCGCGACACAAGGCCGCTCCTACAGGGCCCGCGTACAGGCTCAAGCCAAAAGTCACGACTTGAAGCGCCCCACCAGCCCATTCAACTCATCCGACAACTGCGCCAGCCTGCCGGAGTCAGCCTGGGCGGAACTGGCCAGCCCCTCCACCAGCCGTGCCTCGTCGTAGATCTGCTGGATATGCCGGTTGATCTCCTCGGCCACGCTGTGCTGCTCCTCGGCGGCGGCGGATATCTGCAGGTTCTGGTCGCGGATCTCGTTCACCGAGAGCTGGATGCCCTCGAAGCTGTCCCGCGCGCTCTCGATCGACGACACGCTGGCCCGCGACAGGTCCAGGCAGCTTTCCATCTTCTGCGAGACCTCCTGGGTCTTGCCGCCGAGGGTGTTGAGCAACTGGTCGATCTCGCCGGTGGAGTCGGCGGTGCGCTTGGCCAGCGCCCGCACTTCATCGGCCACCACGGCAAAACCACGGCCCTGGTCGCCGGCCCGGGCCGCCTCGATGGCGGCGTTGAGCGCGAGCAGGTTGGTCTGCTCGGCGATGGCGCGGATGGTGCCAAGGATCTGGTTGATGCTGCGGCTGCCTTCCTCCAGCTCGACCATGGCCTGTGACGACTCGCTCAGGCGCCGGCCGAGGCGATTGACGTTGTCGGTGGTCGCCTCGATCTGCTGCTTGCCCTCGGCCACCCGGCGGTGGCCGTGCTCGGCAGCGTCGGCGGCGCTGCTGCACGAGCGCGCCACTTCGTTGGCGGTGGCGACCATCTCGTTGAACGCGGTGGACACCAGCTCCACCGCCTCGCGCTGGCGCCCGGCGGCCTCGTTCATGTTGCCGGCCATCTCGCTGTTGCTGCGCGAGGCCTCGTGCAGGTTGGTCGAGGCTGCGCCGATGCGCTGGATCAGCTGGCGGATGGCGGCGAGGAACTTGTTGAACCAGCCGGCCAGCTCGGCGGTTTCGTCCTTGCCCTGGACCTGCAGGTCGCGGCGCAGGTCGCCTTCGCCCTCGGCGATCGATTGCAGGCCGATGCTGACCTGGCCGATCGGCTTGACGATCACCCGCGAGAACGCCGCGGCGACCAGGGCGAAGACCAGGGCCAGCACTATCACGATCAGCGCAGTGACATAGGTCATGCGCGTCGCCGCGGCCATTACCTCGTCGTATTCGATCAGGCCGACGAAGCGCCAGCCCAGGCCCGGTGAGGTCCATACGTTGGCCATGTAGCGCACGCCGTCGATCACCACCTCGGTGGAACCCTGGGTGGTGGCGGCCAGTTGCGCGTAGGGCGCGCCGAGCTCCTTGAGCTGCTTGAAACCGTGGCTGGCGTTGCGCGGGTCGACCAGCACGGTGCCGTCCTCGATCAGCATCACGTAGCCGCTGTCGCCCAGCTTGATGCTCTTGACCAGCTCGGTGAGGTTCTTCAGCGACACGCTGACCACGAACACGCCCTTGGCCTTGCCGGCCTCATCGAGCAGCGCCCGGGCGGTGCCGACCAGGGCTACATCGTCCTTGTCGTAGTAGTAAGCGGTGGTGCGCACGGTCTTGTCCGGGCTGGCCATGGCGGCCTTGTACCAGGGGCGGGTGCGTGGGTCGTACTTGGCCAGTTGCGGGTCGTCCGGCCATTTGGCGTAGCTGCCGTCCTCGAGGCCGATGGACAGGATCGCCGCCGCCGGGTGGGTGGTGCCGTAGCGGGCGAAGGCGTCGATCACCTGCTGCGCGGCCTCGGGCATCGGCTGGTTGGCGGCGTCGGCGCCGGTGTAGTCCTTGAGCGAGGTGACCGAGGTGTATACAGGATCCTTGGCCATTTGATCGACGTTCTGCAGCGTGCCATCGAAGAACTGGCGCATGTTGCCGTCGATCTGGCGGATTTCCCGGGTGCTGCCGTCGAGGAACTGGTCGACCGCCTCGCTGCGGATGTTCAGCACCGAGATCCCGCCAACCAACGCCACTGGGATGAAGGCCACCAGTACGAAGGCCAGGATCAGTTTGTTTTTTATTTTCATGGTGACGCCCATCCGTGAGAGTGAAGGGTGTACATGGCCGCTTCGATGAAGTGGTGGCCACTTGCTACCTTTTCTGTTTCGGCGGGCGGAATATAAACCTTTAGTAGATATTTCGTGTACAGAAAAATAAGAAATTGTCCTGACTTTCAGGGCAAATAACTGGGCAGATAGCGGGAGAAACGTGGGAGCGGGCTTGCCCCGCGATGAGGCCAAGACAGTTGTTTCAAGCGGATTACTAAGACTTTCCCTATTTCACGTAGGACGTTTCCCAAGCATGCTTTTACGGCCTTTCAGCTGTTGTTCTGGCCAGTCGCATTCCTTAGTCTCGCCCTGTCGTTGCTGATTCAACGACCGGGTGTGCAAGCCCGTACAGGTACAACGCGAAAGCGCTTTTGGGCCTTGCCGGTAGTCTGCGATTCTGGCCCTCCAATGGCGGCTATGCGTGGGAGGCCCTAGGGCCTGCCGAGTTCCTGTACCCTCGGTCTTGCACACCTGCGTATAGCTGCCACCTATTCGAGTGCAAGCGGATTCAGGCAGTTTTCCCATGACGGTACAGGAGTGCTGAACCATGCTGAAAATCGTGCCCGACCCACCCCACATCTTGCCCCGGGAGGTTCGCCCATG
>NZ_NIBE01000094.1:0-289 GCF_002205115.1 Pseudomonas sp. DrBHI1
CCGACAAAGGCTATGACGCAGAATCCTTGCGGCAATACTGCGACCGCTATCGGATGCAGCCGGTGATTCCGCTGCGTGACATGAAACGCAGACCGAAGCCGGGCTTACCGCGCCTGTTTGACAAGCCCAAGTATCGGCAGCGGAACGCCATCGAACGGCTATTTGGTTGGCTGAAGGAGCACCGCCGCCTGGGTACACGCTACTGCAAGCTGGCGGAAAGCTTTGCTGCAATGGTCACGCTGGCTTGCTGGCGACGGTGTTTACGACATTACTTTTCGTACAGTGCCTA
>NZ_NIBE01000095.1:0-2760 GCF_002205115.1 Pseudomonas sp. DrBHI1
ACCCAGGATTGGGGAATGGGGCAGGGCTTTCAGGGGGTCGCCGATAGCCTTGCAGCGCTTATGAGATCGAGCGCCGTCCGCGCGGCGCTCGATCTCATAAGCGCTGAAAATTCCCCGGCATACACCTCCCAGCGCGTACCTGATGACTACCAACGATTTCTGACGCACACTGCCGAAAAATCCGATGCCCATTGCCCCGCCTGAGCGGGGCACCCCTGGAGCACGCAATGGCGCGACAACTTCCAACAACAACCGCCAACGATCCACTGCAGCAATCCCGTCTGGTCCGCCTGAAACTGGCCAGCGAAGGCGAACTGCCCTCCGGCATGCTGCGTGACGAAATCGATGCCTCCTGGCGCCGCAGCCTCGGCCATGGCCTTGACTGCCTGCAGGGCGAGCAGGTGGGCCTGGGCATTCGCCATGGCCTGGACCTGCGCGCGCTGCTGGAGCACAACCGCCTGCTGATCGACGCGGTCACCCCCGAACTGGACTACCTGGTCAAGCGCCAAGGCAAGAGCGGCATCGTCATCCTCGGTGATGCCCAGGCCAACGTGCTGGCCATCGAGGGCCAGAAGCACGTGCTCGCCCGCGAAGGCCTGCGTGACCTGCACCCGGGCAGTTGCTGGAGTGAGGCCCTGCGCGGCACCAACGCCATCGGCACGGCGGTGGTCGAGGGCCAGCCGACCCTGATCAACTGCGGCGAACACTATCTCGACCGGCTCAGCCCGTTCTCCTGCACCTCGGTGCCGCTGCGCGATCCGCGTGGCGAGGTGATCGGCGTGCTCGACGTGACCCGCGAAGGCGTCATGGCCCAGCCCCAGGATAGCCTCTCCACGTTGCTGCTCGCCGCCGGCAATATCGAAAGCCGGTTGTTCGGGCTGTATCACCCCGAGCACCTGGTGCTGGCCTTCCACAGCCGCCCGCAGTACCTGGCCAGCGCCTGGCAGGGCCTGCTGGCGCTGAGCCTGGAAGGCGAGGTGCTGGCGGCCAACGACAATGCCTGCCAATTGCTGCAGATGCCGCGCCAGGCGCTGCTTGGTCGGCGCAGCAGCGACCTGCTGGGCGAGCGCTCGCCGGCATTCATCGCCCGCCTGTGGCAGGGCGGTGTCAGCAGCGTGCAGACCGCCAAGGGTGAATTCTTCTTCCGCGCCTTGCAACTGCCACGGCATGGCCGCATCAGTGGTCCGGCGCCCAACACCAAACCGGCCGAGCCGGCCAAGGCCCAGGCCCTGGAGGCCCTGGCCGGCGGCGATGCACGCCTGGCCCGTGCCTTGCGCATGGCCCGCCAGGGCCTGGCCAATGGCTTGCCGGTGCTGCTGCTGGGCGAAACCGGTACCGGCAAGGAAGTCGCCGCCCGCGCCTTGCACCAGGCCGGTACGCGGGCCGACAAGCCGTTCGTGGCGGTCAACTGCGCGGCGATTCCCGAGGGCCTGATCGAGTCCGAGCTGTTCGGCTACCGTGAGGGCGCGTTCACCGGCTCGCGCCGCGGCGGCATGGTCGGGCGGCTGATGCAGGCCCATGGCGGCACGCTGTTCCTCGACGAGATCGGCGACATGCCCCTGGCCTTGCAGGCCCGTCTGCTGCGCGTCCTGCAGGAGCGTCGGGTAGCGCCGCTGGGCGCTGGCGACGAGCAGGACATCGACGTGGCGCTGATCTGCGCTACCCACCGCGATCTCAAGCGACTGGTCGCCGACCAGCAGTTTCGCGAAGACCTCTACTACCGGGTCAACGGCGTATCCCTGCGCCTGCCGGCACTGCGCGAGCGCGACGACCTGGCGACGCTCATCCAGGGCCTGCTGGACAAGTCCGGGGCCAGGGGCGTAAGCCTCGATGCGCCCTTGGTGGCGCTGCTGGAGAACTTCGACTGGCCGGGCAACATCCGCCAGCTGGAGATGGTGGTGCGTACTGCCCTGGCGATGCGCGAGGAGGGCGAGCAGGTGCTGACCCTCGACCATCTCACCGACTGCCTGCTCGATGAACTGGCCAGCGGCGCCGCGCCGTCCGGCAGCCTGCGCGACAACGAGCTGGAGCTGATCCGCGCCGCCCTGGCCCGCCATCAGGGTAACGTCTCGGCGGCGGCCGAGGCCCTGGGCATCAGCCGCGCGACGCTGTATCGCAAGCTCAAGCAGTTGCGTGGTTGAGCCATGGGCGGACTGTTTTCCCGATTGATCGAATCCAGCGAGCCGGCGCTGATGCGTCAGGCGCTGGCCTGGCTGTATGGCTTCGTGCGTCCACACCGTGGCGCCATTGGCGCGCTGCTGGCGCTGTCCCTGGGCGCCTCGCTGCTGGCCCTGGCGCAACCCTGGCTGGTCAAGACGCTGATCGACGAGGGGCTGCTGGCCAAGGACTACCAGACCCTCTGGCACATGGCGGCGATCATGATTGTCGCCGGCCTGTTCGGTACCGTGCTGGCCGGGGTCAACCGCTACCTGCACACACGGCTGTCCGGGCGCATCCTGTTCGCCCTGCGCGATGACCTGTACCGCCATTTGCAACGGCTGTCGCCGACGTTCTATGGGCAGCGGCGCACCGGCGACATCCTGTCGCGGTTGGACGGCGATGTCGCCGAGATCCAGCGCTTTGCCGTGGATTCGCTGTTCTCGGCGGTGTCGGCGCTGATCGGCCTGGTCGGCGCCGTGGCCTTGATGCTCATGCTGTCCTGGCAGCTGTCGCTGCTGCTGGCGCTGTTGATCCCGCTCGAGGTGCTGTGGCTGCGCTGGATGCGGCGCAAGGTCGAGCGCGAGGTGCGCAGCCTGCGCG
>NZ_NIBE01000095.1:2772-22519 GCF_002205115.1 Pseudomonas sp. DrBHI1
CCCAGGCGCTACCCGGCACCCTGACCTCCTGGTGCCGGGCATGCGCGTTCCTGGTCGGCGGCTGGTGGGTGATCCAGGGGACCTGGCAGCTGGGCGCGCTGATCGCGTTTTCCACCTACATGGGCATGGCAGTCGGCCCGGTGCAGAGCCTGCTGGGCCTGTACGTGGCGGTGCAGCGGATGGCCGTGAGCCTGGGGCGGGTGATGGAACTCAAACAAGAGGCGGTCGCGGTGCGCGAGGCGGATGATCCCAAGCCCATGCCGCAGGGGGCCGGCGAGCTGCGTCTGGACGGGGTGTGTTTCGCTCACGACGGCCGCCAGGGCAGGGTGCTGGACAAGGTCGATGCCTGCTTGCCGCCCGGGGCCAAGGTCGCCATCAGCGGCGCCTCCGGTGTCGGCAAGTCGACGCTGATCGACCTGCTGCAACGCTTCTACGACCCCGATGACGGGCGCATCCTGCTCGATGGCGTCGACCTGCGCGAGCTCGACCTGCAGGCCCTGCGGCGACGCATCGCCGTGGTCAGCCAGGACATCGTCCTGTTTCGCGGCACCCTGGCGCAGAACCTGGCCTACAGCACGCCCCAGGCCAGCCGTGACGATCTGGAGCGAGTGGTGCGCCTGACCCGCCTGGACAGTCTGGTGCAGAGCCTGCCGCTGGGGCTCGACGGCCTGCTGGGCGAGCGCGGCCAGCAGCTGTCCGGCGGGCAGAAGCAACGCATCGCCATCGCCCGGGCGCTACTGCAGCAACCGACAATCCTGGTGCTGGACGAAGCTACTTCGGCGGTGGACGAAGCCACCGAGCGCGAGGTGATCGCCGCCATCGACCAGTTGTTCGCCGGGCGCACGCGGATCCTCATCAGTCACCGCGCCTCGACCCTCGCCGACGCCGACCTGCACCTTGAGCTGCACGGCGGGCAGTTGCGCAGCAAGGAGCCCGTCGACCATGGCCGCTGAACCGTGGATTGGCGTGATCGACAGCGGCTGCTCGCCGGAGCAGGCGGCCGGCCTGCTGGATGCGCGACGTTTCTGGCTCGAAGAGGGCAGGTTGCGCGAGGGTGACTCGCTGCCGGACGCCTTGGGCCATGGCAGCGCCGTGCTGGCGCGGCTGCGCGCCGAGTCCGGTGCCCAGCCCGTGCTGCTGGCCCAGGTGTTCGCCGGGCAGGGCAGTACCAGTGCCTTGCAGGTGGCGGCTGGCCTGTTGTGGCTGGTGGAAGCCGGCGCGAGCGTGGTCAACCTCAGCCTGGGTCTGCGCCAGGACCGCCCGGTGTTGCGCCAGGCCTGCGCCGAGGCCGTGGCCGCCGGGGTGCTGCTGTGCGCCTCGAGCCCGGCGCGGGGCGAGCCGGTTTACCCGGCCAGCTACCCTGGGGTCATCCGCGTGACCGGTGATGCCCGCTGCGCTCCCGGGCAGTGGTCGTGGCTGGACACGGCCCAGGCCGACTTCGGCGCGGCGGTCGGCAGCGATGGCGGGGCAGGCGCCAGCCTGGCCTGCGCCGCGTTCAGTGGCCGGGTGGCGGCCCTGCTGCGCGATGAGCCCGGCATGACCCGGGAGGCGCTGTTGCGGTGGCTGAAGCATCACGCGGCGTTCGCCGGCCCTGAGCGCAAGGGGCCGATCGATGCCTGAAGCAAGCATCCTGGTACTCGGCGCCGGGCCTGCCGGCGCGGCCACGGCCCTGGGGCTGCGGCGGATGGGCTACCCCGTCACGGTGGTGTCCGACTGGCGCCGCTTCGCCGCGGTGGAAGGCGTGTCGCAGCGGGTGCTGGAGGGCCTGCGTCATGCAGGCCTGGGCGCCGCCCTGGCCGAGGCCACCACGCCGGCCACGCGCCAGGTGCACTGGAACGGCGAGCGGCTGCAACCGAACCAGGAGTGCCTGCTCGATCGCCAGCGTTTCGACCAGGCCCTGCGCGACGACCTGCGCCGCGCCGGTGTCGAGCTGGTCGAAGGGCGTGTGCGCGAGGTGGAGCGGGGGCAGGGGTACCGGATACACCTGGACGACGGTCGCACCCTGCACGGCGAGTTCCTGGTCGAGGCCCGTGGTCGTCAGGCCCCGTTGAGTGAAGGTCGCCTGCGCGGGCCGGAGACCGTCAGCCTGCTCAACCTCTGGCAGGCCGCGCCCGGCACGCCGGTGTCGGCGGTGGAGAGCCTGGACGACGGCTGGGCCTGGATGGCGCGGCTGGCCGATGGCCGCTGTTACTGGCAGGTGACGCTGGACGCGACGACGGCGCAGTTGCCGGGCAAGGCGGCCTTGCCTGAATACTGTGCCGAGCGTCGGCGTGGTTCGGCGTTGGTGGCGCAACTGTTCGGTGAGCGGGCCTTCGTCCCTGCGCAGGTGCATGCGCGCAGCAGCACGGCGATCCTGGCCGGCAACTGCGCGGGCCCGGACTGGCTGCGGGTTGGCGATGCCGCGATGGCGGTCGACCCGCTGTCGGGCAATGGTATCTTCCAGTCGTTGTCCTCGGCGCTCCAGGCGCCCGTGGTGATCAATACCCTGTTGCAACGACCCGGGCAGGCGGACTTGGCGCAGCGCTTCCATCAGACACGGGTCGAGCAGCTGTTCCTGCGTTTCGCCCGGATCGGCCGGGATTTCTACGCGCAGGAAACGCAGCGCGTGGCCCAGCCGTTCTGGGCCCGCCGCCGGGGTTGGCCGGATGCCCAGCCGCTGCACGCGGCGGCGGACTGGCAGGCGGTGCGGGTGGAACGACGCCCAGTGTTGCGCGAAGGCTGGGTGGAGGAGGCCGAGGTGGTGGTGACGGCGGACCAGCCGTTGGGCGTGTGGCACCTGCAGGGTGTCGAGCTGGCGCCGGTAGTGCGGGGGTTGCAGGCCGGCATCGGCCTGGAGCGCCTGGTGAAAAAGGCGCACCAGCCGATGGTCGAGCGCTGGTTACGCGAACAGGGCCATTGACTCAGAAGAACGTCCCGACCACCAGTTGCAGGTAGGTTCCGCTCTCCCGCCCACCCACCTGCACGCCGCCATCCTGCGCACTGCGCTGTGGGGTATAGAACCCCACCAGCGGGCTGATCAGCCAGTGCTCGTTGATCATCCATTCGACATACAGGTCCACCTCGCGCCCACCCAGGTTGCCCTGGTCGGTCTTGAGCGTGTCGAAGTCGAAGTACAGCGCCCCCACGGTCAGGCCCTCCCGCGGCGTGGCCTTGAGCGCCACATGGTGCACCTGGGTGTTGCTGTTGAAGGGACCGGCGTAGTTGGCCGCCACCTCGCCCTGGAACCAGGTGCCGTAGCCACGGCTCAGGCCATAGAACAGCGGGTCGAAATGCTCCGAGAAGCGGCTGTAGCGGTAGGTGGCGGTGGGCGACCAGGGCAGTGCGGAGAAGGTCCAGTTGCCCTCCAGGTACCAGGCGTTCTCGCGTCCGTCACTGCGGTCCTGGGTGACGTATTCGGCGGCCAGTTCGAGGTCTTTGACCCCCAGGTTGCCGCGCCCACGCAGGCTCACCGTGTCCATGCCGTCGCGGTGTTCCAGGCCGAGGATCTCGGCGTAGCGGCGGTCGACATCCAGGCCGTGGATCCAGCTCAGGCCCACGGTGCCTGCATCGGCGACATGTTCGAAGTTGGCCACCGCCATGGAGGTGTCGGCTTGGAACGGGTTGTCTGATTTGAGCCACATCAGGTCGCCACGCCAGCCTTGCTTGCCCCCCAGGCGCAGCACGGCGGTGCGGTCGAAGGCCTTGCGCGCCGCCAGGTAGTAGGCGCCGCCCCGGTCGAAATCGGCACCCAGGTCGACATTGCCGGCATTGACCGGGTCGCCCTGGATCAGGAAACCGTCGCCGAGGGTGATGACCTGGCGCCCCCCGGAGACATCGATGCCATCCTCACCGAGGGCCGGGAACAGGCTGCCCGAGCGCCAGCCGAGGTAGGCGTCCTCGATACCGGTGCGACGTTCGTTGCCCAGGGTGAAGCCGGCGGCGTCGCCATCGCCCCAGGTGGCCGAGCTGAGCAGGCTGAAGGCACCGTACAGCGTGCCGCTGCCGGCCAGGGCGTGGCTGGCGCTCAGGCCGTATTTGACGTAGCCCTCGCGCCAGTTGCTGCTGCCGGGCTGGCGGTTGCCGAACTGGTCGAAACTTTCGTCGCTGTGGAATACCCCGAACAGGGCTTCGAGGTTGGCGTCCAGGGTGGTGCCGGCGTTGTTGTAGAGTTCGTGGGCCTGGGTGAGGGGAGAGGCCAGCAGCAGGGCCAATGTGCAGGCGAGCTTGTGCGTCATGGTGTGCTCCATGTTTTTATTGTGTGTTCTGTAAGGTCTGTACCGGCCTCTTCGCGGGTAAACCCGCGAAGAGGCCGGTACAGGAAGACTCAGAGCTTGATCAACACCGACTTCAGCTCGGTGTAGTGCTCGATCGCCGCCGCGCCCATCTCGCGGCCGACGCCGGAGAGCTTGTAGCCACCGAACGGCAGCGCCGGGTCCAGCGCGCTGTGGCAGTTCACCCATACCGACCCGGACTTGATCCGCGGGATCATCCGGTGCACCGCGGCCAGGTCGTTGGACCAGATGCTCGCGCCCAGCCCGTAGGGGTTGTCGTTGGCCATGCGCACCACCTCATCGAGGTCGTCGAACGGCATGGCTACCAGCACAGGACCGAAGATTTCCTCCTGCACCAGCCGGTGGCGTTGGTCGACATCGACGATCACCGTTGGTTTGACGAAGTAGCCCGGGCCGAAGCCTTCGCCGCCGCAGGCGATGGTCGCGCCCAGCTCGCGGCCCAGGTCGATGTAGCCGGTGACCCGGTCCTGCTGCTTGGCCGAGATCAGTGGCCCCATCTGCACGGTCGGGTCCAGGCCGTTGCCCAGTTTCATGGCGTTGGCGATGCCGGCGATATCCGCCACCACATTGTCGAAGTGCTTGCGGTGCACGTACAGGCGGGAACCGGCGCAGCACACCTGGCCCTGGTTGAAGAAAATCGCCGTGGCGGCGCCGGCGGCGGCTTCCTGCAGGTTGGCGTCGGGCAGGACGATGGTCGGCGACTTGCCGCCCAGCTCCAGGGTGACGCGGGTCATGTTGTCCATGGCCGCCTTGCCGATCAGCTTGCCGACCTCGGTGGAGCCGGTGAAGGTCAGCTTGTCCACGCCCGGGTGGCGGCTCAGGGCGGCGCCGGCGTTCAGCCCGGTGCCGGTGATCACGTTTAACACGCCGTCCGGGTAACCGGCCTCGCTCACCAGCTCGGCGAGCTTCAGCGCGGTCAGCGGGGTTTCGTCGGCAGGCTTGAGGACCACGGTGCAGCCGGTGGCCAGGGCCGGACCGAGCTTCCAGCAGGCCAGCAGCAGCGGGAAGTTCCAGGCGACGATGGCACCGACCACGCCGACCGCTTCGCGGCGAATGAAAGCATGGAACTCATCGTCGGGCATCAGCGGCAGTGAGGGCTCGACCGTGCTGCCTTCGAGCTTGGTGGCCCAGCCGGCCATGTAGCGCAAAAAATCGATGGCCAACTGCACATCCATTACCTGGGCCACCGCGGCGCTCTTGCCGTTGTTCAGGCATTCCAGCTCGGCCAGTTCCCGGGCATCGCGCTGCATCAGGTCGGCCAGGCGCCACAGCAGGTTCTGCCGCTCGCGCGGGCGTGTTCGGCTCCAGGCCGAATTGTCGAAGGCCAGGCGCGCGGCCTGCACGGCGCGGTCTACGTCCTGGGCCTCGGCTGCGGGCACCTCGCCGAGGATCTCGCCGGTGGCCGGGTTGCGCAAGGTCATGGTGCGGCCGCTGACGGCGTCCTGCCAGTCGGCGCCGATGCGCATCCTGAGCTTGCGTGCGAGGAAGTCGCGGGTGGCGGGTAGGATCGGCAGTTCGGAATGCATGGGCGGTGCCTCTTGTCAGGGTTGTGACCAGGGTCGGGGCAATGGGCGTGCCAAAGGACTCGGGTGGCGGGCAACGCCCGGCTAGCGGTGGTTTTTGCCGGATTGGGAGTGAATAGAATCAGGGTTGATCTGTTGCATATTGAGATCGGGTGAGACGTCATGCGATACACATGGTTATGCGTTCGGCTTGAGGGTGCTGGGGGCGCAAAGCAGCCCCAGGATTGCCAGCCACGGCGGATGTCTCAAGGTGAAACACCCAGTCGCGAAATGGGACGTTCACCTACAACCCCAGACGCAGGCCCATTCCCGCAAAACATAGGCAACTCACTGATCCAAAACATTTTTGCTACAACTGGCATGCTTCCTGTATCGCAACTGTCACATGCACACCGCTGTATCCAAGCGTGCGAATAACGATAAGAACAACACCGTGGAGGTCTGACCTTGAAGACGACTCGACTCCGGCGGCAGGCGGGCACACTGGCGCTGGTCGCCACCGCACTGCTGTCCGCCCAGGCCATGGCGGCCGAGCAGGGCCCGAGCCTGTTGCAGAACAAGTGCATGGGTTGCCATATCCCCGAAGGCAACGACAGCTACAGTCGCATCAGTCACCAGCGCAAGACCCCGGAAGGCTGGCTGATGAGCATCGCCCGCATGCAGGTGATGCATGGCCTTTCGATCAGCGACGACGAGCGCCGCACCCTGGTCAAGTACCTGGCCGACAAGCAGGGCCTGGCGCCCAGCGAGACCGAGGGCGTGCGCTACGCCATGGAGCGCAGGCTGAACACCGTCGAACACTTCGACGATCAGCTCAGCCAGATGTGCGGCCGCTGCCACTCCGGTGCCCGGGTCGCCCTGCAGCGGCGACCGGCCAAGGAATGGGAGCACCTGGTCAACTTCCACCTCGGCCAGTGGCCGTCCCTCGAGTACCAGGCCCAGGCCCGCGACCGCGACTGGCTGGACATCGCCCTCAAGCAGATGGTGCCGGACCTGGCCAAGCGCTTCCCCCTCGACAACCCGGCCTGGGCCGAGTGGCTCAAGGCACGGCCCGAGTCCAAGGTCCTGGCCGGGCAATGGGCGTTCAGCGGCCACATGCTGGCCAAGGGCGACGTGCGCGGGGTGATGACGGTCAGCGCCGAGCAGGGCGATACGTTCAAGGTCGAGCTCAAAGGCGCCTATGCCGATGGCACGCCGTTCAACGGCAGCGGCTCGGCGATCCTCTACAACGGCTATGAATGGCGCGGCAACGTCAAGGTCGGCGAAGCCAACCTGCGCCAGGTGTTCGCCGCCATCGACGGCCAGATGAAGGGCCGCATGTTCGAGGCCGAGCACGACGAGCGCGGCCTGGACTTCAGTGCCTCGAAAGCCGGTCAGGGTCGCCTGCTGGCAGTGCAGCCGGCCTTCATCAAGGCCGGTGCCGAGAGCGAGATCACCCTGGTGGGCAGCGACCTGGCCGGCAACCCGGACCTGGGCGCGGGTGTCGAGGTGACCGAGGTGCTGGAGTCGACGCCGACGCTGATCCGGGTCAAGGCGCGTGCCGCCAAGGACGCCGCGAGCGGCCAGCGCGAAGTGGCAGTGGGCGCGCTCAAGGGCGTGCAACTGGCGGTGTACGACAAGGTCGAGGAGGTCAAGGTGGTGCCGGCGTTCTCCATTGCCCGTATCGGTGAGAACGGCGCCTCGGTGCCCAAGGTCCAGGGCCGCTTCGAGGCCGAGGCCTGGGGCAGGGACGCCGGCGGCCAGCCGCTGCGCATCGGCTACCTGCCGGCCAGCTGGAAGGTCGAGCCGTTCAACGAGCGCGCGGTCGAGGACGAGGACGTCAGGTTTGCCGGGCAGATGCAGGCCGATGGCGTGTTCGTGCCGGGCGGGGCAGGGCCCAACCCCGCGCGCAAGATGATGACCAACAACGCCGGCAACCTGAAGGTGATCGCCACCCTCGCCGACGGCGGCCAGCAGGGCGAGGGTCACCTGATCGTCACCGTCCAACGCTGGAACAATCCGCCGCTGCCATAGGCATCAACTGACGCATCGAATCCCGGGAGGTCGCCATGGGCGCACTACTGAACCTGGTCGAACGCAACCTGCACGAAGTGCAGGTGGATGCCGACCGCATGCTGTTTCATATCCCCAGCAGTTCGCTGTTCGCCGCCGACGCGGTGACCGGCGGCATCATCGACACCTTGCGCCGCCAGGGCTGCTCCGCCGAGGAGCTGATGCAACGTCTCGGCCAGCAGTTTTCCGGGCAGGACATCGAGGAAACCCTGCGCGAGCTGATCGCCCTTGAAGTGGTCAGCGACGGCTCGCCGCTGACCCCGGAGATCGCCCTGAAGCAGGTCGAGCGCACGGCGCTGAACACTGTGGTGCTCAACGTCAACACCGGCTGCAACCTGAGCTGCACCTACTGCTACAAGGAAGACCTCGACAAGCCGTCGGCCGGGCGCAAGATGAACACGGCCACCGCCGAGGCCTCGGTGGAGATGCTGCTCAAGGAGTCGCCCGACGAGCAGCGCTACAGCGTGGTGTTCTTCGGCGGCGAACCGCTGTCCAACCGGGCGCTGATCGAGCACATGGTGACCTACTGCGAGCGGCGTTTCGCCGAGGCGGGCAAGCAGGTCGAGTTCATCATGACCACCAATGCCACCTTGCTGACCGAGGAAATCGTCGACTGGCTCGACGCCCACCGTTTCGGTTTGTCGGTCAGCATCGACGGGCCCAAGACCGTACACGACCGCAACCGCATCACCGTGGGCGGGCAGGGCACCTACGACGTGGTACGGCGCAAGGCCGACATGCTGCTGTCGCGCTACCGCAGCCGGCCGGTGGGGGCGCGGGTCACCCTGACCCGTGGCATCACCGACATCGAGACCATCTGGAACCACCTGTTCAACGAACTGGGCTTCGCCGAGGTCGGTTTCGCCCCGGTGACCTCCGGCGACATGGCCGACTTCAACCTCACAGGCGAGGAGCTGGTGCAGGTGTTCGCCAACATGAAGGCCCTGGGCCGGCGCTACCTGGAGGCGGCGCTGGAGCACCGCAACATCGGTTTCTCCAACCTGCATCAGCTGATCACCGATATCCACGAGGGCCACAAGAAGGCCCTGCCGTGCGGGGCCGGGTTGAAGATGCTGGCGGTCGACCACGAGGGCGAGCTGAACCTGTGCCACCGTTTCACCGGCTCCAGCTTGCCGACCTTCGGCAACGTGCATCAAGGCGTGAAGCAGGCGCAGCTCAATGATTTTCTCTCGCAGCGTCTGGACCGCAGCGGCACCGGCTGCGACAGCTGCCGCATCCGCAACCTGTGCTCCGGCGGCTGCTACCACGAGAGCTACGCCCGCTACGGCGATCCGCAGCACCCGACCTACCACTACTGCGAGCTGATGCGCGACTGGGTCGACTTTGGCATCGAGGTCTACAGCCGCATCATGGCCGCCAACCCGGCCTTCATCGATCGCTACATCACTCCCAGGAAGGCGCACTGACATGAAACACCTCAAACCGCTGAACAACAAGGCGCGCATTCTTGAACAGGCCGCCGCCGAAGACCGCGTCGACGAAGTTCTGGCCATGAGCGCGGTGGCCGGCTGCACCGCCACCACCGACCCGGGCTGGGAGGTGGATGCCTTCGGCGGCGTCAGCTCGCTGTGCCAGCCGATGGAGGCCGACCTGTACGGTTGCTCCGACCCTTGCTGGTGGCCGGCCCAGGTGCCGGACATGATGAGCACCTACCAGGACTGGAACGCCCAGGCGAGCAACTCCGCCGAAGACTGGCGCAACCTCGGCACCGTATTCCCGAAAGACAAATAGAACGACAAGGGGAAACCGCATGAAAGCTGGATTCTGCGCGCAGCTCGCGCTCACCGTCGCCGCCACGGCCTGCGCCTGGGCGGCCCAGGCCGACGAGGCAAAGGCCTTGAAGGTTGGCCATGAATACCTGATCGCCACCAACTACCCGAACAACCTGCACGTGGTCGAGGTGGCCAGCGACACGCTGTACAAGACCTGCCGCATGCCCGATTCGTTCGGCCCCGGCACGGCGATGATGGCGCCGGACAACCGCACCGCCTATGTGCTGAACAACCATTTCGCCGACATCTACGGCATCGACCTGGACAGCTGCAAGACCACCTTCCACGCCAGCCTTTCCAGCGTGCCGGGCGAGGTCGGTAAGGCCATGTACTCCTTCGCCATCAGCCCCGACGGCAAGGAGGTCTACGCCACGGTCAACCCCAGCCAGCGCCTGAATGACCACTACGTGGTCAAGCCGCCGCGTCTGGAGGTGTTCCGCACCCGCGATGGCCTCGACGCCAAGCCCGTGCGCACGTTCCCGATGCCGCGCCAGGTGTACCTGATGCGCGCCGCCGATGACGGCAGCCTGTACGTGGCCGGGCCGGACATCTACAAGCTCGACGTCAAGACCGGCAAGTACAGCGTCGCGCTGCCACTGCGCAGCTGGAACCGCCCGGGCTACAGCGCCCCCGATGTGCTGTACTTCTGGCCGCACCAGAGTTCGCGGCATGAGTTCTCGATGCTCTACACCATTGCGAAGTTCAAGGATGCCAAGCAGGACCCGGCCACCGCCGAGCCGCTGTACGGCTACCTGAGCATCGACCTGAAGACCGGCAAGGCCCACACCCAGGAGTTCGCCGAGCTGACCGAGCTGTACTTCACCGGCCTGCGTTCGCCGAAGGATCCGAACCAGATGTACGGCGTGCTCAACCGCCTGGCCCGCTACGACATCCAGCAGAAGAAACTGGTCAAGGCCGCCAACCTCGACCATACCTACTACTGCGTGACCTTCGACAAGGCCGGCGACAAGCTCTACTTGGGCGGCACCTTCAACGATCTGGCGGTGTTCGATCCGAATACGCTGGAGAAGGTGCGCAACATCAAGCTGCCTGGTGGCGACATGTCGACCACCACGCCGCAGGTGTTCGTTCGCTAGCGCCATCGCGGGGCAAGCCCGCTCCCACGCCGGCCACACTGGACCGGTGGGAGCGGGCTTGCCCCGCGATAGGGCCATGTCAGGAAAAACAAAGACAAGAGACAGCCCATGCCCCAGCCCAGCCATACCCAAGGCTCAAAAGCCACTCCATTGCTTACCCATTGCATCGGCGACGTCTTCGACGCCACGGTCGCCCGCTTCGCCGACCGCGAAGCGCTGGTGGTCTGCCACCAGCACCTGCGCTACACCTGGCGGCAACTGGCAGATGCTGTCGACCAGCACGCCCGCGCCCTGATGGCCCTGGGCCTGCAGGCCGGCGATCGCCTGGGCATCTGGGCACCCAACTGCGCCGAGTGGTGCATCACCCAGTTCGCCAGCGCCAAGATCGGTGCGATCCTGGTCAACATCAACCCGGCCTACCGCACCAGCGAGCTGGAGTACGCCCTGGGCCAGTCGGCCTGCCAATGGGTGATCTGCGCCGACGCCTTCAAGACCTCCGACTACCACGCCATGCTGCTGGACCTGGCGCCCGAGCTCGGCGCCTGCCGCCCGGGCGAGCTGCACAGCGCGCGCCTGCCCGAACTGCGCGGGGTCATCAGCCTGGCCGCCACGCCCCCCAATGGCTTCCTGGCCTGGTCGGCATTGCAGGCCCGCGCCGGCGAAATCGACGCCGGGCAGTTGGCCGTACGCCAGGCCAGCCTGCACCGGCATGAGCCGATCAACATCCAGTACACCTCCGGCACCACCGGTTTCCCCAAGGGCGCCACCCTCAGTCACCACAACATCCTCAACAACGGCTACATGGTCGGCGAAAGCCTCGGGCTGATCGAGCACGACCGGCTGGTGGTGCCGGTGCCGCTGTACCACTGCTTCGGCATGGTCATGGCCAACCTCGGCTGCATGACCCACGGCAGCACCCTGATCTACCCCAACGACGCCTTCGATCCGCTGCTGACCTTGCAGGCAGTGGCCGAGGAGCGCGCCACCGCGCTATACGGTGTGCCGACCATGTTCATCGCCGAGCTCGACCACCCACGCCGCCACGAGTTCGACCTGAGCAGCCTGCGCACCGGCATCATGGCCGGCGCCACCTGCCCGATCGAGGTGATGCGCCGGGTGATCGACGAGATGCATATGGGCGAGGTGCAGATCGCCTACGGCATGACCGAGACCAGCCCGGTTTCGTTGCAGACCGGCGCCGCCGACGATCTGGAGCGCCGGGTGACCAGCGTCGGCCGCACCCAGCCGTGGCTGGAGAACAAGGTGATCGACAGCACAGGTGGCACCCTGGCACGCGGCGAAATCGGCGAGCTGTGCACCCGCGGCTACAGCGTAATGCTCGGCTACTGGAACAACCCCAAGGCCACCGCCGAGAGCATCGATGCCGATGGCTGGATGCGCACCGGCGACCTGGCGGTGATGGACGATGAAGGCTATGTGCGTATCGTTGGCCGCAGCAAGGACATGATCATCCGCGGTGGCGAGAACATCTACCCGCGGGAGCTTGAGGAGTTCTTCTTCACCCACCCGGCGGTGGCCGACGTGCAGGTCATCGGCATTCCCTGCAGCCGCTATGGCGAGGAGATCGTCGCCTGGGTCCGTCTTCACCCGGGTCAGGCGCTGGGCGAGGACGCGCTGCGAGACTGGGCACGGGCGCGCATCGCGCATTTCAAGGTGCCGCGGCATTTTCGCTTCGTCGACGCGTTCCCGATGACCGTGACCGGCAAGGTACAGAAGTTCAGGATGCGTGAGATCAGCATCGAGGAATTGGCGGGCGGCACCGATCAATAGCCGTCAGCCCTGTGGCCGGGCGCCGTTCAGGAACAGCTGCTCGACCGTCCGCGCGCTGTCGGCGCTCGCGGCGCGGCCACGGTGCTCGGCATCGACCATGCCGTAGACCAGGGTCATGAACGTTTCGGTGAACACCGCCGCGCTGATATCGATGCGCAGCACGCCCAACTGCTGGGCGCGCAGGAAGAACGCGTCCATGGCCTGGATATAGGCCTGCCAGCGCAGGTCCTCGGCGTCGTTGAGCAAGGTGTCGGGGCGGTACTGGAACATCAGGAACATCAGCAACTCGCGGTGCTTGAGGTGTTCGGCGATCAGGTGACGAATACCGGCCAGCGGTTCGATGCGTTCCAGGTCGGCTTCGAGGATGACCTGGTTGAGCACCTGCTCGCCATGGTCCTCGAGCAGCTTCACCAGGTTGTCGCGGGTGCCGCAGAAACGGTGCAGGGTCGCCTTGCTGACCCCGGCGGTTTCCGCCAGCTCCTTGAGGGTGGCGCGGGGGTGGACGACAATGGCCTGGGCCAGGGCTTTGAGCAGGCGCTCTTCCTGGAGGGTTCTACGCATGTGGGACCTCGAGTCCGGATTCGGCGACGAAATATCCACAATTGTATCATATGAGACGAATAAATCTCATTGAGCGCATGATGACCGAGATTACGCGATCCCACAGGGATCGCGTATGGCCTGAGGCAATGGCCGGGCTCAAACCGTGTAATGCTTCAACTCACGCGCAATCAGCATGCGTTGGATCTCGCTGGAACCCTCGTAGATCTGGGTAATGCGCGCATCGCGATAGTACTTCTCCACCGGGTAGTCTTCCAGGTAGCCGTACCCGCCATGCACCTGGATCGCCATCGAGCAGACCCGCTCGGCCATCTCCGAGGCGAACAGCTTGGCCTGGGAGGCCTCCGACAGGCAAGGCTTGCCGGCGCTGCGCAGGCGCGCGGCATGCAGGATCAGCAGGCGAGCTGCGTTGACCTGCACCTGCATGTCGGCCAGCAGGTTGGCGATGCTCTGGTGCTCGTTGATCGGCTTGCCGAACTGGATGCGCTCGCGGGAGTAGGTCAGCGCCGCCTCGAACGCCGCGCGGGCAATGCCCAGGGCCTGGGCGGCGATGCCGATGCGCCCGCCTTCGAGGTTGGACAGGGCGATGGCCAGCCCCTTGCCGCGCTCGCCCAGCAGGTTGGCGGCCGGGATGCGGCAGTCGTCCAGGGTCACCGCGCAGGTGTCGGAGGCGCGGATGCCCATCTTGTGCTCGCTGCGGTCGACCTTGAAGCCTGGGTTGTCAGTGGGTACCAGGAAGGCCGAAAGGCCTTTCTTGCCCAGTTCCGGGTCGGTCACGGCAAAGACGATGGCCAGTTTGGCGCGGCGGGCGTTGCTGACGAACTGCTTGGCGCCGTTGATCACCCACTGGCCATCGACCAGTTCGGCGCGGGTGCGCAGGTTGTGGGCCTCGGAGCCGGCCTGCGGCTCGGTCAGGCAGAAGCAGCCGATCGCCTCGCCGCTGGCCAGTTGCGGCAGCCAGGCCTGCTGCTGCTCGGGCGTGCCGTAGGCCAGCAGCGGGCCGCAGCCCACCGAGTTGTGGATGCTCATCATCGCCCCGGTGGCGCCATCGGCGGCGGAGATTTCCTCCACCGCCAGGGCGTAGGCCACGTAGTCGGTGTAGCTGCCGCCGAACTGCTCCGGGGCGACCATGCCGAGCAGGCCCAGTTCGCCCATCTTGCGCACCACGTCATCGTCGATCCAGCCGGCCTTTTCCCAGGCCTGGGCATGGGGCGCGATCTCGCCGCGGGCGAAATCGCGGGCCATGTCGCGGATCATGATCTGCTCTTCGCTCAGTTCCAGGTCTTGCATCTGTGTACTCCCGGGCTCACAGGCCTTCGAAGAATTGGTCGACCCGCTGGGTGGTGAGGCCTGCCAGGGTCGGCGGATTCCAGCGGGGTTGCTTGTCCTTGTCGACGATCAGGGCGCGCACGCCTTCGATGATGTCGCCATGGGCGAACCACTGGCGGTCGATGTGCAGTTCCATGGCGAAGCAGTCTTCCAGGGCCAGGTGGCGGCCGCGACGCAGCAGTTCCAGAGTCACGGCCATGGCCAACGGCGAGCGCGTTTCCAGCAGGTCGGCGGTGTCCAGCGCCCACTGGCGACTGTCGCCGATGGTCACGGCGCGCAACTGCTCGATGATGCTCGGCAGGTCGGGCAGGGCGAAGAAGTGGTCGATCACCGGGCGCAGTTGCGCCAGTGGCGCGTCCGCCAAGGTCTGGGTGCCCAACCCGGCGAGCAAGCCTTGCAGGTCCTTGAGCGGGTTGGCGCCGAACGCCAGGCGGTCGAGCCTGTCATCGAGGGCCGCGAGCTTCTCACTGTCGACATACCAGTCGGCCAGGCCGCAGTACAAGGCATCGGCCGCCTTGATCTGGCTGCCGCTGACGCCCAGGTAGATGCCCAGCTCGCCCGGTACCCGGGGCAGGAAGTAGCTGCCGCCGACATCCGGGAAGTAGCCGATGCCCACCTCGGGCATGCCCAGGCGGCTGCGTTCGGTGACGATGCGCAGGTCGCAACCCTGGGCCAGGCCCATCCCGCCGCCGAGGGTGAAACCGTCCATCAGCACCAGCACCGGCTTGCGGTAGCGGTGGATGCACAGATCCAGGGCGTATTCCTCGACGAAGAAGTCCTCGTGGAGTTTCTCGCCGGCCTTGTAGCTGTCGTGCAGCGAGCGGATATCGCCACCGGCGCAGAAGCCCTTGGGCCCCTCGCCACGCAGCATCACGGCGTGCACCTGCGGATCCTGGGCCCACTGGTCGAGGTGGCGCTGCAGGCTGCGCACCATGTCCAGGGTCAGGGCGTTGAGGCCGGCGGGGCGGTTGAGGGTGAGGTGGCCAATGTGGTTGCGGACCTCGGCCAGTACTTGATCCGTTGCCGAGGGTTGAGCGTGCGCGGTCATCGCGGTCTCCCTGCTTTGTTATTGATTTTCCAAGTGAAGTCCTGGAATGCGCGGGCGGATCGAACGATCCTGTCATGCAAAATTACCTCGCACAATTGGCAAATCTGCAGGGCTGCCCTGCATTTTTGTCATCACGCGCATTCCCGGCCCGACGCGGTACTGTAGCAATAGCGCGCAATCTGTAGGAGCGGTCTTGCCGAGGCGTCGGACCGGTCGGAAAGGGCCGCAAAGCGGCCCCGGCGATAGGTGCATCAACGCTGAAAACCTGGGGGCGCTGCGCGCCCCTTTCGCGACACAAGGCCGCTCCTAAAAGGATCGTGCGGCAATTAAAACTCGTCCCTCATCTTCCTCACCCCGAAGGGTGATAGCCGCCCGTCCCCCCCCATGAAACAATCCCGCCCAGCACTCACCCTGGCGGGGACAACAACAATGAGCAACGCCCAGCTGAATTCGCCCGACTGGTACGCACAGATGGCCCGCGTGGTCGACGCCATCGGCACGCCCGTTTTCGTCGAGGCATTGTTCGCCGCCCTCAACCAACTGGCGACGTGCCAGGCCATCACGGTGTTCCTGTACCCACGCAAAGGCCTGCCGTCGGCACTGTTCGCCAAGGACGACGAGGGACCCTGGCTGCCGGAGGGCAACGTGCAGAAGTACCTCGAAGGCTACTACCTGTTGTGCCCGTTCTACCGCGCCTGCATGGACGGCATGCCCGCCGGCTGCTATCGCCTCAGCGATGTCGCCCCCGATCATTTCAAGCGCAGCGAGTACTACACCTCGTTCTACCAGCATGCCCACCTGGAGGACGAACTCAACTACCTGGTGCCGCTGGACGCCCAGCTGTCCATCGCCGTGGCCCTGGGCAGCACCCGGCGCCTGGGCAGCCGCCAGGTGGCCGAGCTCAAGTGCGTCGCTGCCTGGGTGGTGGCGGTGGTGCGCCGACACTGGGGGCAGCTGGATGCCGAGGCCCTGGGCGGACGCTTCGAGAGCGTGCTTGGGCGGCAGATCAACGCCGCGCTGAACAATTTCGGCTCCTCCCTGCTCACCGAGCGTGAATGCCATATCGCCCAGTACCTGCTGCGCGGCCATTCCACGCGCTCGCTGGCCGAACGCCTGGGGATCAGCGAGGACACCGTCAAGACCCACCGCAAGAACCTCTACGCCAAGCTCGACATCGCCACCCAGGCCGAGCTGTTCTCGCTGTTCATCGCTTCGCTGGCCCAGGCCCAGGAAGGCTTGAGCAAGGACCCGCTGGAAAGCTACCTGCGACGGCGCTGAACCACCGTTTCACTTCATCCAGACAACGACAATCACCGGCCCCGCGTGTGGCCGGAGGGGAGACCTGCGTGCATACGAAAAGCGATTGGCAGCAGCGCGCTGCACGGCAAAGCTTCATCACCACCGCGTTGATCGACGGCCGCCCGGTGGCGGCCCGCGACGGCGTCACCTTCGCCGCCGTCAATCCGGCGACCGGGCGTTGCCTGGCCCAGGTCGCCGCCTGCGCCGACGACGAGATCGACCAAGCGGTGCGTGCCGCCCGCCGAGCCTTCGAGCACGGCCCCTGGGCACGCATGGCTCCGGCCGAGCGCAAGCGCGTGCTGTTGCGCCTGGCCGAGCTGATGCTGGCCCACCGTGAGGAGCTGGCGCTGCTCGATTCGCTGAACATGGGCAAGCCGGTGATGGACGCCTACAACATCGACGTCCCCGGCGCCGCCCACGTTTTCGCCTGGTACGGCGAGGCGCTGGACAAGCTCTACGACCAGGTTGCGCCGACCGCGGCCAGCGCCGTGGCAATGATCAGCCGCGAGGCGCTGGGCGTTATCGGCGCGGTGGTGCCGTGGAACTTCCCGCTGGACATGGCCGCCTGGAAGGTTGCCCCGGCGTTGGCCGCAGGCAACAGCGTGGTGCTCAAGCCCGCCGAGCAGTCGCCGTTCTCGGCCCTGCGCCTGGCGGAGCTTGCATTGCAGGCCGGGCTGCCGGAGGGCGTGCTCAACGTGGTGCCGGGCCTGGGCGAGACCGCGGGCCGCGCCCTGGGCCTGCACCCGGACGTGGACTGCCTGGTGTTCACCGGCTCCACCCAGGTGGGCAAGTACTTCATGCAGTACTCGGCGCAGTCCAACCTCAAGCAGGTGTGGCTCGAATGCGGCGGCAAGAGCCCGAACCTGGTGTTCGACGACTGCCGCGACCTCGATCTGGCGGCGCAGAAGGCGGCGTTCGGCATCTTCTTCAACCAGGGCGAGGTGTGCTCGGCCAACTCGCGGCTGTATGTGCAGCGCTCGATCCATGACGAGTTCGTCGAGCGCCTGCTGCGCCAGGCCCGTGAATGGTTGCCGGGCGACCCGCTGGACCCGGTCAGCCGCGCCGGCGCCATCGTCGATGCCGGGCAGACCGCGCGCATCGAAGCGGCCATCGCCCAGGGCCGGGCCGAGGGCGCGCGCCTGCTGTGCGGCGGCGAGCGGCTGAGCGTGAACGGCTCGCAGAACTTCATCACGCCGACGATCTTCACCGACGTGCGCCAGGACATGGCCCTGGCCCGCGAGGAGATCTTCGGCCCGGTGCTGGCGGTCAGTGCTTTCGACGACGAGGAGCAGGCCATCGCCCTGGCCAACGACAGCGTCTACGGCCTGGCCGCATCGGTCTGGAGCGACGACCTCAACCGCGCCCACCGCGTGGCCCGGCGGCTGAAGGCCGGCACGGTGTCGGTCAACACCGTCGATGCCCTGGACGTGACCGTTCCCTTCGGCGGCGGGCGCCAGTCCGGCTTTGGCCGCGACCTCTCGCTGCATTCGTTCGACAAGTACACCCAGCTCAAGACCACCTGGATCCAGCTGCGCTGACATTCACCCGAGGAGCACAACAATGAACGCACCTTTCTCGCCCAAACGCGACACCCGCGACTACCAGGCCAGCGACGCCGCCCACCACATCCATGCCTTCCTCGACCAGAAGGCGCTCAACGCCGAGGGCCCACGGGTCATCACCCGCGGTGAAGGCCTGTACCTGTGGGACAACGACGGCCGCCGCTACCTGGACGGCATGTCCGGCCTGTGGTGCACCCAGCTCGGCTACGGTCGCAAGGACCTGACCGCCGCCGCCGCCGCGCAGATGGACCAGCTGGCGTACTACAACATGTTCTTCCACACCACCCACCCGGCGGTGATCGAACTGTCCGAGCTGTTGTTCAGCCTGTTGCCGGGTCACTACAGCCACGCCATCTATACCAACTCCGGCTCCGAGGCCAACGAGGTGCTGATCCGCACCGTGCGCCGCTACTGGCAGGTGGTCGGCCAGCCGAGCAAGAAGATCATGATCGGCCGCTGGAATGGCTACCACGGCTCGACCCTGGCGGCCACGGCGTTGGGCGGGATGAAGTTCATGCATGAAATGGGCGGGCTGATCCCGGACGTTGCGCATATCGACGAGCCTTACTGGTTCGCCGCGGGTGGCGAGCTGACCCCGGCCGAGTTTGGCCGCCGCTGCGCCCTGCAGTTGGAGGAGAAGATCCTCGAACTGGGCGCCGAGAACGTCGCCGGTTTCATCGCCGAGCCGTTCCAGGGCGCCGGCGGCATGATCTTCCCGCCCGAGAGCTATTGGCCGGAGATTCAGCGCATCTGCCGCCAGTACGATGTGCTGCTGTGCGCCGACGAGGTGATCGGCGGTTTCGGTCGTACCGGCGAGTGGTTCGCCCACCAGCACTTCGGTTTCGAGCCCGACACCCTGTCCATCGCCAAGGGCCTGACCAGCGGCTACGTGCCCATGGGCGGCCTGGTGCTGAGCAAGCGCATCGCCGAGGCGTTGGTGGAGCGGGGCGGGGTGTTCGCCCACGGCCTGACCTATTCCGGCCACCCGGTGGCGGCGGCGGTGGCGGTGGCCAACCTCAAGGCCTTGCGCGATGAAGGCATCGTGCGTCAGGTCAAGGACGACACCGGGCCGTACCTGCAGCGCATCCTGCGTGAGGTGTTCGCCGATCACCCGCTGATCGGCGAGGTGCAGGGCGCCGGACTGGTGGCGGCGCTGCAGTTCGTCGAGGACAAGGCCACGCGCAAGCGCTTCGCCAACGAGAACGACCTGGCCTGGCAGTGCCGCACCTTCGGTTTCGAGGAAGGAGTGATCATCCGTTCGACCCTGGGGCGGATGATCATGGCGCCGGCGCTGGTGGCCAGCCGAAGCGAGCTGGACGAGCTGGTGGACAAGACCCGGATCGCGGTGGATCGCGTGGCGGGGATGGTCGCCAGACGCTGAGTCTGGCTTGGGAGCCTGGGGGCGCAATGCGCCCCCAGGG
>NZ_NIBE01000095.1:22529-46439 GCF_002205115.1 Pseudomonas sp. DrBHI1
AGGAACAGCGAAAACAGCTCTGGCTGCGACGAGATGTCCAGCTTGGCGTACAGGTGCCGACGATGGACCTTGATGGTCTCCGGCGAAATGGCCAGCCGCTCGGCCATGGCCTTGGATGAGTACCCGCGCAGGATCAGTCGGGCGATTTCCAGCTCGCGCTCCGACAACACTTTCGCTCCAAACAGGCTCATGGCGTCGCGTACTTGGTGGGCCATGCCCGTCGCTGGCGCCGGGCGCAGGCTCAGCTGCAGCCAGTGCTGGGCCATCAGCGCGACTACCCACGGGCACACCACCGCCAGCAACCCATGACTGGCGCTGTCAAACCGCTCGCGGCGGCCCAGCGACAACGACAGGGCGCCACTTTCACCCAACTGCACGATGAACTGCACTTCGTCTTCCAGCACATGGTCGTGGAAGTACTTGAGGTAGTACTCGCTCTGGCGGAACTGGTCCGGCGCCACTTCCTCCAGGCGATGCAGACCATCGCCGATGCGCTCCTGGCAGGCCTGGTAGAACGGGTCGAGCTGGTACAGCCCGCTCAGGTACAAGGCCATGGCCTCGGGATTGCCTTCGCCCCGGGCATCGAAGATCTCCAGCGCGCGGGGCAGGCCGGCGCGCGGGTAGACCATCGCCAGCGCGTTGTCGAACGCCAGCCATTGCTGCAGCAACAGGATCAGCTGGCGCCAGAAGCGCGGCTGGCCGATCTGCTCGACGGTGCGGGCCAGGCCTGCGTGGGTACTGGCTTCGGTGAACAGGTTATGCATGCGGCGGCGCCATGAGAGTGAAGGAAGCGGGCTCGCCCGCGACAAGGCTCCCGCAGTGTTCAGAGCTTTTCACCTCGGCGTCAAGGGGCGTACCCCCTAAGGGTAATTGGCCCGGGCGTTCGCTCGGCCTACAGTCCAGCCCAGGTCCAGCGGCCGCGTGACCGGTTTTCCCCTCACAACCAATAACAACCAGAGGAAAAACGCCATGAGCTCCAGCGCAGCGCCCACGGGCGCGCTCCAGCAACGGCTGGGGGTGTTCGACGTGGTCGCCATCACCGTGTCGGCGGTGACCCCGGCCAGTTCCGTGTTCGTCATCGCCCCGTTCGCCATCCAGCAGGCCGGCAGCGGCGCCTTTCTTTCCTTCATCATGGCTGCGGCCCTGGCGCTGATGTTCGCCTGGTGCTACGCCGAACTGGGGCGTGCCCACAGCTCCGCCGGCGGTGAGTACGTGTACGCCAAGCGGGTGTTCGGTGGGCTGGCCGGCTACGCCACCTTCCTCACCGTGCTGGCCTCGATGCTGTTCATCCCGCCGGTGCTCGCCGCCGGTGCCGCCACCTACCTGAACAACGCCTTGGGTACCACGTTCGACACCCAGGCAGTGGCCCTGGTGATCGTGGTGTCGAGCTATGCGCTGGGCATCCTCAATATTCGCCTGAACGCCTGGATCACCGGGCTTTTCCTGTTCTGCGAGGTCGCCGCGTTGCTGGTGATCGTGACCCTGGGTTTCGGCAACGCCAGCCAGCCAGTGGCGAGCTTGCTGCAACCGCAGATGCTCGAGCAGGGCAGCCTGGTCGTCGCACCCTGGGCGCTGGTGCTGGGGGCGGTGGGCATGGCCCTGTTCGCCTTCAACGGCTACGGTGGCGCGGTGTTGCTCGCCGAGGACATGAAGGACCGTGGCCGTACCGTGCACCGCGCAGTGCTGTGGTCGCTGGCGGTGGTGGTGGCGATCGAGGTGATTCCACTGGCGGCGCTGCTGATCGGCGCGCCGTCGCTGCAGGCGATGCTGGCCAGCGGTGATCCGATCGGCTACCTGCTGACCGCCCATGGCAACGAGACCCTGGCGCGACTGGTCAGCGCCGGTATCTTCCTCTCGGTGTTCAACGCCATCGTCGCCATCGTCATCCAGGTCGGCCGGGTGGTCTACAGCAGCGGCCGCGATGCGATCTGGACGCCAACCCTCAATCGCGCCTTCACGCTGATCCATCCGCGCTGGGAGTCGCCGTGGCTGGCGACCCTGTTCCTGGCCGTCCCTTCGGCATTGCTGAGCCTGTCCGGCAGCCTGGAGCAACTGACTTCGTTCACCGTGCTGCTGTTGCTGTTGATTTACCTGGTGGTGGCGGCCTGCGCGCTGTGCAGCCGGGTACTGCGGCGCGACCGTGAGCACCCGTATCGCATGCCGCTGTGGCCGTTGCCGGCCCTGCTGGCGGTCAGCGGCGCCGGCTGGCTGCTGGTGACCTTGCTGCGCGAGGCGTCGCTGCGCGACCTGTCGATCATTCTCGGGCTGCTGGCCGTGTCGATGGTGCTGTACAGCACCCACGGCCGCCTCAGCCCGACTTTCCAGAAATTGTGAGCATCCAAGGAGTACACATGCGTGCGCGTCAACTGGGCATCACCCTCGGCCACGGCACCCCGGGCCCGTTCAATGCCATCACCGACGTACCGGGAGTACGGGTCGGCCACAGCACCCTGGTCGACGAACAACGCCCGGTGCCGATCCGCACCGGGGTGACCCTGATCGAGCCGCGCGCGGGTGCGGCGCGCCAGCAACCGTGCTTTGCCGGTTGCCATGTGCTCAACGGCAATGGCGACGCCACGGGGCTGGAGTGGATCCGCGAGGCCGGGCTGCTGACCACGCCGATTGCCATCACCAACACCCACAGCGTCGGCGTCGTGCGCGACGCGCTGATCGCCGCCGAGCGCGAGCGCCTGCCCGACGACGCGGTGTACTGGTGCATGCCAGTGGTGATGGAAACCTATGATGGCCTGCTCAATGACATCTGGGGGCAGCACGTGACGCCGGCGCAGGTGCGCGAGGCGCAGCAGGCCGCGGAGTCCGGCCCGGTGCAGGAAGGCCCGGTGGGTGGTGGTACGGGAATGATCTGTCATG
Organism: Pseudomonas sp. DrBHI1; assembly: GCF_002205115.1. Classification (NCBI taxonomy): domain Bacteria; kingdom Pseudomonadati; phylum Pseudomonadota; class Gammaproteobacteria; order Pseudomonadales; family Pseudomonadaceae; genus Pseudomonas; species Pseudomonas sp. DrBHI1. The sequence goes on from NZ_NIBE01000095.1 coordinate 25,401, forward strand.
AGTTCAAGGGCGGTATCGGCACGGCCTCGCGGCGCCTGGCAGATGACCAGGGGGGCTGGACCGTCGGCGTCCTGGTCCAGGCCAACCATGGCCAGCGGCGCGAGCTGCGGGTCGACGGCTATCCGGTCGGGCGTCAGCTGGGTCACCTGCCGTCGCCCTTCGCCGAGGCCGAGGCGGGCACCCCGGGTATGGGTTCGATCGTGGTGGTGATCGCCACCGACGCGCCCTTGCTGCCGCACCAGTGCCAGCGCCTGGCGCAGCGGGCGTCGATCGGTATCGCCCGTACCGGCGGCGGTACCGAGGACTCCAGCGGCGATATCTTCCTGGCGTTTTCCACCGGCAACCAGGACCTGCCCGCAGCGGACTATGCGCGCAAAGGGCTGGCGCAGTGCACGGCGGTGCGCATGCTCAACAACGACCATATCTCGGCGCTGTTCATGGCGGCGGCGGAGGCGGTGGAGGAGGCGATCGTCAACGCCTTGCTGGCGGGGCGGACGATGCAGGGCAAGGGCGGGCTGGTGGTGCCGGCGCTGGAGGGAGACACGCTGTTGACGGCGTTGCACGAGGCGGGGTGGAAGCCTCGCAACTAGCGTTATGACCATCGCGGGGCAAGCCCGCTTCCACAGATCCTGTGCCGGCTGGCTACAGGCGTGGGAGCGGGCTTGCCCCGCGATGAGGTTGTCTGCTGTCTAGCGGGCTCCAGCCAACACGGCACTTCCACCTCGCGAAACCCGCAACGCCACCAGGCTGCCGACCACGATCAACCCCGCCAGCGCATACAGCGCCGCGTCGGTCGAACCGGTCTGGTCCTTGATGAAGCCCACCAGGTAAGGGCTGAGGAATCCCGCCATTTGCCCCACCGAGTTGATGATCGCCAGGCCCGCCACCGCGGTGCCTGCAGTCAGCAGTGCAGTCGGCATCGGCCAGAACATCGGCAGGCCGGTCAGCGCGCCCATGGTGGCGATGGACAGGCCGAGGATGGCGATGGTCGGGCTGCCGGCGAAGTTCACCGCGATCAGCAGGCCCAGGGCGCCCATCAGCATCGGCACCACAAGGTGCCAGCGGCGTTCGTTGCGCAGGTCCGCCGATCGTCCGACCAGGATCATGAACACCCCGGCCAGCAGGTAGGGAATGGCGCTCAGCCAGCCAATCAGCAGCGGGCTGTCAAAGCCCATGTTCTTGATGATCGACGGCAGCCAGAAGTTGATGGCGTAGACGCCGCTCTGGATGCAGAAGTAGACGAAGCCGAAGGTCCAGATCAGCGGGTTGCTCAGCACCGACAGCACGCTGTCGCCGCGGGTGGCCGGCTTGCTGGCGGCGTCGGCCTTCAGGTCCGCCTCGATCAGCTGGCGCTCGGCCGGGCTCAGCCAGCGGGCGCTCTGGTAACCGTCACTGAGCAGTACGATCGCCAGCGCGCCGAGTACCACGGTGGGCAGCCCCTGAATCAGGAACATCCACTGCCAGCCGGCCAGGCCATGCTGGCCGGCGGCGAAGTGGTCGAGGATCCAGCCGGAGAACGGTCCGCCGAGCAGGCCGGACACCGGGATCGCCGACATGAACAGCGCCATGATGCGGCCGCGGCGGTCGGCCGGGAACCAGCGCGAGAGATACAGCACCACGCCGGGGAAGAAGCCCGCCTCGGCGGCGCCGGTGAGCAGACGCAGGGCATAGAACTCGGTGGGGGTGGTGACGAACAGCAGGCAGGTGGACAGGCTGCCCCAGGCGATCATCATCAGCGCGATCCAGCGCCGCGGGCCGAAGCGGTTGAGCGCCAGGTTGCTGGGCAGGCCGCAGAGCACGTAGCCGATGAAGAAGATGCCGGCGCCGAGGCCGTACACGGTTTCGCTGAACTTCAGCGCGTCGAGCATCTGCAACTTGGCGAAGCCGACGTTGACGCGGTCCAGGTAGTTGAACAGGTAGCAGATGAAAATGAACGGGATCAGCCGCAGGGTAATGCGCCGGTACAGCGCGTTGCGGGTGCTCTCGATGCCTTGGTCAGGGGCGGGGCTGTGTGCCATGATCGGGTTCTCTGTTGTTATGGTTGTCACCGCGTCGCCTGTGCCGGCGCTCGCCTTGAGCAGTCTCGGGGAGTGTAGCGCGGCTGTCTTTGTGCTTTTGCACAGCCTCAGGTGCAGGCTGCTGTGCCGCCGACCAAAGTCGAAGGACCCTTGCAATGTTCGAGCTGGACCACGACCTGGCCCAGGACATCGTCAATCGGGCGATGGCCATCCTGCCGTGCAACGTCAACGTGATGGACAGCCAGGGCCTGATTCTCGGCAGTGGCGAGCCCGAGCGCATCAATACCCGCCACGAAGGCGCGCAACTGGTGCTGGCCAACGGTCGTATTGTTGAACTGGATACGGACGCGGCCAAGTGCCTCAAAGGCGTGCAGCCCGGTGTCAACCTGCCGCTGATGCTCGATGGCCGGCTGATCGGCGTGCTGGGACTGACCGGTGATCCGCAGCAACTGCGCACCTACGGCGAGCTGGTGCGCATGACCGCCGAGATGTTGCTGGCCCAGCGTCACCTGCAGGTGGAGCAGCAATGGCGTCGCCAGCGCTGCGACGACCTGCTGGCGCTGTTGCTGGGTGGCAGCGGTGATTCACCTCGCCTGGTCGACGAGGCCCAGCAACTGGGGCTCAAGCCCAACCTGCCACGAATTCCCTGTCTGTTCGAACTGCGCGCCGGGCCGCCGGCCGAAGCGCTGTCGGCCTGGCTGATGAACCGTTACCCGGACAGCTGGTGTGTCAGTCCTGCGCGCCAGTCGTTGCTGTGGTGCCGTCCGGCGGGCGTGGTGCTGGACGAGCCGCGCCTGTTCGAGCGCCTGCAGCGCCATGGCTGGGACGTGGAACGCCTGGCGCTGGGCAGTCCGGCGCAGAGCCTTGAGCAGTTGCGCCGTGGCTATCGACGGGTGCGCGACCTGCTGGCCTATGGCCGAGAAGTGCTGCCTGACGAACGCCTGCTGAGCCTGGCCCGCTATCGCCTGCCGGCGTTGCTCTGGCGGCATCGCAACGACGATGCGCTGGATGAACTGCTCGAACCGTTGCAACGCATCCGCGCCAAGGATGCCAGCGGCCAGTTGCTGCTCACCTTGCGCGCCTGGTGCGCCCATGATGGTCAGAGCCAAGCCTGTGCCGAGGCGCTGGGGATCCATCGCAACAGCCTGCGTTATCGACTGGAGCGGATTGCCGAGTTGGGGGAGGTGGATCCGTTGCGGATGGAGGGGATGTTGAGTCTGTATCTGGGACTGCAGCTGTTGCCGGCAAAGGGGTTGTAGCGTCGCGAACAGGCATCCGCCCAAACAACGCCCTTGTGTTTTGTGCATCCGACCGAGGCCGCTCTGGCGCACACCTGTCAGCATGCACGGCAACAGGACAGGAGAATCCCCATGAAGATCGTCATCGCCCCCGACTCGTTCAAGGACAGCCTCGACGCCGCCGGCGTCGCCCGCGCCATCGCCGCCGGCCTGGCCGAGGTCTGGCCGGCGTCCGAGCGCATCGAATGCCCGATGGCCGATGGCGGTGAAGGCACCATGGAGGCGATTGTCGCCGCCAGCCAGGGCGAGTTGCGCCGCCAGGTGGTGCGCGGCCCGTTGGGCGAGCCGGTCGAGGCGGGCTGGGGCTGGCTGGCCGCGAGCCGCACGGCGGTGATCGAGATGGCCCAGGCCAGTGGCATCCAGCTGGTGCCCAACGGCCAGCGCGACGCCTGCCGCAGCAGCACCTGGGGCACCGGTGAGCTGGTGGCCGCGGCGCTGGCGGCCGGTGCCTCGCGCATCGTCCTGGCCATCGGCGGCAGCGCCACCAACGATGGCGGCAGCGGCATGCTGCGCGCGCTGGGCCTGCGACTGCTGGATGCACAGGGCGCGCCCTTGGCCGAGGGCGGACTGGCCCTGGCGCAACTGGCGCGAATCGATGCCAGCGATCTGGATCCGCGCCTGGCGCAGGTGCGGGTGGACGTCGCCGCCGATGTCGACAACCCGCTGTGCGGCGCCAACGGCGCTTCGGCGATCTTCGGCCCGCAGAAGGGTGCCAGTCCCGAGCAGGTGCAGGCCCTGGACCTGGCCCTGGCGCATTTCGCCGATCATTGCGCGGCGCTGCTGGGCAAGGATGTGCGTGACCAGCCGGGCAGCGGCGCGGCCGGGGGCATGGGGTTCGCCGCCAAGGCGTTCATGGGCGCGCGGTTCCGCCCGGGCGTCGAGGTCGTTGCCGAGCTGGCCGGCCTGGATGAGCTGGTGCAGGGCGCGGACCTGGTGATCACCGGCGAAGGCCGTTTCGATGCCCAGACCCTGCGCGGCAAGACGCCGCTCGGCGTGGCGCGGGTGGCCAAGCGCCACGGCGTGCCGGTGGTGGTGCTGGCGGGGACCCTGGGGGCCGGCTACGAGCAGTTGTACGCACAGGGCATCGATGCCGCCTTTGCCTTGGCCAGTGGGCCGATGAGCCTGGAACAGGCCTGCGCCGAGGCAAAGACGTTATTGAAGGCGCGGGCCGGGGATGTGGCGCGGTTGTGGCAGGTGGCGCGCCAGCGCTGACTCTCAAGTCCTGCGGTAACCCTGAACAACGTCATGGCTGCTGTGCCTGCTGCCCCATTTCTCCAACCCCCGCATAGTCCGCGTGCGTCACCGGGACCAAGCCGGTGACAACCCTCAGGCCTCGGCATACATCCACCGCATCAGCGAATGCCGGCCACTGATTCCCAACTTGATTGCGGCGCGGCGCAGGTAACTCTCCACTGTATTGACCTTCAGCAGCAAGTGCTGCGCCTGCTGTGGCGCCGTACGCCCGGCCAGCAGCCCTTTGCATACCTGCATCTCGCGTTCCGAGAGGCTGATTCCGGTTTGATGCAGTCGTTCAAGGAACCGTTGACCCAGGCTGTCCAGATCCGCCAGCCCGACGGTGGCGGGCTGCAACGCATTGATGTGCTTCTCGAGCATAGGCAGCAACAAGGGCGAAATATCTTCCAACCGGCTGCGTTCGATGGCAGAAAAACCATTGCGCGTGCCCGCCCGCAGCACGGTGATTTCGTAGCGGTAGCCATCCTTGCGTCGGGTCAGGTGCAAGCGCGACGAATCGTCGAAGCCCTCACCGGGATCGCCGGCACTGAACACCGTCTCGTTGATCAGTGTCGTGTCAGGCTGGCTGGCGCACGCCGGGTCGATTCGCAGTTGACGGATATGCGTCGCGTCAATGGTCAGGTGGGTCTGGATCAAGTCGTGCAGGTGCCTGGGAAAGTGGCGGCTACCGGTACTGGATATGGCTTTGCCGATCTGCGGAAACAGCAGGTGCGAATTCATCGTGTCATCCATGATATGCGGTGGAACGGGGGCCCGCGCGCGCCAGTGACCAGCATCCTTGACTGCCGGCGGGGCCATTGGAGCTGCTTGCTATGCTAGTACAACGATTGAGTGACGATTAAATGAAGTAGCAATAATGGCATAACAATATCATTGTCGGTGCCAGTCATCCGCCGCGCCGCGCAGTCGGGTATCATGCGGGTCCTTTCAATCACGAGGCCCGCTCCATGTTCCTGAGCCCCGAACAGACCGACGAATTCCGCTCTTTCGCCGAGCAGCTGGCCGATGCCGCCGCGGAGGCGATCAAGCCTTACTTTCGCGCCAGCCTGGACGTCGAGGACAAGGGTGGGCGCCTTTACGATCCGGTGACCGTCGCCGACAAGGCCGCCGAAGAAGCGATGCGCCGATTGATCCAGTCTCGTTATCCGGACCATGGCATCCTGGGTGAGGAGCAGGGCACGGCAATGGGCAGCAGCCCGTTGACCTGGGTGCTTGACCCGATCGATGGTACCCGCGCCTTCATTACCGGTCTGCCATTGTGGGGCACCCTGATCGCCCTCAATGATGGCGCGCGCCCTGTGGTCGGCGTGATGAACCAGCCGTTCACGGGCGAGCGCTTCGTCGGCACCCCCCAAGGTGCCTGGCGTGGGCAGACGCCGCTCAAGACCCGTGGCTGTGCTGACTTGAACTCGGCCACGCTGATGTGCACCACCCCCGACATGTTCGATACCCCGGCGCGCAAGGCGGCTTTCGAGGCCGTGGCCGGCAAGGCTCGCCTCATGCGCTACGGCGGTGATTGCTACGCCTATTGCATGTTGGCGTCGGGCTTTGTCGATGTGATTGTCGAGGCGAGCCTGCAGCCGTATGACGTGCAGGCCTTGATGCCGATCATCGAAGGCGCGGGCGGGGTGATCTCCGCCTGGGATGGCGGTTCGGCCCAGAACGGCGGTTGCGTGGTGGCTTGCGGCGATCCAGCACTGCATGCGCAGGTGGTGGAAATGCTGCGTCACGCCATGTGACCCTCGCCAGCGCGCAGGCCTTCGGACGGTTTGCGCGCGTTTCTGGTTACCTTGGTCGATCGTGCGGGAGAATCGCCACCTTGGACTCACTTACCCAAGCCGTGCTCGGCGCAGCCTTGCAAGGCACCGTGTTGGGTCGCCTGCAAGGCCGCCGCGCATTGCTCTACGGCGCCGCTCTGGGCACCGTACCCGATCTGGATGTGGTGATCCGCTACGCCGATCCGGTGTCGCAGATGACTTTTCATCGCGGCTTTTCCCACTCGATCCTTGTCCTGACTGGGCTGGCCCTGGTGCTGGCCTGGCTGGTTGCCTGGCGCTGGCCGGACAAGGGTTACACCCGGCCCCGGCTGTTCCTGGCTTTCTGGCTGGCACTGGTCACCCATCCCATTCTCGACGCTTTCACCGTCTACGGCACCCAGTTGTTCTGGCCACTGCACCTGACGCCGCAGAGCTGGGCCGCCGTGTTCATCATCGACCCGGTGTACACCGTGCCGTTGCTGCTGGCGGTCGGCTATACGGCGATCAAGGGGCTGCAGGGCAGGGCGACCTCGCTGCTGGCGCTGGCGTTGGCGTGCAGTACCGTGTACCTGGGGTTCGGCCTGGCTGGGCGCATGGCCGCCGAGCAGCGCTTCGAGCTGGCCTTGCGGGCACAAGGCGTCACCCCCGGCGAGGTCCGTGCGGTGCCTATAGCCTTCAACAGCCTGATCTGGCGGACACTGGCGAAAACACCGGAGGGTGACTACTACGAAGGTGTGAGCAGCTGGTTTGATCGCGAGTCTCCAGAGATGCTGCGCCAGTCGCGCAACCTGGAGGTGGCCAGGGTGCTTCGCGGTTCGGCGTTGCACGAGCGGCTGCGCTGGTTCACCGACGACTGGCTGCGCTACGACATCATTGGTGATTCGCTGGTGGTCACCGATCTGCGCATGGGCATGCCGGGCAGCTACAGTTTCCGCTTCGAAATGGCCCGGCGCGACCCCTCCGGGCGGTGGGTGGTTACCCAGCCCAGAGGGTGGATCGGGGGCGGCGCCGCAGCCCTGTTCGATGGCGGCAGGCTGGCCTTGATCTGGCGGCGGATCCTCGACCAGCAACCACCGCTGCCCCTGGCGGCCTGGGCGGCGCCGGGTTCAGGGCATTTGTGATACCCAAAAAAAGCCCGCCATGGCGGCGGGCAACAAGAGGCGTAGGGAGCAACGCACAACAAACTTCGGGTCAGGCGGTGAGCGTCTGGCCAAGCAAACGGTCGGCCAGGGTTTCAGCGGCGCGGCGACTGGTCAACGGGCCGCTGATGGTTTCGCCGTTGCGCAGCAGGTACCAGCAGGCCAGCAGGCCTTGTTGGCGCAGACTGCCGGGTACCGCGCTGCCGACAACGGACATGATCTGGATCGGGGCCATGATGGATCTCCTCTCGAACATGGCTCCACCTTACGCAGATGCCCTCAGGGTTAGAAATCAATGTCCTCGATAGTGGTCATTGCTTTTATCAACGATGGCGCCTACCAGCGCGGTGGACCGTAGTACACCGGCGGTGGGCCGTAGTAGCGACGGTACACCGGTGGCGGTGCCGGTACGTAGCGTTCGACCACGTAAGGCTGGTAGTAGACCGGTGGTGGTGGCGCCTGCACGTAGACCGGGGGCGGTGGATAGTAGGCCGGTGGTTGCTGGACATAGACGGTACGCGGAGCACTGGAGACGGCCGCCCCGAAAATCGCACCGGCCACGGCAGCACCGACGACCGGCCCCGGGCCGTACCAGCCGCCACCGTGGGCGGATGCCTGCCCGCTGACGGCCAGCGCGCCGACCAGCAGGGCGATTCCGGGGATGAAACGGTTCATGGTCGATCCTCACAAGACAACCCCACGTTCGGGGCTCGATTACTATGACCCCATCTTTGCGCAACTGCTGCCAGGGCAAGGGTAAAGGTTGTGTAAGGGGCGACCGGCGGCAGGGTCTGCTACGCTGGCGCAATCGTTTCAGCCATGACAGAGGATCCGCGATGAGCCATTCACCGAGCCGGGACACGGTGCTGTGCATCTCCCTGGCCGGGCGCCCCGGAACGTTCGGCGTGCGCTTTCACAACCATCTCTACCGCCAGCTCGGGCTGGATTACTACTACAAGGCCATGACCACCCAAGACCTGCCTGCTGCCGTTGCCGGCATCCGTGCACTGGGCATTCGTGGCTGCGGCGTGTCGATGCCGTACAAGGAGGCTTGCCTGGCGCTGGTGGACGAGGTCGATCCGTCCGCCGCGGCCATCGCCTCGGCGAACACGCTGGTCAACACCGACGGCCATCTAAAGGCCTACAACACCGACTACCTGGCGGTGCGCCAACTGCTGGCCCGACACCAGGTCGATCCATCCACCGCGTTCGCCCTGCGTGGCAGTGGCGGCATGGCCAAGGCAGTGGCCAGTGCGTTGCGGGATGCAGGATTCCGTGACGGCACTATCGTTGCCCGCAACGAGCAGGCCGGGCGGCAGTTGGCGGATGTCTGCGGGTATCGATGGCTGCCGGAGCTGGGCGACCGGTGTCCGCCGATGCTGGTCAATGTCACACCGATCGGCATGGCCGGAGGGCCGGATGCCGAGCGACTGGCGTTTGCCGAAGCCGCCATCGAGGCGGCGCAGCGGGTGTTCGACGTAGTGGCCATGCCTGCGCGTACCCCGCTGATCCGCGCCGCCGAGGCGCTTGGCACGCCAGTGATCACCGGGCTCGATGTCATCGCCTTGCAGGCGCTGGAGCAGTTCGTGCTGTATACCGGGGTGCGGCCGACACCGGAGCAAATGCAAGCCGCCGTGGCGTTTGCCCGGGAAAGTTGACGCCAGACGTCCCTGTTACAGGGCGCCGTTAACGCGCCGTATCGCCGGCGTGCCGGCGATACGGCCGGGGCAGGTCACAGGATTCAGAACACTTTCCGGCCAGTCTCGTCCAACTGCTGGTCAACCAGCGCCCTGCCATGGGCCAGGGACACATGCTGGGCATTTTCCAGGTCGGCGAAGAACTTCATCGGCATCGAGATTCGCCGGCTGCAGTGGCCCGCAGGATCGGTGATCACGCAACCGGCCGCATAGGGCAGGGGCGAGTCGGGGTGAGGCATCACGCTGGCGGTGATGGTGTGGTCGCGGTATTCACAGTGAAGGGTTTGCATCGTCCTTACCTCGCTGTGGCTGGGAACAGGCGCTCCTTCTAGATACCACAGCGAGGGGCCGGGAGTTCCCGGCCCGACGAGCGCGACCGACGATCAGGCCTTGAGTTCGGTCGGCTGGATGATCTCGACCCAGTAGCCGTCCGGGTCCTTGACGAAAGCCAGGTGCTTCATGCGGCCATCGCTCAGGCGCTTCTGGAACGGCACGTCCAGGGCTTCGAAGCGGGCGCAGGCGGCGACCACGTCGGGTACCGAGATGCAGATGTGCCCGAAGCCGCGTGGGTCGGTGTTGCCATCGTGGTAGGCGAACTCTGGGTCGTTTTCGGTGCCGTGGTTGTGGGTCAGCTCGAGCACGCCGGGGATCGACTTCATCCACTGGTGGCGTTCGGCGTCATCGGCCGGGATGGCTTTCTGGTCAACCAGGGCCAGGAAGTACAGGCTGAAAGCCGCTTCCGGGAAGTCACGCTTGTCCACCAGGCTGAAACCCAGCACGCGGGTGTAGAAGTCCAGGGACTTCTCGATGTCCTTGACTCGCAGCATGGTGTGGTTGAACACGAAGTGGGCGGTGGCGGTGTCCGGCTGGGCGGTGACGCCGGGCAGGGTTTGCAGATCGTGCAGGCTCATGGGTACTCCTGGATCAGGGCCTAAAACAGGCGGACCATGATACGGAAGTCCATCGCCAGCGCAAATGAAAGCGCCCCGCACGTGTGCGGGGCGCTGGAATTAGAGGCCCGCATGTGCGGGCGCGTGATGGGGTCGCTAGTCCTTTAGCTGGTTCGATACTGGGCCTGCGCATGTGAAAAAAGTGTGAAGCAGGTGTCGAGGTTTCATCACCGCACCCAACTTTCCACCGTCTGCGCCCCGTACTGTTCCTTCCAGGCTTTCAGCCCCCGATGGTTGCCGCCCTTGGTCTCGATCCGCTCGCCGGTATGCGGGTTCTGGTAGACCTTCACCACCCGTGGCCGACGCTGCTGCTTGATCGGCGCCGGGGCGCGGCTCGCGGCCTTCGGATCGAGGATGGCGATGATGTCGCGCAGGTTCTTGTCATAGCTTTTCATCAGGCCGACTAGTTTCTGCTCGAATTCGATTTCGCGTTTAAGGCCGGCATCCTTTTTCAGCGCTTCCAGTTGTGCCATCTGTTCCTTGAGCGCTTTTTCGGCAGCACGAAACTCTGCAAGTCTGGACACTGTCATCACTCCTGTAAGTCTGCCGTGGCGGGACGTGACGAACATGAAAACTGACTGAACGCCGGCCACGTGGATGGGTAAAGCTGTTCGCTAAGCGAGAGTGTAGTAGTCGCTTGCGAGTGGGTAAACTGCAAACTTTCAATCAATTAGCCGGGAACTTTGCCGGTTTTTTACGCGCTATTCGAAACCACCCTGGCAGCGGCGTTAGACCATGGTCCCATGGCGCAGGCTAGAGCCTTTGGCGGAAAATTATGGATGATGGTCGACATGTATTCGTTCATCGCGTAGTGCCGGTGCAGATGACTGCCCGGATGGTTTTTCGCCCTTCTTTTGGATGTTCCCTCGCATGTTTGCCCCTTTCCCCCTCGCCCCCGGGCGCCGAGTTGCCGGCCTGTTCTTCCTGTGTGCCGGTGTCAACGCCCAGGCCGCCGGTTTTCTTGAAGACAGCAGTGCCAAGGTCGAAGCACGCAATGTCTATTTCAACCGGGACTTCCGTGATGGCCACAGCAGTTCCAAACAGGGTGCGTCGAAACGCGAAGAATGGGCGCAGGGGTTTATTCTGAATGTCCAGTCCGGTTATACCCAGGGGCCGGTCGGCTTCGGGGTGGATGCCTTGGGCATGGTCGGTTTCAAACTCGACTCCAGCCCCGCCGACAGCAACAGCGGCCTGTTGCCGTCTTCCGGTCACGACCCGCGCCACTCTGCCGACCAGTACGCCAAGATGGGTGTCGCCGGCAAGGTGAAAGTGTCCAATACCGTGCTCAAGTACGGATCGATGATGCCGGACGTGCCGTTGCTCAAGTACAACGACGGCCGCCTGCTGCCGACCATGTTCCACGGTGCCTGGCTGACCTCCGAGGAGGTGCGCGACCTCAAGTTCACCCTGGCGCGCCTGAACCAGTACACCGCGCGGGACTCCACCGACCGCCAGGATATCCGCGTGCACTGCAAGAACAAGCGCTATGCCTGCGACATCGAGGCCGACCACTTCGACCTGGCCGGTGTCGACTACCGCGTCAACGAGCGTGTCAGCGCCCAGTACCAGGTTTCCAAGCTTGAGGACATCTACCGCCAGCACTTCCTCGGCCTGGTCGCCAGCCAGCCACTGGAGGTCGGCACGCTGTCGGCCGACCTGCGCCTGATCAAGAGCGACGACATCGGCAACGCCCGCGCCGGGCACATCGACCACCGCGCCTTCAGCGGCATGCTCGGCTACAGCCTCGGTGGCCACAAGCTCAGCGCCGGCTGGCAGCGCATGTACGGCGACAGCGCCATGCCGTACCTCGACGGCAGCAACCCGTACCTGGTCAACTATGCCCAGGTCAACGACTTCGCCGCCGCCCAGGAACGCTCCTGGCAGGTGCGCTACGACTACGACTTCAAGGCCCTGGGCGTGCCCGGCCTGACCTTCTTCACCCGCTATATCAACGGCGACAACGTCAAGGTTCCCGGCAGCAATGCCGAAGGCAAGGAATGGGAACGCGACAGCGAGCTGAAGTACCAGGTGCAGTCCGGCACCTTCAAGGACGTCAGCGTGCGCCTGCGCAACTCCACCTACCGCAGCAACTACGAGAAATGGGCGCGCGACATGGACGAGACCCGGGTCATCGTCAGCTACAACTTCTCGATCTTCTGAGCCGCTTTGCCAAAGGGCCGGTGGTCGGTCGACAATGACCACTGGCAACCAGGCAGGGCAGGCGATGAAACAGCTTCTACTGATCGGCATCGGGCCGGGCGATCCGCGCCAGGTCACCTATGAGGCGGTGGAGGCCCTGCGCCGCGCCACGGTGTTCTTCGTCCTCGACAAGGGGGCTGACAAGGACGAACTGGTGCGCCTGCGCCGGGTCATTATCGAGCGCTACCGGCCCGAGGGCGGCTACCGCCTGGTGCAGGTCGAGGACCCCCGTCGGGACGGTCAGGCGCCGGACTATGTCGGTGCCGTGCAGGACTGGCACGTCCAGCGCGCCGCGTTGTACGCCCGCCTGATCGAGGATGAACTGGGCGCCGCCGACACCGGTGCCTTCCTGCTGTGGGGCGAGCCCGGGTTGTACGACAGCACCCTGCGCATCCTCGACCTGGTGCGCGAGCAAGGCGTGGCGCTGGCCTTGCAGGTGATTCCCGGCATCAGCAGCATCCAGGCCCTGGCCGCCCGCCACCAGATCCCCCTCAACCGCATCGGCGAGCCGCTGACCGTGTTGCCGGGGCGACGCCTGGGCGAACAGGCGCGGATCGACAACGTGCTGGTGATGCTCGACGGCCAGTGCGCCTTTGCCGACCTGGACGACCCGCAATTGGTGATCTATTGGGGCGCCTACCTGGGCACGCCGGACGAGTTGCTGGTCAGCGGGCCGTTGCTGGCGGTGAAGGCACGCATCATCCAGTTGCGCGAGGAGGCGCGGCGGCGCAAGGGGTGGATCATGGATACCTATCTGTTGCGCAGGGAGGGGTAGTGGTGTCCATGCTGTAATTTCGTCGGGCCAACAAGCCGGACCAGGCATTGGTACAGGATTGATTGGCCCGAAACAGGTGCAGGAGCGGCCTTGCGTCGCGCGGGCGGCGCTCGATCTTGTAGGCGCTGCAACTCTATCGCCAGAAACCCAGCAGACTCCGCCAACCCCCTCAAGGCCGCTGTGGCACCACGGAACTGCCAAAACTGTTACCCATGCGCGTCGAGGTCGCCGCCGGCGTCGCCAGCCCCATCTGGTTCGGCGCCCTGCGCTGCATCTGCCGCGCCGGATCCAGTTGCTCGTGCAGCCCCTTGGCGGCGCGCGGGTCAGTGCCTTGCAGCTGCTGGGTCAGGCAGTCATAAGCCAGTGCCCGTGATTGGCCGACCTGCACGTCGATACAGCCCTGGCCGTCCTTGGGCGGTTCGGCGTACGCCGGCAGGGCACAGGCCAGCAGCAGGGGCAGGGTGGTCAGGGGCAGGCGGGCCATGGCGGGTCTCCGGGCAATCGTTCTTCGGCGCAGTCTAGCCCCTGCAGGCCGCCGTCGGGGTGAAGCTTTGGTTGCCGCTGGCTGTCACCACAGCGTCATACACAGGCCCCAGGATGACGTTTCCCCGGCGACGGCGGCCAGCAAGGAGGCCCGGACAGCTGTGCGTGCATTGCTCGTGGCCGGCGTGCTGATGCTGGCCGGGTTGCTGGCGGCTCCCGGTCTGCGCGGCCAGCCGTTGCTGACCCTGGATATCCCGGCGCAGGCGCTGGACCGGGCGCTGGACAGCTTCGGCCAACAGAGTGGCCTGGCCGTGCTGGTCGACCAGGCCTTGCTCGCCGGTCAGCGCTCCAGCCCGGTCGTGGGCCGTTATCCGGCGCGCGAAGGCCTGCAGCGACTGCTGCAGGGCACCGGTCTGCAGGCGAGCTACAGCGGCGGCGGCTTCACCCTGCAACCGTTGCGCCTGCGCGGCACACCCGCGCGCGGTCGCGCCGGTGGCTTTTCACCGGGCAGTTATGCGCTGGCGCTGCAACACGCGGTCGAACGCGCCCTGTGCGCCTCGCCACTGACCCGGCCGGGCGCTTACCGGGCGGCCTTGCAGGTGTGGATCGATGTCAACGGCCAGCTGGTGCAGAGCCGCCTGCTGGCCTCGACCGGCGATTTCACCCGCGACGCAGCGCTCGTCGAGCGCCTGCGCACGGTGCGCCTGGAACAGGCGCCGCCGACATCCCTGGCGCAGCCGCTGACCCTGCTGCTGCGTCCGGAACCTATGGATTGCCCACTTTCGCAAGGAGCTGCGGCGGCATGAACAAACCTCGGGACAGTGCGCTGGTCAAGCTGTTTCTGACCTCCTACGACGCCTTCAGGGTACGCCTGAGGCGTCGACTCGGTTCTGATGACCTGGCCAACGACGTGCTGCAGGAAACCTACCTGCGGGTTGACCGCATGGACGCGACGCACGACCTGCAACGCCCTGGCGCCTACCTGTACCGCATGGCACTGAACGTCGCCGCCGACCGCCGCGAGGCCGACGCCCGGCTGCTCACCGGTGCCGAGATCGAGGCGTTGCTGCAGGTGGCCGAGGACCAGGACCCGGCGCGCATCGTCGGCGGCCAGCGCGAGATCCAGAACCTGCTGGGCGCCCTCTACGAACTGCCGGCCCGGCGCCGGCGGATCTTCATCGCCGCTCGCCTGGAGGAGGCGTCGCACCTGGAAATCTCCCAGCGCTTCGGCATCTCCACGCGCACGGTGGAAAAGGAACTCAAGGCGGCGCTGGGGCATTGCGCGATGCGCCTGGATAGAAAAGTGTTTCAGCGGTTCGGTCCCGGCGCGGGAAAACCGTCTTGAACGATAGTCGACCTCTTCATGTGAGCCCCATGTCCCAGATTCCGCCCGATCCCGACTTGCAGCGCCAGGCCCAGGACTGGCTGTTGCGGCTGACGTCCGGCCAGGCCACCCAGGCCGATGCCCGGGCCCTGCGCCAGTGGTGCGCGCGCAGCCCGGCGCATGCCCAGGCCTTTGCCCAAGCACGCCAACTCTGGCATTTGCTCGGCCCTGCGGCACGGCAGGCGGGGCAGGGTGCGCCGTTGCTCGGTCGCCGGGCGTTGCTGGGTGGCGCGCTGGCGGCGTCGGTGGCGCTGGTGGTCTGGCGCGGCGGCCTGCTCGAGGCGGCCATGGCGCCAGCACCGGCGTTTGCCACCGAGGTCGGCGAGCAACAACGGGTGGAGCTGGCGCCGGGGATCAAGCTTGAGCTGAACGTGCGTACCCGGGTCAGCCGCGAACTTGAGGGTATCGCACTGCTGGCCGGCGAAATCGAGGTGCAGGCCGGCCAGCCCTTGCAGGTGCGGGCGCAGGATGGGGTGATCAGCACCGAGCAGGCCCGATTCAACGTGCGTGAGGACGATGAAGGTGTCTGCGTGACTTGCCTGGGGGGTGAGTTGCGCGTGGCCTTCCAGGGGCGCGTCGAGGCGCTGCCGGCGGGCCGTCAGTTGCGCTATGGCGCCCAAGGCATCGGTGTGCCCGAACCGTTCGATCCGGGCCAGGTGATGGCCTGGCGCGAGCGCATGCTGGTATTTCGCGATGCGCCATTGGCCCGGGTGATCGATGAGATCAACCGCTACCGTCCTGGTCGCCTGGTGTTGCTCAACCCCACGCTAGGGCGCCGACGGGTGCAGGCGCGGTTCAGTTTCGACCAGTTGCGCCAGGCCGCCGAACTGATCCGTGTCGCCTATGGTGCCCGCTGTCTGGAGCTGCCGGGCGGCGTGGTGCTGGTCAGTTGAACGGCCCCAGTACCTGGCGATAACGCTCCTCGCCCTGAGGGCCGCGGCGGGTAAGTCGCACCTCGAGACCAATGGGGTTGTCGTCGGCCTCGCTGGCCGGTGCGCGCCAGCCGCCCTTGGCTTGCCAGCTGCGCAGGTCGAAGGCGCTTACGTTATCCAGCACCGCCACCGCGACCTTGGGCGCGGGCAGCGCAAAGCGCTCGCGCAGCGGCGCGGCGGCGCGATACAAGGTGCCGCCACGCACGTACCAGCGCACCCGTTGCAGACCGCTGCCAGAGACGGCGTCGGAGCGCACCAGCTCAAGCCGGTCGGCACGGGCGCGCACCGCGGGCAGCAACGGCTTGCCAGGCGGTTCGCGGCCGGGCAGGGTCGGCTCGACCAGCTCGACGGTGGCGCGCAGGGCCAGGTCGCGTTCCAGTTGCTGGAACACCCTCAGGATCGCCTGTTGGTCTTCGCTGGCCTCACGCACATGCCGGTCGGCGCGGCTGACGCTGTCCAGCCCGCGCCAGGCGATCAGGCTGACCACCGCCATCAGCAGGATGGCGATCATCACTTCGATCAGGGTGAAGCCCGCCTGCCGGTTCATGGCTGGCTGACCCGCACCTGGCCGGCGGCGTTGCGCGCCAGCTCCACCCGCAGCGCGCCGCTGCGCAGGCGCAGGGTCAGTGGCGTGCCGATCCACTCGCCATCGAGCCATACCGCGCCGCGGGGCTTGCTTTGCACCTTGACCGCCTCGGCCTGCCAGCTGCGCGGCTTGAGTGGGCCGTCAGCAAGCACCTGGCCGTCGGCGCGGATGAAGCGGTAGCCGTCGCGGTCGCTGTGCCAGCGCAGCGGCTGGCCATCGGCCTGGGCTTCGCTCTGCGCCAGTTCCAGCATGCGCGCAAGGCGCTCGGCGTCGGCGCGCAGGTGCTTGCCCGGGTCGGGGCGGATGTTCAGGCTGATGGCGGCGCTGGCGATACCGACGATCACCAGCACCACCATCAGTTCGATCAGGGTGAAACCACGTTGTCCGTTCACGGGGCGCTCCTTGTCCTGCCAGGTAGCTTGCCCGTGCAAGATGATCGCCGTGTGAAACAAAACCGTGAGAATCGCCCGGTATGCTCGGGCACAGGCACACAAGGAGCGCGTGACCATGCGTATTGTCCATCCCAACCTTTCCCTCGGCCCATTGTTGCAGGGGCTGGGGTTGCTGGCCCTGATCGCCGGCCTTGTGACCTGGACCAGCCTGTTGCTGCAGCCCTCGCCGGGCGTAGCCTCGCTGCAGCCTGCCGAGGCCCTGACACCCAGTGAAACACCGGCCGGGCGTTGGTTCGCCGACCTGCCGTTGCAGGCGCAGATCCAGGTCAGTGGGGTGATGGCCGGCAGCCAGGGCGCGGTGGCCATCGTCAGCATCGACGGCGGCCCGGCGCGTGCCGTGCGCAGTGGCGAGGAACTGGCCCGCGGCGTGCGCCTGGTGGCCATCGAAGGCCGCGGCCTGGTGATCGAGCGCGGCGGCCAGCGCAGCCGCGTCGAGGTGCCGGTATTGGCGCAGGCGTCGTTCTGGGGGCAGGCGCCTCAGCCTTCGGCGAACTGACGCAGGCGCTCGCCGTCGAGGCGGTAGCGGATCCACTCGTCCTGCGGCTCGGCGCCCAGCGAGCGGTAGAAGCCGATGGCTGGCTCGTTCCAATCCAGCACGCTCCATTCCAGGCGACCGCAGCCATTCTCCACCGCCTCGCGGGCGATATGCCGCAGCAGCTTGCGCCCGGCACCGTCGCCGCGCTGCTGAGGCGTGACGTAGAGATCCTCGAGGTAGATGCCGTTGCGCCCCAGCCAGGTGGAGTAGCTGTAGAAGTAGACGGCGAAACCGATGGCCTGGCCGTCGCGCTCGCAGACCAGGCTGCGCACCGTGCTGCTCGCGTCGAACAGGCTGTGCTCGATGTCGGCGAGGGTCGCCACGACTTCGTGGCGGGCGCGCTCGTAGTCGGCCAGTTCGGTGATGAAGGCCAGGATCTGGGCGGCGTCGCCGCGAACTGCGGGGCGGATGGTCACGGGCATGGTGGGCTTCCTTGTGATCGGTTGGGTACAAAGGTGATCGGTAGTGTCAGGGAAAACGAAGTGAGGCCGCCAGGTGCCTGGCGGATGATTTGCCGCGCCGATGATGTAGAAGCGGTCAGCAAACATGCATATGAATGGAACAGAAATTTGTATCTGCTCAATTTCGCGCAACTGTACCGGTCATTTCCCCCAGCCCTCCGCTACTGTGGCCTTTCGATAATCAGAAAAGCCGGAAACCGCCGTCATGCTTGCCTCGCTCGATCTGCTCAGTGCGTTCGTCCTGTTCGCCTTCGTCTCTTCCATCACCCCCGGCCCGAACAACACCATGCTGCTGGCCTCGGGGGTCAACTTCGGCGTGCGCCGCACCATTCCCCACGCGTTGGGCATCAGTGTCGGTTTCATGGTGATGGTGCTGGCGGTCGGCCTTGGGCTGGGCGAGGTGTTCAAGGCCTGGCCGGCGCTGTACAGCATCCTGCGCTACGCAGGTGCGGCGTACCTGTTGTACCTGGCCTGGAAGATCGCCACGTCCGGTCCGATGTCCGGCGACAGTGGCGGCAGCCGCAAGCCGCTCGGGTTCTGGGGCGCCGCTGCGTTCCAATGGGTCAACCCGAAGGCCTGGGTGATGGCGGTCGGAGCGATCACCACCTATACGCCGGCCCAGGGCTATGTGTTCAACGTGATTGTCATTGCCGCCGTGTTCGCCCTGGTGAACCTGCCGAGCGTCGGTATCTGGGTGATGTTCGGCAGCGCCTTGCGCAACCTGCTGCGCAATCCGCGCGCGGTGGTGCTGTTCAATGTCCTGATGGCCGTGCTGCTGGTGATTTCACTGTATCCGCTGCTGTTTGTAGAATCGGCGTTTTCCTAGAGCCGATGAGTGCCGTCGATGGAGTTGATTCCCTGGTCCCATGAATGCGCCGAAGGCTTTACCCTGCGTGGATGGCGAACCCCCGCCAGCGGCAAGCCGCTGCTGCACTTTCTGCATGGCAACGGTTTCTGCAGCCTGGTTTACCAACCTATGCTCATGCGCCTGGGTGAACACTTCGACCTGTGGTTGAGCGATGTGCAAGGCCATGGCGACAGTGATCACGGCGGCGCCTTTTGCGGTTGGAATCGCAGCGCGGCGCTGGCGGTAGAGGCGTTCGAGACCGGGCGCGGCGAATATGGAGATGTTCCACGTTACGCCCTGGGCCACAGTTTCGGCGGCGTGCTCACTGGCCTGATCCTGGCCAGCGAGCCGCAGTTGTTCCAACGCGCCGTGTTGCTCGACCCGGTGCTGTTCAGCCGACGCATGATCGGAGTGATGGGCGCCGCCGCCATGGTCGGCCTGCACCGGCGCCACGCTCTGGCGCGCAAGGCCGCCACCCGCCGTAGCCACTGGCCCGATCGTGAGTCGGCGCAGGCCTCGCTGCAAGGGCGCGGGATCTTCAAGGGCTGGACCGATGCCGCCTTGCAGGCCTACGTGGAGCACGCCATCGGGGATTGTGGCGAAGGCGTGGTGCTCAAGTGCCGGCCCAGCCGCGAGGTGGAGATCTTCAGTTCGTTCCCCGAACGCATGTGGCAGCACCTGGGCCGTATCCAGACGCCGACGCGGATCCTGTACGGCGAGCAGACCTATCCGTTCGTGCCGCACTCGGTACAGCGCCTGGCGGGGCTCAATGCCCAGGTGAGCGGGCAGCAGGTGGCGGGCGGGCACTGCTTCATGCAGGAAGATCCGTCGATGGCCGCGGAGCAGGTGCTGGCGTTCCTGCAGGATTGAAGGCATTCCACAGCCAACGCAATCCCCTGAGCGCCTTACCGAGGCGTCGGACCGGTCGGAAAGGGCCGCGAAGCGGCCCCAGGGCTTCAGCGTTGACGCATCAATCGCTGGGGCTGCTGCGCAGCCCATCCGAACGGTCCGACGCCTCGGCAAGGCCGCTCACAGGTTCCGCACGCAGGATTAGCGTTGATTGATCTGCTGTCCATTTCACGACGATTGCTTGCCGATTCACGAGCGAACGACAATCACAGTTTCCGTACCCTGGCGCTCCCCCCATCGGATGGAGCCCAGCATGAACCAGGCGGTCAGCCCAGATCCCCAGCACACCCTCGAACAAACCCAGATCCGGCGCCGCCAGCGCCTGCTGCGCTTCGGCCTGGCCGGGGGCGTAGGTCTGCTGTTGGCGGCCTATGGCGGCTACTGGTGGCTCGATGGTCGTTTCCTGGAGCAGACCGACGACGCCTACGTGCGCGCCGACTGGGCACCGATCAGCGCTCGGGTCAGTGGTTATGTGGCTGAGGTGGCGGTGGCGGAAAACGCCGCGGTCAAGACCGGCGACCTGCTGGTGCGCCTGGACGAACGGGACTTTCGCGATCGCCTGCGCAAGGCCGAGGCGCACCTGGCGGTGAGCGAGGCGGCGTTGCAGGTGCAGCGCATGCGCCTGCGCGCCTTCGCTGCCGAGCAGGACGAGCAGGCCCATGCCATCGCCCGTGCCGACGCCGAGCGTGGTGGCAGTCGCGGCGAGGCGCAGCGGGCCGAGGCCGACTGGCAGCGCTACCAGCACCTGGCGCAATGGCAGGCGGCCAGCGTGCAGCGCATGGAGCAGGCCCGCGCTACTCGTATCCAGGCCCAGGCCATGCAGCGCGCGGCCGACGCCGAACTGGCGCGCCAGCATGCACGCAAGGCGATGCTGGAGCAGCAGGGCAAGCAACTGGAGGCTGAGTTGCTGCAACGCCAGGCCGACCTCGACCAGGCCCGCGCCGAGGCTGACCTGGCCCGCAGCGCCCTGGCCGACACCGAGATCCGTGCGCCGTTCGACGGCGTGGTCGGCCAGCGCAAGGTACGCCAGCAGCAGTACGTCACCCCCGGCCTGCCGCTGCTGGCGGTGGTGCCGGTGGCACAGGCGTACGTGGTGGCCAACTTCAAGGAAACCCAGTTGGCGCAGATGCGTCCCGGCCAGCCGGTGACCCTTGAGGTGGACACCTTCGGCCAGCACTGGCGCGGTACGGTGGACAGCGTCTCCCCGGGTTCCGGCGCGGTGTTCGCGCTGCTGCCGCCGGACAACGCCACCGGCAACTTCACCAAGATCGTCCAGCGCTTTCCAGTCCGTATCCACCTCGACCCGGCGGGTGACGACAGCCCACGGCTGCTGCCCGGCATGTCGGTGATCGCCACCGTCGAC
>NZ_NIBE01000095.1:46499-50781 GCF_002205115.1 Pseudomonas sp. DrBHI1
GGCATGAACGTCCATGTCACCAGTGCCGCCCTGCCCGAGATCGAGGGCGCGCTGGGGGCCAGCTTCGAGGAGGGCTCGTGGATCTCCACCGCCTACCTGGTGGCCGAGATCAGCATGATCCCGCTGACCGCCTGGCTGGTGCAGGTGTTTTCCCTGCGCCGGGTGATGCTGGTGGGCTCGGCTGTGTTCCTGGTCAGCTCGGTGAGCTGCGCCATGGCCGGCAGCCTGGAGGCGATGATCAGCCTGCGGGTGATCCAGGGCGCCTCCGGTGCGGTGCTGATACCGCTGTCGATGCAATTGATCATCACCGAGCTGCCGGCCAGCCGCCTGGCGCTGGGCATGGCGCTGTTCAGCCTGTCCAACAGCGTGGCCCAGGCTGCCGGGCCGTCGATCGGCGGCTGGCTCACCGACATGTACTCCTGGCGCTGGATCTTCCTGCTGCAGTTGCCGCCGGGCGTGGCCCTGCTGGCGGCGGTGGCCTGGTCGATCAAGGGTCAGGCCGGGGATCGCAGTGCCTTGCGCCAGGCCGACTGGCTGGGCATCGCCGCCATGGCGCTGGGGCTGGGTGCGTTGCAAGTGGTGCTGGAGGAGGGGGGGCGCAAGGACTGGTTCGAGTCGCGCTTCATCGTCGGTTTCAGCCTCGTCGCGATGATCGCCCTGGCGTTGTTCATCCAGCGCCAACTGTGGGGCACACGGCCGTTCATCAACCTGCGCCTGCTGGGCAGCTACAATTTCGGTGTATCGAGCCTGGCCATGGCGGTGTTCGGCGCAGCCACTTTCGGCCTGGTGTTCCTGGTGCCCAACTACCTGTCGCTGGTGCAGGGCTACAGCGCCAGCGAGATCGGCAAGAGCCTGATCGCCTACGGCATGGTCCAACTGCTGCTGGCGCCGTTGCTGCCCCGGCTGATGCGCTGGCTCAATGCCAAGCTGCTGGTGGCCAGCGGCTTCGCCATCATGGCCCTGGGTTGTTGGCTGGGCTCGACGCTGACGGTGGACTCGGGCAGCAACGTGATCATCCCTTCGACTGTGGTGCGCGGCATCGGCCAGCCGTTAATCATGGTGGCGCTGTCGGTGCTGGCAGTGAAGGGCCTGGACAAGGCCCAGGCCGGCTCGGCCTCGGCGCTGATCTCGATGCTGCGCAACCTGGGTGGCGCTTTGGGCACGGCGTTGCTGACGCAACTGGTGTCGCAGCGCGAGCGTTTTCATTCGGTGCGGGTGGGCGAAGGGCTGACGCTGTTCGACGGCGCGCTGCAGCAGCGCCTGCCCGATGGCATGGTCGATCCGCAGTCACCACAGGTGATGCAGACCCTGGCGCTGATCGACCAGAGCGTGCGCGAGCAGGCCTACCTGATGGCCTATTCGGATGCGTTCTATCTGTCGTGCGTGGCGTTGCTCGGTTGCGCGCTGGCGTCCCTGCTGCTGCGCAGTCGCTAGCCATCACGGCTGGCGTTCGGCCACGGCGCGCAGGGTCTTCAGGGTAACCATCGGCGCATCCACCACGAAGCGATTGGCCAGCCAGCCCGGCACATCGCCGGCCGGGTCGGCGCGTAGTTGGTAGGTGACCTCGGTCTCGCGCTCGCCCAGCGGACGCATGACCCATTCGCCGCTGAGCCGGCGCACCCGGATCAGCCCGGGCGCAGCCGGCACCCGTCCGGGCTCGGCGCTCAGGTGACGGACCAAGGTATCGCTGTCGAGGCGCTCGGTGCGCACCTTGAGCACCATGTCGCGGGGCTTGGCCGGCCAGGGCAGGGCGGTGGTGAGGTAGACCCAGGTGGTGTCGCCGTCCACCTCCAGCAGGCGCATGTCGGCGCAGGCGTACAGCCATTTACAGGCCACCCGCAGGTTCTCCTGCAGGTCGGTGAGGGTGCGCAGGCTGGCCTTGATCCGGGTGATGCCGCGGAACTGCTGGTAGGCCGAACCCTCAACGCTGCTCAGGTAGACATCGATGCCGTCTTCCTGGTGGGCGAGTTGCCAGTCGTCTGCCCACGGCAAGGTGCCCGGCAGCAGGAGCAGCAGGACAAACAGAGGGCGCAGGAGGGGCATGGCGGGGACGCCGAAGGAGGAAGGTCCGATCAGTATGGATCAAGACCGGCAGGAGCGGGCGTGCCCGCTCCTGCATTGCATCAACGCTGCGGATTGAGCGTCAGGTGCACGTGACGGTTGACGTCCTTGTACAGCAGGTAGCTGAACGGGCCTGGGCCGCCGGAATAGCAGGCCTGCGGGCAGAAGGCGCGCAGCCACATGAAGTCGCCGGCCTCGACCTCGACCCAGTCCTGGTTCAGGCGGTACACCGCCTTGCCTTCCAGCACGTACAGGCCGTGTTCCATGACATGGGTCTCGGCGAACGGAATCACCCCGCCCGGCTGGAAGGTCACGATGTTCACGTGCATGTCGTGGCGCATGTCGGCCATGTCGACGAAGCGGGTGGTGACCCAGCGGCCTTCGGTGCCAGGCATCTCGATGACGGTGGCGTTGTCGCGGTGGGTGACGAACGACTCGGGAACCGGTAGGCCCTCGACCTTCTGGTAGTGCTTGCGCAGCCAGTGGAAGGTGACATTGGCCTTGCTGTTGTTGCGCAGGCTCCAGTCGGCGCCCGGGGCCAGGAACGCGTAGCCGCCCGGCACCAGGGTGTGGTGCTTGCCTTCGACGGTGATGTCGATTTCACCCTCGACCACGAACAGCACCGCTTCGGCGTTCGGGTCCAGCTCAGGACGCTCGCTGCCGCCTTCGGGGGCCACTTCGACGATGTACTGGGAGAAGGTTTCAGCGAAACCGGTCAGCGGGCGGGCGATGACCCACATGCGCATCTTGTCCCAGAACGGCAGGTGGCTGGTGACGATGTCACGCATCACGCCCTTGGGGATGACGGCATAGGCTTCGGTGAACATGGCACGGTCAGTCAGCAGCTCGGTCTGAGCCGGGTGCCCACCGTGGGGGGCGAAGTAGGAAGGTTTCGACATGAACGGTCTCGACTTGTTGTTCTCTCCCCATGCCTTGGACCACACCGGCCGGTGCGTGCAGGGGATGCACCGACAGCATAGGGGCGGGCCGGCGCCATCTACAAATTAAATGTTGGAATACCCGGTATCCAGTTGCTGAATGTCATGACAGCATTCTCATGGCGCCGGTGTAGGAAGTTTCCCAGGGTTTACGGCCATGACATTTTTTTCACATCGCCTTGCTAGCATCGCCAGCACTTCCACGGAGCTGAATCGATGATACCTGTCCTGCGCAAACGTGCTGTTCGCCTCGCCCTGGCCGGTACCGGAGGGCTGCTGGCCTGTACCCTGGGTTTTTTCGGCTGGCAGTCCTTCTACCCGGTGCAGGCCGCCGAGGGCTGGGACGTTCAGGTGCTGCACAATTCGGTGACCCGGGCCGCCTCGTTGCTGCCCCAGGCCGACGGCAGCTTGCTGGTCAGTCGCGAGCTCAACGGTGGCAAGGGCAGCATCATGCGCATCACTGCCGAGGGTGACCGGATGGTGGTGCTCGATGGCCTGTCCAAGCCCGACGGTATGGTTGCTGTCGAGGGTGGATGGGCGTTCAGCCAGGAGGTAGGCGGGGCTCCGGTCAGCCTGTCGCGCGATGGCAGGGTCAGCCAGCTGTTCTCGGGCAACAATGTGCAGGGGTTGTATAACGATGGTCAGCATCTTTATGCCATTGAGGACCGCAAGGGTGATGGCCGACTGATGCGATACGACTGGCGCAGCGGTGAGGTCGATGTGCTGCGTGCGGGGTTGACCGAGACCGAAGGGCTGACCCGTTGTACCGATGGACGGTTGCTGTATACCGAGAAGGCCACCGGCAAGATTCGTGCGTTCAATGCCGAAGGCGCTGATCCGGTGGTGGTTGACGGGCTGCGTAACCCGACGTTCCTGCTTTGCGATCAGCGTGGATTGTGGATCAGCGAGGATTCCACTCATCGGGCGCGGTTGGTGCGGATTGATGGTGATGGTGCTCGGCATACGATTCTCAGCTATCTGAAGGCGCCTCAGGCTATTGTTCCGGATGGCAAGGGGGGGTATTTGCTGGCTGAAGGAGGACGGGATCGGGTGTTGCGGTTGACGCCGCCGGTCGAGGCCAGTACGGCTCAGGTCGACGGGTTGCCTCGGGGGCCTGAGGCCTGACCTGGCGTTGTTGTTGTTGTTGTTGTTGTTGTTGTTGTTGTTGTTGTTGTTGTTGGGTGGTTTTGATCGTTGTATGCGCATTCATTTGCGATGTCGACGCTTAATCACCTTTCCGCCCTTACGGCGGGTTACTTAATGAGATGGTCACCCCGGCACCC